>JAXDHQ010000325.1:0-25793 GCA_034664395.1 Solirubrobacteraceae bacterium | reverse complement strand
TTCAGCGTGAGCGCGTCGGGGAGCGAGTAGAGCGCGAAGTTCCCCTCCTGGCGGCGCACGACGACTTCGCAGCGAAGCAGCTCCGAGAGGTGCTTTGAGACGAGCTGGTGCTCGACGTCGAGGATGCGCGCGAGATCGGTGACCGAGCGCGGCCCGTTGGCCAGGACTTCGAACAGCTGGAGGCGGGTGGGATGTCCCAGCAGGACCAAAAACAGCCGCAGATCGGCCACTTTCGCGAACCTCGTCCCGTGCCGGTTTCGGGAGAAAGACTCGGGAGAAAGAACGGCCGTGGTACTCTGCGGACAAGAAAAAACCTCCCGTTTCCAGGAGGTTTGTAGCGCGCCCGACAGGATTCGAACCTGTGACCTTCGGTTCCGTAGACCGACGCTCTATCCAGCTGAGCTACGGGCGCGGGGCCGCGTCGCGGCGACGTCCGAGTGTATCGGCCGGGCGTCGGGTGGGCGGTGCGGACGGAGAGGGCGGGATTCGAACCCGCGATGGGGCTCTAAACCCCATACTCGCTTAGCAGGCGAGTGCCTTCAGCCACTCGGCCACCTCTCCCGGGTCTGCGCAGTGTAGCCGTGGGGCCCTTCGCCCGGCCGTTCCGCGGACGGCGCGCTGACGCCCGCGAGCGGCGCCGGCGCGGCGCTAGGGTGCCCTCCCGGAGGGGTGGCAGAGTGGTCGAATGCACCGGTCTTGAAAACCGGAGTCCGTGCAAGCGGACCGCGGGTTCGAATCCCGCCCCCTCCGCTCGGCGCGCCCACTCGACCGTCCGGCGCAAGAACGGTTGCGCTCCGGGTGTCGCCGGCGGCGCCGTGGCAGGATCACCCATCGTGCGGCTCACCCGCCGCGACTACAGCTCGCACACCGACGCCGATCTCGCCCGGGCGTTCCGGGTGCTCGCGCATCCGCTGCGGATCAGCGCGCTGCGGGCGTTCGCGGTGGCCGACGATCCGCTCGCCGCGGCCGACGTGGCCTTCATGGAGCGCGACGCGATCCCCGCCACGACGATGCGCCACCACCTGCAGCTCCTCGCCAACGCCGGGCTGCTGCGGCCGATCGGCCGGCGCTCGTTCGGCTCGCGGGGCCGCCCGGCGCAACGCTACGTGCTGAGCGAGCTGGGCGAGGACGTGCTGCCGCTGCTGCGCAGCGCGGCCGTCGCCGCGGCCCCCCGTCGCCACCGGCCGGTTTGACAGTGGCCCACCCGGTCGGGTAGCAACGTCCCGTGGCGTTCGCCGAGCCCCAGTTCGAGCTGTCGGAGGAAGACCTCGACGAACGTACGCACCTGATCGCCATCGGGGGCGAGATCCACGTCTCGACCGCGCCGCGCTTCAGCCTCCTGCTCGACGACGCGATCGGCCGCGGCAAGACCGCCGTCGTGCTCGACCTCAGCGCCGTGGAGTTCATCGACTCCACGGGCCTGTCCGTCCTGCTCAACGGGCTGCGGCGCGTGACGCGTCAGCGTGGGCGGATGGCGCTGGTGTGCACCAACCCCACCGTCCTGCGGCTGTTCGAGATCACGCGGTTGGACGCGACCTTCGACATCCACGCCACGCGCGAGGCCGCGCTCAGCGCGGTGCGGGCGCCGGCAGGATAGCCGGCGCGCCGTACGCGGTCAGCACGCCGGGCAGCTCGACCGAGCCGTCGTCGCGCTGGCCGTTCTCGAGCAGGGCGATCATGTGCCGCCAGGTCACCGCGGTGCCGTTGAGCGTGTGCACGACCTCCGGCCGCGCGCCCTCCTGCGGCCGGTGGCGGATCTGCAGCCGCCGGGCCTGGAAGTCGGTGGTGTTGGAGGTCGAGGTCACCTCGCCGTAGCGGCCCTGCCCGGGCAGCCACGCCTCGCAGTCGTACTTCTTCGCCGCGCTGGACCCGAGGTCGCCGACGCCGATGTTCACGACGCGATAGGGAATGCCGAGCTCCTGCAGGATCTCCTCCTCGATCGCGAGCAGGCGCTCGTGCTCGTCGCGCGAGGCGTCGGGCTCGACGAACGAGAACATCTCGAGCTTGTCGAACTGGTGCACGCGGAAGATGCCGCGCGTGTCCTTGCCGCCGGCGCCGGCCTCGCGCCGGAAGCACGACGAGAAGCCGGCGTAGCGCAGCGGCAGCTCGTCGAGGATCTCGCCGGCGTGCAGCGAGGCCAGCGCGACCTCGGAGGTGCCGACGAGGTAGAGGTCGTCGTCGGGGAGCCGGTAGATCTGCTGCTCGGTGTCGGGCAGGAAGCCGGTCCCGTACAGCGCCTCCTCGCGCACCAGGACCGGCGGGATGACCGGCTCGAAGCCGTGCCCCATGAGCTTCTCGGTCGCCCAGCGCACGAGCGCGAACTCGAGCAGCACGAGGTCGCCGCGCAGGTAGGCGAAGCGCGAGCCCGACAGCCGCGCGCCGCGCTCCATGTCGATGCGCTCGCCGGCGAGCTCGAGGTGGTCGGCGCCGGTGCGCCCGGCCTCCCCGACCTCGCGCACGACGGCATCCTCGTCGGCGGCCGTCTCGTCGGGGAGGTTGGGCAGCCCGACGAGCACCGCCTGGAGCGCCTCCTCGGCCGCGCGCGCGCGATCGCCCAGCGCCTTGACCTGGGCCGAGACGTCGCGCATCCGCGCGATGGCGTCGCCGGCGTCCTCGCCGGCCTGCTTGGCCGCGGCGATGCCCTCCGACGCCGCCTTCTGCTCGGCGCGCAGGCGCTCGGACGCCGCCGTCGCCTCGCGCCAGGACGCGTCGAGGTCGGTCAGCTCGTCGACGCGCGCGGCGAGCTGCGGATCGCGCCTGGCCAGGGCGGCCCGCACCGCGTCGGGATCGCGGCGGATGAGCCTGAGGTCGAGCACGCGGCTATTGCGACGGCTGCTGGCGCTGGCTCGCGGTGCCCGGGATCGAGCCGCTGCTCTTCAGTCCCGAGTACTTGGCCAGGAACGCGGCGACGTCGTCGGCGTCCTTCCCGGCCACGATGTTCTCGGGCATGATCGCGCCCGAGAAGCCGCCGTTGCGGATCGCGTAGAGCACGTCGGGCACGTGCTCCTTGCGGACGTTGAAGTTGGGGCCGTCGGTGTGCTCGCGCTGGCGGACGTTGAGGGTCGTCCCCTCGGCCCCGACCACGTCGAGCGTGTGGCACCCCGAGCAGCGCTCGGAGAAGACCTGCGCTCCGTTGCGGATGCTCTCCGGCTGGCTGGCGATCTGCGGCGCGATCCCCTGCGAGCCGCACGCCACCGCGGTCCCGGCGGCGACGACGAGCGCGGCGGAGGTGACGAGGCGTCGACCCATGAGGGGCGCCATCATACGAAAGGCCATGACCGGCGGACGTGCCACCGCGCTCCTCGCCGCGCTGACCGTCCTTGGGGCGTCCGGCTGCGGCGGCAAGCTCGCCTACGAGCGGGCGCGGCATCGCCACGTCGAGGTCGTCCTCGACGAGTACCGCGTGACGCCGGAGCGCATCTCGGTCCGCGCCGGGCGGGTGACGATCGTCGCCCACGACCGCGGCCATCTGACCCACAACCTCCAGGTCGTGGCCTTCCGCCGCCCCCGCAGCGGCGAGGAGGTGCGCCAGTTCGGCGCCTCCATCAAGACGCTCTTCCCGGGCCAGAGCGGGACGACGACGATCAGCCTCGGGCCGGGCAAGTACCGCCTGATCTGCACGCTCGCCAACCACGACAACCTGGGGCAGTGGGCCGAGCTGGAGGTCGTGCGGTGAGAAGAAGCCCGGCGCCGACCAGGTTGCCGCCGTTGCAAGACGATCACGTATGAACAAGAGGACCGTCTAGGGCCGGCGCCGGGCTCCGCCTCAGGTTCGTCGCCCGCGGCGGCACTCCTGCATCGAGCCGGCGATGCTCAGGCCGTGCCGGCGGCCCGCAGGGCCAGGAACGCGACCACCAGGCACGATGCCGCCATGGTCCCCATCTCGCGCCGGACGATGGCCAGCACCACCGAGCGCTGCGCCGCGTCGTCCAGCGTTCCCACCGCCTGGGCGTCCTCGAGGTCGCGGGCGTCGAGCACCGTCTGCGCGGCCGTCACGCGGAGCTGCTCGGCGACGAACGAGACCGCCAGCGGCAGCAGCGCGTAGAGCCAGTAGAGACCGTCGCCGGGGTGGAAGCCGGTCGCCGCCAGCACGCCGGCCACCGCCGCCTGGACGGCGGCCGCGACCTGACCTGCGCGGCAGAGCACCCAGAAGGCCCGCGACGGCTCGACCCGCCACCAGCGCCAGGCTCCCAGGAGCCCGGCGGCCCCGTTGACAGCGGCGACCACGAGCGCGACGACCGCGGGGAGCTCCGTCATCTGCCGCGTAGTATCAGCGCCATCTGCCACTAAGTATCAAGTCGTTACAAATGGTGGTAGAACCCCAGCCCGGTCGCCGCACATGCTCCGCTCCTACCTGCCCGCCATCGTCTTCCTGGTCCTCGGCACGACCGTCGGCCTCGCCTTCGCCGTGCTCAACTCGTACATCGGCCCGCGCCGTGCGCCGCAGATCAAGAGCAAGGCGGATCCGTACGAGTGCGGCCTGCCGTCCGAGATCCAGCGCGGCTTCCGCTTCGGCATCAGCTTCTACCTGATCGCGATGCTCTTCATCCTCTTCGACATCGAGGTCGTCTTCCTCTACCCCGTCGCGGTGCAGCTACGGGCGTTCGGGGCGTTCGCGCTCGCCGAGACGATCGTCTTCATCGGCCTGCTGCTCGTGGCGTTCGTGTACGTCTGGCGACGGGGAGCGCTGGAATGGAGATAGTCCGGCGCGAGAAGACCGGCGGCTCCGACGACTTCCGCGTGCGCCAGCTCCGGGCGCAGCAGATGCTGCGCGGCGACCTCGACGACGAGGCGCTCGAGCAGTACGTGCGCGACTCGATCCTCACCACGACGCTCGACAAGGCGGCCGCCTGGGCCCAGGGCAACTCGCTGTTCCCCGCGACCTTCGGCCTCGCCTGCTGCGCGATCGAGATGATGTCGATCGTCGCCTCGCGGGTCGACGTCGCGCGCTTCGGCTTCGAGGCGTTCCGCGCCTCGCCCCGCCAGGCGGACATGCTCATCCTGTCCGGGCGCGTCTCGATCAAGATGGCGCCGGTCGTCCGGCGCATCTACGACCAGATGCTCGAGCCCAAGTACGCCATCGCCATGGGCGCGTGCTCGAGCTCGATGGGCGTCTTCAACAACTACGCGATCGTCCCCGCCGACAAGTTCATGCCGGTCGACGTCCACGTGCCGGGCTGCCCGCCGCGGCCCGAGGCGCTCATGCACGGCATCCTCAAGCTGCGCTCGATGATCCAGAGGGACCCGAGCCTGGGCTGGCGCGAGCGCTACAACGCCGTCGGCACCGAGGAGCTCGCGCCCGACGCCCCGACCGACGGCGCCGCGATCAACGTCTACCAGCCGGGAGACACCGCAGGTGCCTGACGCGATCGGCCTCGAGCTCCTGGCCCGAGAGCTGGAGGAGGCCCAGCCCGACAGCGTGCTCGACACCGAGCACTTCCGCGGCAAGGCGGCCCTGCACGTCTCGCCCGACGCCATCCGGGCGACGCTGGCGTTCCTGCGCGAGAAGGGCTTCCGCTTCCTCGCCAGCGTGCACGGCCTGGACTACTACCCGCAGGAGCCGCGGCTCGGCGTCCAGTACGAGCTGCTGAGCATGGAGCAGCTCGACCGCATCACGGTCAGGCTGCGCGTGCCGACCGATGCCGCCTGGGTCGAGTCCGTGACCCCGGAGTGGCCGACGGCCAACCACCAGGAGCGCGAGGTCTTCGACATGTTCGGCGTGAGCTTCGAGGGCCACCCCGACCTGCGCCGCATCCTGATGCCCGAGGACTACGAGGGCTTCCCCCAGCGTCGCGACTTCCCGATCGGCGGCGAGCCGGTGCTCTTCACCAAGGACGAGCCGGTCGGGAGGGACTACACGGCGTGACCCTCTCCGAGCAGCAGCTCTCCGAGTACCGCCGCCAGGAGGAGTCGATCGACCTCTCCGCGCGCACGCAGGCCCTGGTGGAGACCGGCGGCGAGCAGGAGCTGCTCACGCTGAACATGGGTCCGCACCACCCAGCCACGCACGGGGTGCTGCGCCTGCTGGTCAACCTCGAGGGCGAGGTCGTCCGCGACCTCAAGCCGATCATCGGCTACGTCCACACCGGCATCGAGAAGACGGCCGAGGACAAGAGCTACTGGAAGGCCATCCCCGTCATCGAGCGGATGGACTACCTCGCCTACTACTTCAACGCGCTGGCGTTCTGCGGCGCGGTCGAGACGCTGCTCGAGGTCGACGTCCCCCCGCGCGCGCAGTACCTGCGCGTCATCCACCTCGAGCTCAACCGGATCATGAGCCACCTCGTGTGGCTGGGAACGAGCGCGCTGGACCTCGGCGCGATCTCGATGTTCTGGTACTGCTTCCGCGAGCGCGAGACGATCCTCGACCTGTTCGAGATGTCCTCCGGCCAGCGCATGCACACGCGCTACTTCCAGGTCGGGGGCGTCATGGAGGACATCCCGTCCGGGTTCGCCGAGCGCGTGCGCGCGTTCTGCTCGATCATGCCGGACCGCGTCGACCAGTACACCGACCTGCTGGCCAAGAACGAGATCGTCGTGCAGCGCCTGCGCAACGTCTGCCCGCTGCCGGCCGAGGAGCTGCTCGCGCTGGGCGTCACCGGCCCGCTGCTGCGCGCCGCCGGTCACCCGTGGGACCTGCGCAAGGCGATGCCCTACTGCTCCTACGAGGACTTCGAGTTCAAGATCCCGATCGGCACGGTGGGCGACAACTACGACCGCTTCTTCGTGCGCATCGCCGAGATCAAGGAGTCGGTGAAGATCGTCGAGCAGGCCCTCGACGGCCTGCCCGAGGGGCCCCACATCACCGAGGACCGCAAGGTCGCGCTGCCGCCGCGCCACGAGCTGGCCACCTCGATGGAGGCCCTGATCCACCACTTCAAGCTCGTGACCGAGGGCTTCCGCGTCCCGCCGGGCGAGGTCTACTACCCGATCGAGTCCCCGCGCGGCGAGCTCGGCTGCTTCGTGCGCTCGGACGGCTCGAGCAAGCCCGCGCGCGTGCACATGCGCGACCCCTCGTTCGTGAACCTCCAGGCCACCGCGCCGATGGTCAAGGACGCCTACATCGCGGACCTGATCGCGACGCTGGCCGCGCTGGACCCGATCCTCGGAGGCATCGACCGTTGAGCGCCATCGATCCGAGTCGCGTGCCGCGCTTCGGTCACGGCTCGCGCGTCCCGGGCTGGGACGAGGCGGCCGACCTGACCAAGGACCCGGCCGCCATCCCCGACCTCGCCACCACGCCGGTGCCCGAGGACCTGCGGGCGCGCATCGAGCAGTACATGGTGCGCTACCCCGACCGCCGCTCGGCCGCGATCCCGGTCCTGCACGCGGTGCAGGAGCGCTACGGCTGGTGCTCGCCGGAGGGGATCGAGCAGGCGGCCGCGGTCATGCGCCTGACGCCCGGCTACCTGATCGCCGTCGCGACGTTCTACGACATGCTCTTCACCAAGCCGGTGGGGCGCAACGACGTCTACGTCTGCACGAACATCTCGTGCTCGCTGTGCGGCGCCGACGAGCTGTTCGCCGCTTTCGAGGAGCACGCCGGCGACGACCCCGAGTTCAACCTGCGCGCCTTCGAGTGCCTGGGCGCGTGCGACATCGCGCCGATGGCTTCGATCAACGGCCAGTACGTCGGGCCGATCCGCCCCGAGGAGGTGCCCGACGTCCTCGACGCCGTGCGCCGGGGCGAGGAGCCGCTGCCCGACCGCCAGCTCTCGCGCCGCAGGTCCGTGGATCCCAACGTGCGGGGCGACCGGTGATCGAGCCGCTGCTCTTCAAGGACATCGACGAGCCCGGCCTGCACACGCTCGACGTGTACGAGCGCCGCGGCGGCTACGACGCGCTGCGCAAGGCGCTCGCCATGACGCGCGAGGAGGTGCTGCACGAGCTCGAGGCCAGCGCCATCCGCGGCCGCGGCGGCGCCGGATTCGCGATGGGCAAGAAGGTCTCGTTCCTGCCCAAGGGCTCGATGGACAAGTACCTGGTCTGCAACGCCGACGAGTCCGAGCCGGGCACGTTCAAGGACCGCGAGCTCATGCAGAAGAGCCCGCACATGCTCATCGAGGGCATGATCGTCGCCGCCTACGCCGGCGGCATCAACCGCGCCTACATCTACATCCGCGGCGAGTACGAGCTGCAGGCGACCAAGCTCGAGGCCGCGCTCGAGGAGGCGCGGGCCAAGGGCTACGTCGGCGACCGCATCCTCGGCTCCGACCACTCGCTGACGATGTGGGTGCACCGCGGCGCGGGCGCCTACATCTGCGGCGAGGAGACCGCGCTGCTGGACTCGCTGGAGGGCAAGCGCGGCAACCCGCGCCTGAAGCCGCCGTTCCCGGCGAACCAGGGCCTCTACCAGGGGCCGACGCTGATCAACAACGTCGAGACGCTGGCGACGGTGCCGGCGATCATGCGCATGGGCGGCGAGGAGTACGCCAAGCTCGGCGTCGCCGGCTCGACCGGCACCAAGCTCGTGTCGGTCTCGGGCAACGTGCGCAACCCGGGCAACTTCGAGATCGAGCTCGGCATGCCCTCGCGCGAGATCATCTTCGACCTCGCCGGCGGGCCGCCGGAGGGCCGCGAGGTCAAGCTGTGGTTCCCGGGCGGCTCGAGCTCGCCGGTCCTGACCGCCGACGACCTCGACCTCCCCTACGACTTCGACAGCATGGCCAAGGCCGGGTCGATGCTCGGCTCGGGCGCGGTCATCGTCGTCGACGACTCCAACTCGGTCGTCGACGTGGCGCTCAAGACGGCGAAGTTCTATCGCCACGAGTCCTGCGGCAAGTGCACGCCGTGCCGCGAGGGCACGAACTGGACCGTGGCGATGCTGCAGCGCATCGACTCGGGCGAGGCGACGCCGATGGACCTCGACATCATGGCCGCGGTCCAGGAGAACATCATCGGCAACTGCCTGTGCGTCCTCGGCGACGCGATGGCGATGCCGATCGGGTCGATGATCCGCAAGTTCCGCGGCGAGTTCGAGGCCCACATCGACGCCGCCCGCGCGCGCAACGACCAGGCGACGACGGCGCAGGCGCCGCCCGAGGCCCTGATCCAGGGCGCGGTGGCCTGATGCCGCGCCCCGAGCAGCGCATGGTGACGTTCACCATCGACGGCCAGGAGGTCAACGCGCCGGAGAACGCGATGCTCGTCGACGCCGCGAAGTTCGGCGACGTCGAGATCCCGGTCTTCTGCTACGAGCCCAAGCTCGGCGCGCCGGTGGGCGCGTGCCGCATGTGCCTGGTCGAGATCGAGGGCATCCCCAAGCTGCAGACCGGGTGCTCGACCCCGGTCAAGGACGGCATGGTCGTCCACACCGCGACCGACCGCGTGCGCCAGGCGCAGGAGGCGGTCGTCGAGTTCCTCCTCATCAACCATCCGCTCGACTGCCCGGTCTGCGACAAGGGCGGCGAGTGCCCGCTGCAGGACATCTCCTTCGGCTGGGGCGGCGGGCGCTCGCGCTTCATCGAGCCCAAGCGCCACTTCCAGAAGCCGCTCGCGCTGAGCCCGCTCATCGCCATCGACCGCGAGCGCTGCATCCTCTGCTACCGGTGCGTGCGCTTCAGCCAGGAGATCTCCGAGGACTACCAGCTCGTCCTGCAGGAGCGCGGGGTCCACACGTACGTCTCGACCTTCGACGGCCACCCGTACGTCGCGCCGTTCAGCGGCAACATCATCGAGCTGTGCCCGGTGGGCGCGCTGACCTCGCAGCCCTACCGCTTCCGCGCGCGCCCGTGGGACATCGAGGCCTCGGGCTCGGTGTGCACGATGTGCCCGGCGCAGTGCAACGTCTCCTTCACCGTGCGCGACGAGCGCGTGCTGCGCGTCACCGCGCGCGACCACGCCGACGTCGACGACGGCTGGCTGTGCGACAAGGGGCGCTTCGCCTACCAGTCCGTCCACGTCGACGAGCGCGTGACCGAGCCGATGATCCGCGACGGCGGCGAGCTGCGCCCCGTGTCGTGGGAGCGCGCGCTCGAGGAGGCAGCGCTCGCGCTGGGCAAGGCCAAGGGCCGCATCGGCGCGATCGCCGGCGGCGAGACGACCAACGAGGAGGGCTTCCTCCTCCAGCGCCTGCTGCGCGAGGGCCTGGACTCCGGCGACCTGGACTCGCGCGCCGGCGGGACGCTGCCGCTCGAGCTGCACCGCGCGCTGGCGGCGCCGGCCGCGCAGGCGACGGTGCCCGATCTCGAGTTCGCCCACGCCGTGCTCGTCCTGGACTGCGAGCCGGTCGACGACATGCCGATCGTCGACCTGCGCATCCGCAAGGGCGTGCGCCGGCGCGGCGTCAAGCTCGCGGTGGCCACGAGCCGCCCGTCGTCGCTGGACGCCAACGCGGGCGTCAGCGCGCGCTTCGCGCCCGGCGCCGGCGAGGCGTTCGTGCTCGCGCTCACCGCCGCCCTGCGCCCGGGCGGGCGCGACGACGCCGACCGCCTGGCCGCCGACGCCGGCGTGCCGCTGATCGCGCTGCACGCCACGGCCGACGCGCTGCGCGCCGCGGGCGAGGACGTCGTGATCCTCTTCGGCGAGCGCCTGGTCTCCGGGCCGCGCGGCGCCCAGGCCGCCCGCGCGCTGCTCGCGCTGGCCGGTGAGCTCGACCTGCTCGGCGGGCGTGACGGCGCCGGCCTGCTGTGCGTCCCCGCCGCCACGAACGGGCGCGGCCTGGCCGAGGCGGGCGTGCTGCCCAACGCCGGCCCCGGCTTCGCCGACGTGGCGAGCGCCGGCCGCGACGCCCGCGCCATCCGCGCCGCCGCCGCCGCCGGCGAGCTGACCGCCGTGTACCTCCTGCACGCGGACCCGCTGGTCGACCTGCCGGGCCGCGAGGCCTGGGACGCCGCGCTGGAGCGCGCGACCACGGTCGTCGCCCACGCCGGCTTCCTCACCGAGGGCGTCCGCGAGCACGCGACCGTCGTCTTCCCGGCCGAGAGCTACGCCGAGAAGGAGGGCACGATCACCCACCCCGACGGGCGCGTGCAGCGCCTGCGCCCGGCGATCGGCCACCCCGGCTCGGTGCGCTCGGAGTGGTCGGTCATCGCCGAGCTCGCACGCCGGCTCGACCTCGACCTCGGCGTCCTCACCGGCCCGATGGCCACCGCCCAGCTCGTCGACGCCGTCCCGTTCTACGCCGGGCTCACGCTCGACGGGATCGGCGGCCGCGGCGTGCGCTGGCAGGAGCGCGACGCCGCCTCGAGCTTCCCCGCCGCCGAGCTCGGCGCCTTCGAGCCCGAGCCGCCGCCGAGCGCCGCGCAGGCCAATGGTCGGCTGCGGCTCGGCACGTTCCGCTCGATCTGGAACGCCGAGGAGGTCCGCGTGTCGCCCGCGCTGCACTTCCTGCACACGCGGGCGCAGGTCGAGATGGCGCCGGCCGACGCCCAGCGCCTCGAGCTGTTCCCGGGCGACCGGGTGGTCGTCGGCTCCGACGGACGCACCGTCGACGCCACCGTCATCGTGCGCGAGACCAACCCGGAGGGGACCGTGTTCCTGGAGACGACCGCCCTCGACGGGCCGCTCGTGGAGGTCCGCCGCGCATGATCGCCTCGCCCCTGGCCACCGTCGGCTACTTCGAGCCGTGGTGGATGCAGATCGCCAAGGGCATCGTGCTCTTCGCCGTCGGGCTGCAGCTCGTGCCGATCGTCCTGCTCGCCGAGCGCAAGCTCCTCGGGCGCTTCCAGAACCGCTACGGCCCCAACCGGGTCGGGCCGTTCGGCGTGCTGCAGCCGCTGGCCGACATCGGCAAGCTGCTGACCAAGGAGCAGTTCCGCCCCCGCACGTCGATCGGCTGGCTCTTCCGGCTCGCACCGATCATCTCGATCATGACCGCGGTCGCGGCGTTCGCGATCATCCCGTTCGGCGAGGTCGTGGACATCTTCGGGACGCGGACCGGCCTCTACGGCCTCGACGTCTCGATCGGTCCCCTGTACCTGTTCGCGTTCTCGGCGATCGCCTTCTACGGGATCATGCTCGGCGGCTGGTCGTCGGGCTCGAAGTACTCGTTCCTGGGCGCGATGCGCGCCGCGGCGCAGCTCATCTCCTACGAGGTCGCGCAGGGCCTGGCGCTCGTCGGCGTGGTCATGACCGCCGGGACGCTGTCGCTCACCGGGATCGTCCACGCCCAGGCGGGCATGTGGTACATCGTCCCGCAGTTCGTCGGCTTCATCATCTTCCTGGTCGCGAGCTTCGCCGAGACCAACCGGCCGCCGTTCGACATGGTCGAGGCCGACGCCGAGCTGGTCGGTGGCTACAACACCGAGTACGGCGGCGGGGGCTTCGCCTCGTACTACTTCGCCGAGTACCTCAACGTCATCGTCATCTCGGGCATCGTGACCACCGTCTTCCTGGGCGGCTGGCTGCTGCCGTTCGGCATCGACCCGCCGCACTGGGTCGACCCGTTCGTGGTCCTGGGCAAGCTGACGCTCTTCGTCCTGTTCTTCATCTGGGTCCGGGCGACGCTGCCGCGCCTGCGCTACGACCAGCTCATGAGCCTGGGCTGGAAGGTGCTGCTGCCGCTGGCCACGCTCAACGCCCTGGTGACCGCGATCGTGGTGGTGGCATGAGCGACGCCAGGTGGAACCCGTCCGACGACGTCGTCGAGGTCATCCGCGGCCCGCGGCCCGGCGCCGCGGCCGGCGCGTACCGCGCCTACGGCGAGACGCTGCGCGGCCTGAAGACGACGCTGCGCCGCGGCGTCATCGAGGGCCCGCACACGATCCAGTACCCCGAGGAGAAGGTGCCCGTCTACCCGCGCTTCCGCGGGCGCCACCGGCTGCACCGCTTCGAGGACACGGGCCTGGAGAAGTGCGTGGGCTGCTCGCTGTGCGCGGCCGCCTGCCCGGCCGACTGCATCCGCGTCGTCGCCGCCGAGAACACGCCCGAGAACCGCATCAGCCCCGGCGAGCGCTACGCCGCCGTGTACGAGATCAACCTCTCGCGCTGCATCTTCTGCGGCTACTGCGAGGTCGCGTGCCCGTTCGACGCGATCACGATGGGCAACGACTACGAGCTGTCCGACTACTCGCGCAACGACCTCATCTTCACCAAGGAGATGCTGCTCGCCGAGCCGTTCGAGCGCACGCCGCTGCGGCGGGAAGGCGAGTAGGTTCCGACCCCGCGCAATGGCCTCGGTCTTCTTCTTCATCGCGGGCATCGGCGCCGTCTGCGGCGCCATCGGCGTGGTCACGATGCGCAACCCGTTCTACTCGGTGCTCGCGCTCGTCTTCCACCTGCTGTCGCTCGCCGCGCTGTTCCTGCTGCTGCAGGCGCAGTTCGTCGCCGCCGCCCAGGTCGTGGTGTACGCCGGGGCGGTGATGGTGCTCTACGTCTTCGTCGTCGCCTACATCGGCGCCGCCGAGCCCGCGCACCTGCGCGCGCCGGTGGGTCGCGGCCAGCGACTGACCGCCCTGGTCTTCGCGCTGGCGCTCTTCGTCGAGCTGTCGATCGCGATCCTCGGCTCGGGGCTGAAGGCGCTCGGCACCGACGGCCCGACCGTGCCCGCCGCGTTCGGCTCGCCGGCGCAGATCGGCGAGCTGCTGCTGACCCGGTTCCTGCTGCCGTTCGAGATCGCCTCCTACCTGCTGCTGATCGCCGCGGTCGGCGCGGTCGTGCTCGCCCGCCGGCGCGGCGGGATCGAGGACGAGGCCGAGCGCCTGTCGGTCATGGACTTCACGCGTCCGCTGGGGACCGGGACGATGGCCGAGGCCGCCGGCGACCTGCACCCGGCGCCGCCGCGCACGGAGGCGCTGGAGGAGTCGACCCGCTCGGCTGGCGGCTGGTGAGCCTCGACTGGTTCCTCGTCGTGTCGGCGCTCGTGTTCTCGATCGGGGCCGGCGGCGTGCTCACGCGGCGCAACCCGCTCGTGATCCTGCTCTGCCTCGAGCTCATGCTCAACGCCGCCAACATCGCGCTCATCGCCTTCGCGCGGATGTGGGGCAACGGCGACGGTCAGATCTTCGCGATCGTCGTCATGGTCGTGGCCGCGTGCGAGGTGTGCATCGGCCTCGGCCTCGTGGTGGCCATCTACCGCCGGCGCCTGCCCATCGACGTGGACGAGATCCGCGAGCTCCACGGATGACCCTCCGCTAGATGCAGACGACCGCCTGGCTCATCCTCCTGTTCCCGCTCGCCGGGACGATCGTCAACGGCCTCGGGTACCGGGCGCTGCCGGCGCGCGCCGTCGGCGCGATCGGCACCGCGGCGATCGGCGGCGCGTTCGTGTGCGCCGTGCTGACCGTGCTCTCGCTGCAGGGCCGCGGCGAGCACGAGCGCCAGGTCGTCTTCGCCGCCTGGGACTACGTCAACACGGTCGGGGTCGACGCCAAGCTGTCGATCCTCGTCGACCCGCTGAGCATGTTCATGGCGCTGGTGGTCACGGGCGTCTCGACGCTGATCCACCTCTACTCGATCGCCTACCTGGCCAGCGACCGCGGCTACGCGCGCTTCTTCGCGTACCTGAACTTCTTCGTGTTCTCGATGCTCGTGCTGGTCCTGGCGAGCAACTTCCTGGTGCTGATCGTCGGCTGGGCGTTCGTCGGCGCCGCGTCGTACCTGCTGATCTCGTTCTGGTACCGGCGCACGACGGCGACCACGGCGGGCATCAAGGCGTTCGTCATCAACGTCGTCGGCGACATCGGCCTGGTGCTGGGGACGTTCTTCATCTTCCGCCACTCGCACACGCTCGACTTCCTGGGCACGTTCGACTCGGCGTCGCGCGACTTCGCCGGCCACCACGGCGCCCTGACCGCCGGGCTGATCCTGCTGCTGGTCGGCGCGTTCGCGAAGTCCGCGCAGGTGCCGCTGCACACCTGGCTGCCGGACGCGATGGAGGGCCCGACGCCGGTCTCGGCCCTGATCCACGCCGCCACCATGGTCACCGCGGGCGTGTACCTGATCGCCCGCATGCACCCGCTGTTCGAGCTGTCGGACGCCGCGGCGCTCGTGGGCGCGATCGTCGGCTGCGTCACCCTGCTCGTCGCGGGCACCATCGGGCTGGCCGTCACCGACGTCAAGCGCGTCATCGCCTACTCGACGATGTCCCAGATCGGCTACATGATCATGGGCGTCAGCGCGGGCGCCTACGTGGCCGGCCTCTTCCACCTGATGACGCACGCGTTCTTCAAGGCGCTGCTGTTCATGGCCGCCGGCTCGCTCATCAGCGCGATGGGCGGCGAGCAGTCGCTGGACCGGATGCGCGGCTTCCGGCGCGCGCTGCCGTTCACGTGCGCGTGCTTCGTCATCGGCGGCCTGGCGCTGTCGGCGATCCCGCCGTTCTCGGGCTTCTTCTCCAAGGACGAGATCCTCGGCGACATCGCCGCCCGCGGCGGCGGCTGGTGGGCGCTGGTGGTCGCCGGCTACATCGGCGCGATCCTCACCGCGGTCTACACGTGGCGGATGATCTTCCGCGCGTTCTGGGGCGAGCCGTGCCCGGAGGCCCGCGAGCTCGAGGAGGGCCACCTGCACCACGCCGAGGCGCCGACCAACCCGGCGACGGGCGAGCTCGAGGACACCGACGTCGGCTTCCCCGGGCCCGAGCACCACATCGCCGAGCGGGCGCCCTCGATGAAGGTCGCGATGAGCGTGCTCGCGGTGCTGGCCGTGATCGGCGGCGTCGTGCAGATCCCGTTCGTCACCGACGCGCTGCATCGCTTCCTCGAGCCGACGTTCGCCGACTCGCGCCTGCACATCGAGCCCAGCAACGGGCTGGTGGTCGTCGGGCTGGTCGTCGGCGCCGCACTCGGGCTCGCCGGGATCGCGATCGCCTACGTCGTCTGGGTCGCGCGGCCGGGGACGAGCGAGCGCATCCGCGAGCGCTTCGCGCCGCTGCACCGCCTCTTCGTCAACAAGTGGTACTTCGACGAGCTCATCGACGCGCTCGTCGTGCGGCCGTTCGCGTGGTTCGGGCGCTTCGGTCAGCAGACGTTCGAGCGCGTGGTCGTCAACGGCGTCTTCGTCGGCGGCGCGACCGGGATCGTCAAGGCCGGCTCGGCCGCGGCGCGGGCGCTGCAGAACGGCCTGCTGCGCGCGTACGCGGCGCTGCTCGTCCTCGGCCTGGTCGTGCTGGCCCTCTACTTCCTCATCCAGAGCGCATGAACCTGACCCTGCTCGTCTGGCTCCCCCTCGCCGCCGGCATCGTCGCGCTGACGTTCCCGCGCCGGCAGGCGGGCGTGGTCATGCTCATCGGCTCGGCGGCCGCGCTCGTCTACGCGATCGTGCTCGTCGCGAAGTTCGACACGGGCGCGAGCGGCCTGCAGTTCCTCGTCGATCGCTCCTGGATCAGCGAGCTGGGCATCCACTACAAGCTCGGCGTCGACGGGCTGAACCTGTTCCTGATCCTGCTGGCGACGGTGCTGTTCACGGCCAGCATCGCCTGGGCGGCGCTGCGCGAGTGGGCGCGCCCCGGGCTGTTCTTCTTCTGGCTCGGGCTGGCCGAGACCGGCGTGCTCGGCGCGCTGATGGCCCAGGACCTCGCGCTGTTCGTGATCTTCTTCGACGTGATGCTCGTGCCGTTCCTGTTCCTGGGCGGCGGCTGGGGCAGCTCGCCCAACCGCGTGGCGAGCATGGTCAAGCTCTTCATCTACACGCTGGTCGGCTCGCTGCTGATGCTGACGGCGGCCGTGGCGACCGGCGTGCTGTCGCCGGGCGGAGGCGTGACCTTCGACCTCGCCCAGCTCGCGCATCGCAGGCTCTCGGCCGGCTCGCAGGACTGGATCTTCCTGTTCTTCGCCGCGGCCTTCCTGGTCAAGATGCCGGCGTTCCCGCTGCACGGCTGGATGCCCGACGGCTACAAGGCGATGCCGCTGCCGGTGCTGGCGGTGTTCTCGGGGATCCTGTCGAAGGTCGCCGCGTACGGGTTCCTGCGGATCGTGCTGCCGCTGTTCCCCGACGCCAGCGCGCACTACCAGGACCTCATGCTGCTGATCGCGCTCGCCTCGATCCTCTACGGCTCGGCGATGGCGTTCACGACGCCCGACGCGCGGCTGATCCTCGGTTACTCGTCGGTGGCGCAGCTCGGCTTCATCACGCTGGGGATCTTCTCCCTGCGCGACGCGGGCGCCCAGGGCGCGCTGCTGCAGGCGGTCAACCACGGGCTCGTGGTGGCCCCGGCGTTCTTCATCCTCGCGCTGCTCGCCGCGCGCGCCGGGGACTCGGAGGACATCCGCGACATGGGCGGGATCGCCTTCCGCGCGCCGGTGCTGGCCGTCCTCTTCCTCGTCGTGGCGCTGGCCAACCTGGCGATGCCGGGCTCGTCGAACTTCGTCGGCGAGTTCCTGATCCTGCTCGGGACGTTCCAGTCGCAGGTCGTCATCGCGATCGTCGCCTTCGTCGGCGTGGGGATGGCGGCCGTGTACTCGCTGCGGCTGTTCGTCCGCGCGATGCACAACCGCGTCGGGCCACACGTGACGTCGCGCGAGATCGGGCTGGCCGACGGGCTCGTGGTCGCGCCGTTGGTCGCGCTGATCATCGCCTTCTCGCTGTACCCGCAGCTCGCGCTGCACCGGGGCGAGAGCGCGGTCAAGGCGTCGATCCGCGACGCCAAGGCGCTGTCGCAGCCGGCGCGGGAGGCGGCGCGATGACGCTCGCCGCCGCCACCGTCCGCGGGCCGCACATCGACTGGGCCGGGCTGTCGCCGCTGCTGGCGCTGCTCGGCGCCGCGACGATCGTGTTGATGGTGGGGCTGCTGCGCCCGCGCGTCGTGCGCGAGACGCTCGTGCCGCTGCTGGCGCTGGGCGGCTTCGGCGCAGCCATCGGGCTCGGGATCTGGCAGTTCGGCCGGGCCGAGGACCTGATCGCCGGCGCGCTGCGCCTCGACGACCTCACGCTGGTGCTGTCGTTCATCTTCTGCACCGGAGGCGCGGCCGCGGTGCTGCTGTCGTGGCGGGCGGTCGCCCCGCGCGAGGCCGCCCACGGGGAGTACTTCGCGCTCATGCTCACCGCCACCGCGGGCATGTGGGTGCTGGTGGCGTCGCAGAACCTCGTGGCGCTCTTCCTCGGCCTCGAGCTGCTGTCGGTGCCGCTGTACGTGCTGTGCGCGACCGAGATGCGCCGCGCGACGTCGCTGGAGTCGGGGCTGAAGTACCTGATCATCGGCTCGATCGGCTCGGCCACGCTGCTCTACGGGCTGGCGTTCGTGTACGGCGCGACCGGCTCGACGGACTTCGGCGCGATCGCGCACGCCGTGAGCGGCGGGGTGCGCAGCGACACGCTGCTGCTGACCGGCATCGCGCTGGCGGTGGCCGGGCTGGCGTTCAAGGCGTCGGTGGCGCCGTTTCACCAGTGGACGCCGGACGTCTACGAGGGCGCGCCGACGCCGATCACCGCCTTCATGGCGGTGGCGACCAAGGCCGCCGCGTTCGGCGCGTTCCTGCGGCTCTTCGACGTCGCGCTGTTCGACGCGACGGCGGACTGGGCGCCGGCGCTGGCCGCGCTGGCGGCGATCACGATCGTGGTCGGCAACGTCGGGGCGCTGGGCCAGTCGTCGCTCAAGCGCCTGATGGCGTGGTCGTCGGTGGCCCAGGCGGGCTACATGCTCGCCGGCGTGGTCGTGGCCACGCGGCTGGGCGTGCAGGCGACCGTCTTCTACCTCGCCGTGTACATGATGATGAACCTGGCGGCGTTCGCGGTCATCGTCATCCGCGAGCGCGAGACCGGGCTGGGCGACGACATCGCCTCGGTGCAGGGCCTGGGCGCGCAGCGTCCGGTGCTGGCCATGGCGATGACGCTGGCGATGCTCGGCCTGTCCGGCATCCCGGCCACCGCCGGCTTCATCGGGAAGTTCTATCTGATCGATGCCGCCGTGTCGGGCGGCTACACGTGGCTCGCCGTGATGATCGTGATCGGCTCGATGGTCTCGCTCGCGTACTACCTGAAGGTCATCGCGGCGATGTGGATGCAGGAGGCGCCGGGCGTCGCCGGCGAGCCCGCCGCGTTGACCCCGGCCGGCCGCCCCGCGCTGGCGGGCGGCTCCGGGGCGGCCGGCACGGCGCGCGCCGAGCCCGAGGCGTGGCTGGTTGCGGTGCTCTTCGGGGCGGCGACGCTCGTCTTCGGCATCGTGCCGTCGCCGCTGTTCCACCTGGCGATCGACGCCGGGCGGGCGCTGAGCGGACTGCTGTAGGACGCCGGGGGCGGGGCTTCGGGGGGCGGGTCGCCGCGCTCGCGGTCGGCCGCTCCGCGCGAGTGGCGCAGTGGCGGCCGGCTTCGAGCCACTTGTGCAATTAAGCGAAACCCAGCTTCGCCGAAGTGCAGAAGCGCCCGGACGCGACCGCCACCCGCCACGGCGCACACCACGAATGTCACGAGACTGCGCAGGCTCTCTCCCCTCGGTGCCCTGGCCGCGCACCCACGCGCAGCGCCGCGCGGAGGCCGCACGCGCCACGGGCCGCGTCACGAATCAGGCAGCGCCCGCGCCAGCGCCAGCAGCCGCCAGCGCCGCACGCGCTCGTGGCCGGCCAGCACGTCGAGGAGCTCGCCGGCGGCCGCCAGCTCGCCGTCGTCCATCACGGCGTGGTGGAGCATCACGCCGAGCGGCGCGCCCGAGCGGACCCGGTCGGCGGCGAGCTCGCCGAGCTCGGCCAGCGTCAGGCGGGCGCCGTCGCGCTTGGCGAACCAGTCCAGCGACACCGGCAGCTCGCGCAGTCCGTCCAGCGCGAAGCGGGGCGCGCGCGCCTCGCGCGAGAGCACCTCGAAGCCGAGCTCGCGAGCGGCCGCCGCCGTGTCGGCGGTGCACCGGTTCCACGGCGGCGTGAAGATCGGCTCGACCGCGTCGCCCAGCAGCTCGGCCAGGCGCGCGCGCCCCGCCGCCATGTCGGCCCGCTGCTCGTCGAGCGAGCGCGCCGGCCCGAACTCCTGCTTGCGCCCCTCGACCTCGTGGTCGACGTGCGCGAACCCGTGCTGATGGACGCCGACGAGCTCGGGCCGGGCGTCCACGCGACGGCGTAGCTCCACCGCGACCGCCGGGCTCAGCGCCTGCGGGATGACCGCGACGTCGAGCGGCAGCCCGAGCTCACCGAAGCGGTCCAGGAGCGTGAGGAGACGGTCGTCCTCCCAGCCTCCGTCGTCGTCGCGGAAGAACGCGTCCACGGGCTCGGGCGCCGCGTCGAGGGCGGCGGCGAGCGGTGCCAGCCAGTGTCGAGAGGTCAGATCCACGGGACGAGAGGTTGCGAGATCCCGCACATCGCCGGAGCGGACCGTAACAACGCGATGACACCTCTGTCACATCGATGGGGGACCACACCGCGCTGCTGATGATGCGAGCCCCCGCCACGCAGCGTCGTCCCACGGACGGCGCCGCGACCACCCCACCCCGGACCGGAGCGACGGCAAGGATGCCTACGATCGGCTACGTCCTGATGGGCTTCCCGCGCCTGTCGGAGACGTTCATCGCGAGCGAGCTGCTGCGCGTCGAGCGCGCCGGCATCCCGCTCGCGCTGTTCGTCGTCAAGCCGGTCGAGGAGCGCGAGCGCGGCCTCAGCCACCCCGTGGCCGACGCGCTGGTCGCGCGCCCGAGCTATCTCACCGAGGCCTCGGCGCTGAAGGCGCCGCTGCGCCGCTGGCGCCCCCGTCACCTGCGCCCGTTCCTCGGCGCGCTGCGCCGCGTGGCGCGCGAGCGTCCGCTCGGACTCGCGCGAGCGAGCGCCGGCGCCCTGTATCGGATGGCGCGCGACCGTTCGCGCCCGTGGTCGGCCCCGCGCACGGTGCCCGCCAAGGAGCTGCTGCAGGCGATCGCGCTCGCCGACCGCCTGCTCGACGCGCCCGAGATCCGCCACCTCCACGCCCACTTCGCCCACGGCACGACGACGATCGCCTGGCGCGCGGCGCAGATCGCCGGGCTGCCGTTCTCCTTCACCGGCCACGCGCGCGACATCTACGCGCCCGAGCTCAACCCCAACGGGCTGCTGCGCACCAAGCTGCTGGCCGCCCGCTTCGCGGTCACGTGCACCGAGGCCAACCGGCGCCACCTGCTGGAGATCGCCCCCGAGGCCAGGGTGCACCGCATCTACCACGGCCTCAACGCCGAGGTCGGCGCGCTGCTGCGCGACGCCGCCCCGCGCATCCCGTCCGACGGGCGCCTGCGGATCCTCGGCGTCGGCCGGCTCGTGGCGAAGAAGGGCTTCGACGTCCTCGTCGACGCGTGCGCCGAGCTGCGCCGCCGCGGCGTCCCGTTCGAGGCGCGGATCGTCGGCCAGGACGACAAGCACGGCGACGTCGTCCGCGCGCGGATCGCCGCGCTCGGCCTCGAGGACGACGTCGTGCTGCCCGGCCCCACCGACCAGGCCGGCCTGTGCAGCGCCTACCGCGGCTCCGACGTCCTCTGCCTGCCCTGCCGCCTGCTGCCCAACGACCGCGACGGCATCCCCAACGTGCTCGTCGAGGCGATGGCGTGCGGCACACCCGTCGTCAGCACCGCGGTCTCGGCGATCCCCGAGCTGGTGGCCGACGGCGAGAACGGCCTGCTCGTCGCCCCCGAGGATCCGATCGCCCTCGCCGACGCGCTCGAGCGCCTGCACGCCGACCGCATCCTCGCCGCGCGCCTGGCCCGCGCCGGCGAGCGGACGGTGCGCGAGCGCTTCGACGGCGAGCGCATGGCCGGCGAGCTGGCCGACGTCTTCCGCCGCCACGTCGCCGACCTCGAGGCGGCGCGGGCATGAGGAGCACCGAGCAGCTCCGGGCCCGCGCGACCGGCCCGCGCCCCGTCCTCTGCGTCATCGAGGACGAGCACCGCGACCTCGCCGTGGCCGACGCCGTCGCCGCCGGGCGCTTCACGCTCGCGGGGGTCACGCGCGAGCTGGGCACGGAGCCCGACTGGATCGACGCCGACCTCCCCGAGGACGAGGAGTGGCGGATCGAGTGGAGCAAGTTCTACTTCGGGCTCGACCTCGCCCACGCCTTCCGCACGACCGGCGACCGCCGCTACCTCGACGCGTGGGAGCGCCTGGTCGGCTCGTGGATCGAGCAGGTGCCGGTCGGCTGGGACGTCGCCGACGTCGCCGGGCGCCGCCTGCAGAACTGGCTCTACGCGTGGCAGGGCTTCGCCGCCGCGCCGGCGTTCGACGGCCTCGCCGGCGACCTCGAGCCCGCGCTGCGGGCGAGCATCGTCGCGCAGGCGCGCTGGGTGCGCGACCACCTGCACGACCGGCGCAACCACCGCACGCTCGAGCTCTACGCGCTGCTCGTGGTGGCGCTCGCGCTGCCCGAGGCCGACCCCGACGCCGAGCTGCGCGACTTCGCCGTCGCCGAGCTGCACTGCAACCTGCTCGCCGACTTCCGCGCCGACGGCGTCCACTGCGAGGCCTCGACCCACTACCACATGATCGCCCTGCGCTCGTTCGTCGGGACGATGGGCAACGCGCGCCGCTTCGGCCTGCGGCTGCCCGACGGCTTCGCGGCGCACGTCGGCCGGGCGTGCGACTTCGCCCTGCATTGCGTGCGGCCCGACGGCGGCATCCCGGCGCTCTCGGACGCCGACGGCGGCCGCTACGACGCGATGCTCGCGCTGGCCGCCGACGTGCTCGACCGCGACGACCTGCGCCACGTGGCGACCGGCGGGCGCGCCGGGACGCCGCCGAGCGAGCGCCACGCGAGCTTCCCCGACGGCGGCTACTTCGTGCAGCGCAGCGGCTGGGGCGAGGCCGCGACGCCGGCGGCCGACGAGCGCTACCTGATCTTCGACTGCGGCCCGCTCGGCGACGGCGGCCACGGCCACTACGACCTGCTGAGCGTCGAGATCGCCGCCGCCGGCCGGCCGCTGATCGTCGACCCCGGCCGCTTCACGTACGCCGAGGGCGAGCCCAACCTGCGCCGCTGGTTCAAGGGCACCGCCGCGCACAGCACGGTCTGCGTCGACGGCCGCGACCAGACGCCCTACCGCCGCGGCCGCCCCAAGGGCGCCGTGGCCGAGGCCCGCTTCGGCGGCCGGCTGACCGCGCCCGGGCTCGACGTGCTGGCGGGCGAAGCGTCGAGCCCCGCCTACGAGGCGGTGCACGCCCGGACGATCGCCTTCGTGGCCGACGCCTACTGGATCCTCCACGACCGCCTGCGCAGCGGCGCCCGCCACGACTACGACCTTCGCCTCCACCTCGGCCCCGAGGCGTGGGGGGAGGCCGGCCTGCACCGCGTGGGCGAGCAGACGACGGTCCGCGCGCCGGGCCTCGCGCTCGTCCACGCGCCGGGGCCGGAGATCGCGATCGAGCCCGGCTGGGTCGCCCCCGAGTACGGCGTCCGTCACGCGGCGCCGGTGGTCAGCGCGGTCATCGCCGGCGCGAGCGACGCCGACTTCACCACGCTCGTCGTGCCGCTCGAGGACGGGCGGCCCGCGCCGGCGCTGTCGGTGGCGAGCGACGGTCCGTGGACCATCGTCATCGTCGACGGTGCGGACGCCCGCGACGAGATCCACCTCGCCGCCCGCCCCGCGCCGCTCGAGCTCGGGCCCGTGCGCGCGACCGCCGGCGCGGGATGGATCCGCCGCGCGCTCGACGGCCGCTGCCTGGCGGCGGCCGCGTGCGAGCCCGACGCGTGGATCGCCTGGGATCCGCGGCGCGGCCTGCACCGCTCCGAAGGCGGGCCGGCGTGAGCGCCGCGCTCGCCACCGACCACGCCTGGAGCCCGGCCCTGGCCGAGGACCCGGCCGTGCCGTGGCGCGACGCCCTGCTCGACGGCCACGCCGTCGCCGCCCACCTCGCCGCCCACGCGGGCGCCGGCGGGCCCGTGGCGGTGCAGGCGTGCGACGTCGTGCGGGCCAAGTACCGCGCCGGCGAGAGCCTGCGCACCGTCTATCGCCTGCAGGTCGACGGCGAGGAGCACTGGCTCGCGGCCCGCACCCTCCGCCCCGACCGCGTCCGGCGCGCCGTGCGCGGCGCCCTGGCCGCCGCCGTGCCCACCGGACGGCTGCGTCCCGTCGTCCACGTCCCCGAGCTCGGCGCGGTGTTCTGGACCTTCCCCAACGACCGCGCGATGGCCGAGCTGCGCCTGCTCGCCGGCGGGCTGGCACTCGAGCGGCTCGTCGGGCGGCCCGTGGCGCGGACCGAGCTCGTGGCGTGGGCGCCCGAGGTGACGGCGACGGCGCGCTGCCTCGCCGCCTCGGGCCGCGTCGTCGCCTACGCCAAGGTCTACGCCGACGACCAGGCTCCTCGCACCGACGCCATCCACACCGCGCTGGCGCGCTGCGCCCGCAGCGTCGGCGACCGCGCCCCGCTCGTGCCGCGGGTGCTGGGCTGCTCGCCCGCGCGCCAGGGGCTCGCGCTTCAGGCGATGCGCGGGCGGCCGCTGCTGGGCCTTCGCGGCGCCGAGCGGGCCGCCGCGATGCGGCGCCTGGGCGCCGCGCTCGCCGTCCTGCTCGGACTGCCGGTGCCGGCGGGCGCGCCGCGCCTGGCGCGGCTCGACGCCGACCGCCTGACCACCGCCGCGGACGTGATCGCCTTCGCCCGCCCCGACGTCGGGTCCGCCGCGGGCGAGCTGGCCGCCGCCCTGCGCGCGGGCGCCCACGAGCTGGCGCCCGTCGCCCCCGCCTGCCTGCACGGCGACCCGCACCCGGGCAACGTCGTGGTCGCGGGCGAGCGCGTCGCGCTCGTCGACCTCGACCACGTCGCGGGCGGCCCGCCCGCCGCCGACCTCGCGCGCGTGCTCGCCGGGCTCACGGCCGAGCGACTGACCGCGGGACTGGACGCCGCGACCGAGCGCGAGCTCGGCGCCGCCCTGCTCGCCGGATACGACGAGGCGCGCCACCTGCCCGACCCGCTGGACCTGCGCTGGCACGCCGCCGCCACGCTGCTCGCCCGCCACGCGCAGACCGCGGTGGGGCGCGTGCGCCCCGGTCAGCTCGCCGCGCTTCCGGCCCTGATCGCCGCCGCCCGGGAGCTCGTCCCGTGAGCGCGATCGCGACGCTGGCCGCCGACCCGGCCGTGCCCTTCCGCGACCGGCTCCTCGACGGCGACGCCGTCGCCGCCCACCTCGGCGCGCGCCTGGAGCTCGACGTCCGCGAGTGCGCGTGCGTGCACGCCAAGTACCGCGCCGGCCAGAGCCTGCGCACCGTCTACCGCCTGCGCGCCGGGCACCGCGAGCACTGGCTGGCGGCGCGCAGCTTCGCGCCCGAGCGGGCCGAGCGCGTGGTGGCGGAGCTGGCGCCGGACGCGGGGCCGGCCGGAGCGCTGCGCCCGGTGACCCACGTGCCCGAGCTCGGCGCGATCTTCTGGAGCTTCCCGCACGACCGCCGCATCGGCCGGCTCGCGATCCTGACCGACGAGCCGGCGCTCGGGCGCATGCTCGGACGGCCCAGCGTGCGCGCCCAGCTCGTGGCGTGGGCGGCCGAGCGCTCGGCGACGGCCCGCTGCATCGACCCCGACGGGCGCGTGCTCGGCTACGCCAAGGTCTACGGCCGCGACGCGGCGCCGGTGGCGAGCGCCATCCACCGCGCGCTCGGGGACGCCGTGACGGTCGATCCGCGGGCGGCGCGCCTGCCGGCGCTGCTCGCCTCCGCGCCGGCGCACGACGCGATCGTCCTCGAGCCGCTTGCCGGGCGCAGCCTGCTGAGCCTCGGCGGGACGGCCCGCGCCGCCGCCATGGCCGGCGTGGGCACGGCGCTGGCGCTGCTGCACGAGCTGCCCGTGCCGGCCGCGGCCCCGCGCTTCGACCGCCTGCAGCCGCGGCGGCTGCTCGCCGCCGCGCGGTCGATCGGCCGGGCGCAGCCCGCCGTGGCGGACGCCGCGGACGAGCTCGCCGCCGCGCTGATCGCCGGCGCCCCCGCGTCCGACGACGCCCGGCCCGCGTGCCTGCACGGTGACGTCCACCCGGGCAACGTTCTCGTGCAGGAC
>JAXDHQ010000324.1:0-19627 GCA_034664395.1 Solirubrobacteraceae bacterium | reverse complement strand
TGAAGCGGATGTCGAGCGTCTCGCGGTTGTAGCGCTTGCCGTGGCACTGCTCGCACGGCACGTAGACGTCGGGCAGGAAGTGCATCTCGATCTTGATCTGGCCGTCGCCGCGGCAGACCTCGCAGCGCCCGCCCTTGACGTTGAACGAGAAGCGCCCCGGCTTGTAGCCGCGCGCCCGCGCCTCCTGGGTCTTGGAGAACAGGTCGCGAATGACGTCGAACAGCCCGGTGTACGTCGCCGGGTTCGATCGCGGCGTGCGGCCGATCGGCGACTGGTCGACCTGGATGATCTTGTCGAGCGCGTCGAGCCCCAGCACCGCCGTGTGCTTCCCCGGCCGCTGGCGCGCGCGGTGCAGGCGGTTGGCGACCGCCTTGAACAGCACCTCGTTGACGAGCGTCGACTTGCCCGAGCCCGACACGCCGGTCACGCACGTCAGCGTGCCCAGCGGGACGTCGACGTCGATCGACTTGAGGTTGTGCTGCTTGGCGCCGCGGATCTCCAGGTAGCCGCTCGGCGTCCGGCGCCGCTCGGGCACCGGGATCGTCGCCGTGCCGGCCAGGAACTGGCCGGTGAGCGACTTCTTGACCCGCGAGACCTGCGCCGCGGTCCCCTCGGCGACGATCCGCCCGCCGTGCTCGCCGGCGCCCGGGCCGAGGTCGACGAGGTGGTCGGCGGCGCGCATCGTCTGCTCGTCGTGCTCGACGACGATGACCGTGTTGCCGAGGTCGCGCAGGCGCTCGAGCGTGGCGATCAGCTTGGAGTTGTCGCGCTGGTGCAGGCCGATCGACGGCTCGTCGAGCACGTACAGCACGCCGACCAGCGCCGAGCCGATCTGCGTCGCCAGCCGGATGCGCTGCGCCTCGCCGCCCGACAGCGTGGCCGCGGCGCGGTCCATCGACAGGTAGCCGATGCCGACGTTGTCCAGGAAGCGCAGGCGCTCCTCGATCTCGCGCACGATCAGCCGGGCGATGTGGCGCTCGGTCTCGGTGAGCTCGACGTCGGCCAGCCACCGCAGCGCGCGCTTGACGCTCAGCGCGGTGTACTCGTGGATGGCCACGCCGCCCACGAGCACGGCCCGCGACTCGGGCTTCAGCCGCGCGCCCTTGCACGCCGGGCACGGCCTGACCGACATGTACTCCTCGATCTTCTCGCGCGCCATCTCGGAGTCGGTCTCGCGATAGCGCCGCTCGAGGTTGGGGAGGATCCCCTCGAAGCGCGTGGCGTACGAGCGCCGGCGGCCGTAGCGGTTGCGGTAGGAGACCTCGACGCGATCGCCGTTGGTGCCGTACAGGAACAGGTCGCGCTCCTGGTCGGAGAGCTCCTGCCACGGCGCCTCGAGGTCGATGCGGTACTTCTCGGCGATCGCCTGGGTAATCTGCTCGTAGTACTGCGAGCTCGAGGTGGCCCACGGCGCCAGCGCGCCCTCGCCGATCGACAGCGACGGATCGGGGACCACGAGCTCGGGGTCGATCTCCATCTGCGAGCCCAGCCCGGTGCAGCGCGCGCACGCGCCGTGGGGCGAGTTGAACGAGAAGATCCGCGGCTCGAGCTCGGGGATCACCGGGCCGTGGTCGGGGCAGGCGAACTTCTCGGAGTAGAGCGTGATCCGCGGGGCATCCTGCCCCGTGCCCTGAGACGAACGCTCGCCCTCCAGGCGATCGTGAACGGCCGCGCTGCGCGCGGCCTCCCGCGGGGCGTGCCCCGTGCCCTCCCGCGGCACCGTCTCGATCTCCACCATCCCGTCGGCCAGCGCCACCGCCGTCTCGACGGAGTCGGCCAGGCGCTTGCGCAGGTCGTCGCGCATGACGAGGCGGTCGACCACCACCGAGACGTCGTGCTTGAGCTTCTTGTCGAGGACGATCTCGTCCTCGAGCATCCGCAGCTCGCCGTCGACCTTGACCCGCTGGAAGCCCTCGGCCCGCAGCTCGTCGAGGACCTTGCCGTACTCGCCCTTGCGCCCGCGCACGACCGGCGCCAGGACCATGAAGCGCGTGCCCTCCTCGAGCTCCATCACCTGGTCGATGATCTGCTCGGCCGACTGCCCGGCGATCGGCTTGCCGCAGATGTGGCAGTGCGGGTGGCCGATGCGCGCCCAGAGCAGGCGCAGGTAGTCGTAGATCTCGGTGACCGTGCCGACCGTCGACCGCGGGTTGCGGGAGGTCGTCTTCTGGTCGATCGAGATCGCCGGCGACAGGCCTTCGATCGAGTCGACGTCGGGCTTGTCCATCTGGCCCAGGAACTGCCGCGCATACGCGCTCAGCGACTCGACGTAGCGGCGCTGGCCCTCGGCGTAGATCGTGTCGAACGCCAACGACGACTTGCCGGAGCCCGAGAGCCCGGTGATGACCACGAGTGCGTCACGCGGCAGCGTGAGCGAGATGTCCTTGAGGTTGTGCTCGCGGGCGCCCGAGACGACGATCGCGTTGTTCGGCGGCATTCCCCTGCAGTCTAGTAGCCCGAACAGACGTTCGGGTGCCGAGCTCGCGACCCGTCCCCGCACCTTGCGGAGGTTGCCGATCTGTGATCTCGGTCACACCAACCGGATCGTCGAGTCCGGTTGGTGTAGGCTCAAGCGGACTCGCAGATCCGCTTCCCAAGGACCCCCCTTTGACCGCTCTCAGCTCGCGCGCGCGTTGGGCCGCCCTCGTGGTGGTGTGCTTCGCGCAGTTCATGGTCGTGCTCGACGCGACGATCGTCAACGTCGCCCTGCCGTCGATCCAGACCCATCTGCACCTGACCACCCAGAACCTGCAGTGGATCGTCAACTCCTACACGCTGCTGTTCGGCGGCTTCCTGCTGCTCGGCGGCCGCGCGGCCGACCTGATCGGCCGGCGCCGGCTGTTCATCGCCGGCGTGGCGCTGTTCAGCGCCGCCTCGCTGGCCAACGCCCTCGCGACGACCGGCGAGGTGCTGATCATCGCGCGCGGCGTCCAGGGCCTCGGCGCCGCGCTCGTCTCCCCCGCCGCCCTGTCGATCCTCACGACGACCTTCGCCGAGGGCGAGGAGCGCACCAAGGCGATGGGCGTCTGGGGCGCGATCGCCGGCGCCGGCGGCGCGTTCGGCCTGCTGCTCGGCGGGATCCTCACCGACCTGCTGAGCTGGCAGTGGATCTTCCTCGTCAACCTCCCGATCGGCGTCGCCACCGCGCTCGCCGCGCTGCGGTGGGTCCCGGAATCGCGCCAGGAGGTCGCCGAGCGGCGCTTCGACCTCGCCGGCGCGGTGAGCGTGACCGCGGGCCTGATCGTCCTCGTCTACGCGATCGTCAAGGCGCAGGCCACGGGCTGGGGATCGCTGCACACGCTCGGCCTCGTCGCCGTGGCGATCGCGCTGCTCGTCGCGTTCGTGGTCGTCGAGCGCCGCTCCCCGGCGCCGCTCGTGCGCCTGTCGATCCTGCGCGTGCGCACGCTGGCCACCGCCAACGGCGTCCTGTTCGTCGTCGTCGGCGGCCTGTTCGGGATGTTCTTCTTCGCCTCGCTGTACGTCCAGCGGATCCTCGGCTACTCGCCGCTGCAGGCCGGCCTCGCCTTCCTGCCCGTCACCATCGGCATCATCGCCGGCGCCGTGCTCTCGCAGCAGCTCATCCGCCGCGTCGGCGTCAAGCCGACGGTCGTCGGCGGCATGACGCTGGCGGCGGCCGGCCTCGTCGTGCTGGCGCTGACCACGAAGGTCGACGGCACCTACCTGGGCATCCTCTTCGGCCTGGTGCCGATGTCGATCGGGATGGGCTCGACGTTCGTCCCGCTCACGCTCGTGGCCACGACCGGCATCGAGCCCGAGGACGCCGGGCTCGCGTCGGGCCTGTTCAACACCTGCCAGCAGGTGGGCGGCGCGCTTGGCCTGGCCGTCCTGTCGACGCTGGCCACCGGACGCACCAGCTCGTTCCTGACCGGGCTCGGCCACGCCCCGAGCCCGGCCGACCAGGCGGCGGCGCTCGTGTCGGGCTTCCAGCTCGCCTTCGCCGTCAGCGCCGGCCTGATCATCGCCGGCGTGGTGCTCGTCGCGGTGCTGCTGCGCCGGCGCGACCTGGCGCGCATCGACGCGTCCCAGCCGATCCCGGTGGGAGCGTAGGCTCGCGCCGTGACCGACGTCGACCACCGGCCCCTGCGGGCGGACGCCGAGCGCAACCGCCGCCTCGTCCTCGAGGCGGCGGCGCAGGCGTTCGCCGAAGAGGGGTTCGACGTGGGCGTGGCCGAGATCGCCCGTCGTGCCGGCGTCGGGAACGCGACGGTGTTCCGCCGCTTCCCGACCAAGGAGGCGCTGGTCGAGGCGATCTTCGACGAGAAGGTGGAGGCGTGCTGCGCCGCCGCCCGGCGCGCCGGCGAGCACCAGGACGCCTGGGAGGGGCTCGTCGAGTTCCTCGAGAGCACCGCGGAGATGCAGGCGCGCGACCGCGGCTTCTTCCAGGCGACCGAGCAGTACCTCCAGCGCAACCCCGAGCTGATCGGGCGCCACCGCAAGATCTTCGACCTGGTGGACCCGATCGTCGCGCGCGCGCAGCGCGAAGGCACCCTGCGCGACGACGTCACGGCCATCGACGTGCTCGGCCTCATGAAGGGAGCCGTCGCCGCCCTGCCGCCGCTGCCCGGCCTGCGCGCCGACGGCTGGCGCCGCCTCCTCTCGATCGTCCTCGACGGGCTGCGGCCCGGCGCCGCGACCCCCGCGCCGATCCCGGCGCTGAGCTTCGACGAGATCGAGCGCGTGCTGCACGCGCGCGACGCGGACGCCTCCGGCGGCTGACCGCCCCTCAGGGGCGCATGGTGCGCTTGAGCAGGAAGCCCGCGACCGCCGCGAGCACCGCCAGCAGCACGAACAGGCCGAAGCTCGCGACGCCCACGATCGAGAGCACGAGGACGACGACGGCCGCGACCGCGAGCCCGCCGGTGGCGATGACGAGGTAGTAGGCGCGCTGCTCGCGCTGGCGGCGCGAGACGCCGCCGCCGGGACGTGGGCTGAGGTCGCTCATGCCGGCAAGTGTGGCGCAGCCGTCGCCGAGACGCGGCGCGCCGTCGCCCGGCCCAGGAGCGCGGCGGCGGCGCCGACGCCGAGCGCCGTCGCCCGACCCGTCGACTCGCCCAGCGCCTCGAGGCGCCCGAGCTCCGCGCGCCAGTCGTCGCGCGCGAGGTCGAGCAGCGCGTGCACCGGGCGCGCCGCGGCGCCGGCCACGGCGAGCTCGAGCAGCGTCGCCGCCAGCGCCGTCGTGCGCGTCCGCACGTCGGCCGGGACGAGCGCGGCCAGCCAGACCGCGCGCGCCTCGAGGCCCAGGCCCGCGGCCCCGCCCGCCGCCGCCACGGTCACCGCGACGCCGGCGAGCACGTCGTCGCCCTGCGGCGTCAGGCCCGGGCCGCGGCCGGTGAGGGCGCGCCCCGCGCGCCGGGCCAGGCGCGGGTCGCGCGTGGCGAGGGCGTGCAGCAGCAGGCCGAGCGCCTCGGCGCCGGGCGCCGTCGCCTCGTCGCCCATGGCCCAGGCCAGCGACTGGGGCCCGAGCGCGGACACGCCGAGCGCGCCCAGGATCGCCTCGCCGCGCGCGGCCAGCGCCTCGGAGTCGCTCGCCGGCGCCGCCACCACGGGCCACCACACCGGCGGGCGCTCGGCGTCCCAGGCCGCCGACCAGCCGTCGACGCGCAGGCTGCCGGGGGCGATCTCCGCCATGCCCCCCGCCGCCGGCGGAGGCGCCGTCAGCGCGATCCCGTTGGGCAGCCACGGCGTCCCGGCCTCGAAGAGGACGGCCACGAAGCCGTCGAGGTCGAGGTAGCCGGCGGACGCCGAGACCGACAGGGGCGCCGTGCGGGCGTCGGCGAGCCGCGCCAGCACCGGCGCGGCCACCGCGCGCACGCCGACGGAAGCGCTCATGCCTCGGACTGGTCGAGCTCGGTGACCAGGGCGGCCAGCGCGTCGGCGAACGGCTCCAGCGGCTGGTGGGCCACGCCGGCCCCGATCTGCCCCGCGCCGGCCGAGGCGTGCAGCACCCCGGTGGTGATCTGCGGCGCGATCTGCAGCTCGACGACCAGGCGCGCGTCGATGCCGACGGCGCTGCCGGCGTAGTCGAGCGCCGGGAGCATGAAGCGCTCCGAGCGCCCGGCGCAGATCTCGGCCATGAGCAGCGTCCGCCGCGCGGCCTCGGCCGCCCCGCCGCCGAAGAACGCGGCGACCGCCGGGGCGGCGGCGACCGCCATGCCGCCCAGCCCGACGCACTCGAGCACCGCCGAGTCGCCGATGTCGAGCGCGGCGTCCTCGGGCCCGTAGCCCTCGCGCAGCAGCGCGTCCTGCACCGGCGCGGCCGGCGCGATGAACCAGCGGCCGGGCAGGCCGGCGAGCTGCAGGCCCATGTCGGTGCCGTTGCGCGACATGAGCGTGACCAGCGTCGAGCCCGGGGTCGCGGCGGCCAGCGACGCGCACTTCGCCGCGGCCATCGTGATGTTCAGGAAGAACAGGTGGTTCTCGGCCAGCGCCGCGGCGACCTCCGCGTCGCCCACGGCGGCGAAGTCGGGCAGCAGGCGGCGCCACAGCAGGTTGGTCGTCGCCTGGGTGCGCATGTGCAGCTCGTCGCCCATCTGCAGTCCCTGCGCGGCGAGGTCGAGCACGTCGATCGGGCCGTGGCGCTCGAGCACCTCGGCGAGCACCCGGCCGGCGCGGTCGCGCAGGAAGCGGGCGTTGGCCACGGCCTCGTCGTCGCCGACGCCGAACCAGAACGTGTGGCCCGACCCCTCGTTCAGCGTCGAGAACGCGCGCACGCCGGACGAGGCCTCCTCCACCACCCACACCCACATCGAGGGCGAGCAGACGCCGGTCATCGGCCCGACGTGGAAGTGCTCGTTGCCGCTGAGCAGGCGGACCTCGCCCGCCTCGAGCAGGCGCTGCGCCTCCTCGCGGTCGTCGGCCCAGCCCTCGAGCAGGACGGCGGCGACCAGGGCGCGGCGCTGGGGGTCGCACACGCGCTCCCACGTCAGCGGCGGCCCGGAGTGCAGGAGCGTGCGGTCCTCGAGCCCGGCGATCGTCTCGCCCGCGCGCGCCACCGCCACCGCCGCCGGCCGCGCCGCCTCGAGGGCGCGCAGCGCCGCCGCGTTGGCGGCCTCGATGCGCTCGCCGTGCGCGCCCCACGCGCGCTCGAGCAGCGCGACGATCGCGGGGTCGCCGCCGGCGGGGGGACGCCACTCGACGTCGACGACGTCGGCATCCTGTGCGCGCAGCGCGTCGGAGAACGTCTCCAACCCGACGTTGACGGCCGCGACCCGCTCCAGCACGCTGCTCATCCCGTGACCGCCTCTCTCCAGCATCTCATCGCCACCGTCCGCGACGCCCCGGGCCTGCGCGCCAAGCGCGAGCTGACCCTGCTGGCGCGCCTGCCCGGCGTCGTCGACGGCGACGACGCCGCCCTCGTTCCCCACGGCGACGAGCAGCTCGTCCTGTGCGGCGAGGCGATCGCCCCCGAGCTGATGGCGGCCGACCCGTTCGCCGCCGGCGCCGCCGCGGTGGCCACGAACGTCGCCGACGTGCGCGCCATGGGCGGGCGCCCGCTCGCGCTGGTCGACACGCTCGTCAGCCCCGACCGCGAGCACGCCGAGCGCGTCCTCGACGGGCTCGCCTGGGCAGCGGACCTGTTCGGCGTGCCGATCGTCGGCGGCCACCTCACGCTCGGGGGGGCGCCCGCGCTGTCGGCGTTCTGCACCGGCTCCGTGCGCACGCCGCTGCGCGCGAGCGCCGCGCGCCCGGGCGACGCGCTGCTGGTCGCCTTCTGCCTGGAGGGCCGCCAGCGCGAGGCGCCGGCGATCTTCACGTCGCTGCGCGACCGCGACCCCGAGCGCCTGCGCGAGGACGGCGAGGCGCTCGTCGAGGTCGCCGAAGCCGGCCTGTGCCACGCGGCGCGCGACGTCTCGATGCCCGGCGTCGCCGGATCGCTGCTGCAGCTCCTCGAGCTCGCCGGCTGCGGCGCGACGCTCGACCTCGACCGCCTGCCGCGCCCCGCCGACGTCCCGCTCGAGCGCTGGCTGGTGACCTTCCCGAGCTTCGGCTTCGTGCTCGCCGCCCCGCCCGAGCACGTCGAGGCGGCGTGCGCGACGTTCACGCGCCGCGGCCTGGCGTGCGCGCCGTGCGGCTCGTTCGACGACTCGCTGGCGCTGCGCCTGCGCGCCGACGGCGAGACGGCCATCGCCTGGGACCTCGGCACGGAGCCGCTCACGCGGTCGGCGTGACGAGGTCGATCGCCATCGGCTGGTGCGCGCGCTCGTGGAACTCCACGGTCGCGCCGTCACGACGCCAGCCCAGCGCCTCGAAGAACGCCACGTTGGGGAGCTGGATCATCGCGTCCATCCGCGTGCCCCCGCGCTCGCGCGCCGTCGCCACCGCGAAGCGCACCAGCGCGGCGCCGAGCAGGCCGTGGCGCGCCGCGCGCACGACGGCGAGGCGGTCGCCCTTCCAGCCGCCGTCGCCGTCGACCGGGTAGAGCCGCACGGCGCCGGCGGCGCGGCCTTCGGCCATGCCGATGGCGTGCAGCGTCGCCGGGTCGGCGTCGCAGCGGTCGCGGTCGTCGCCCACGAACAGGCCCTGCTCCTCCACGAACACCGCGCGGCGGACCGCGAAGTGCTGCGTGCGATCGCGCTCGGTCAGCGCCAGTCGACAGCCGACCGCCCGCGGCCTAGGAGGCGCGACGGACGGAGAGCTCACGCCACTTCTCCTTCTCGAACACGCGCTCCCACGCCGACAGCCCGGAGCAGGCCTGGCAGCGCGCGCAGCCCGCGCCCGCGCCGATGTGGTCGAGGCCGGCGTCGGCCAGCATCGCCGACACCGAGCGGTAGATCCCGGCGACGTAGTCGGGGTCGGGCGGCGAGACGTGCTCCATGAGCGTGCCGGGCACCGGGCGCAGCGGGACGACGAAGGGATAGACGCCGAGCTCGATCGCCCGGCGGCAGCCCTCCTCGGTCAGCGCGCGGTCCTCGCCCATGCCGAGGATCACGTACGTGCTGACGCGCCCGTGGCCGAACACCTCGACGGCGCGCGCCCACGTGGCGAAGTAGCCCTCGACGCCGGCGTGCGCCTTGCCGGGCGCGACCCGCGCGAGCACCTCGGGATCGAACGTCTCGATGTGGATGCCGACCGAGTCGACGCCGGCCGCGTGCACCTGCTCGAGCACCGCGAGGTCGTCGGGCGGCTCGAACTGCACCTGCACGGGGAGCCCGGACGCCTCCTTGATCGCGGCCGCGCAGCGGCTGATGTAGAGCGCGCCGCGGTCGCGGCGGTTGATCGACCCTGTGGTCAGGGTGACGTCGACCGCGCCGTCGAGGTCGCGCGCCGCCGTGCACACCTCGGCGAGCTGCTCGGGCGTCTTGACCGGGATCGTCTGCTCGCCGCGGGTGAGCTCGATCCCGCAGAAGCCGCACTGCTCCGGCGTGTCCCAGTAGATGCACTTCTGGACCACCGTCGACGCGATCGAGTCGAGGTGCAGCAGCGCGATCTTCCAGTAGGGGACGCCGTCGGCGGTCTCCATGTCGTAGATCTTCGGGCGCGGCGGCACGACGACGGGCGCCACGTACTCGCCCTCGAGCTCGAGGCGCGCGCCGCTCTCGGTGATGCGCAGCGTGTACGGCGATCGCTGGGCGTACTCGGCGTGCATCGGCACGGTGAGCGGCAGGCCGCGCACCCACACGAACCCGGAGTCGGACGGACCGGCGCCGCCGCGCCGACCGGGCACGCCGCCGCCGGTCTCGTCCTCGACGCGGACGCCGAGCGATTGCAGCTCGACCAGGAGCTGCCGATCGTCGAGGCTGAGGGTCCCCCGCTCAGCCACGGCCCGCGAACAGCTCCTCGTAGTTGCCCCAGAAGATGCGCTCCTTGAGCTCCTGGGAGACCCCGCGAACGCCGTTGATCTTCCAGTACTCGCTGTCGAAGTCCGACCACGGCTCGTCGGAGCCGAAGAACACGCGGTCGCCGCCGACGCCGGTGCGCTCGATCTCGGTCAGCAGCCAGCGGGCGCCGAAGCCGACGGCCCAGGAGGTGTCGGTGTAGACCTTGTAGCCCTCCTCGACCCACTTCAGGAACTTGGGCACGAGGCGGATGTGGCCGGAGACGCCGCCGCCGAAGTGGACGAGGTGGATCTTGCAGCGCTTGCCGTACTCCTCCACCAGCGGGATGAAGTTCGAGATGTCCGAGTTGCCGCCCGGGCTGGTGTGGAAGTGGAAGACGAGGTCGTGCTTCTCGCAGGCGTCGAAGCACTCGTCGGCCAGCGCCTTGGTCTCCTCGTCCCAGGAGCCGGGGTCGGGGTTGCCCCCGAGCAGGAAGGTCGTCTTGAGCGCCACCACGCGCGACTCGCCGGCGAGCTTCAGCGCCTTGCGCGTCATCTCGGCGTTGCGCGGCAGGAACGAGACCCAGATGCCGGCCAGGACGCGGTCGTTCGTCGACGCCGCGTCCATGACGACGTCGTTGAGGTCGAACGACAGCTCGTGCAGCGGGACGCCGTAGTTCGACATGACGAGCGCTCGCTCGACCTTGAACTCGTCCATGTGCTTCTTCACGAACGTGTCGGTGTCGCGATAGTCGTAGACGGTCGGCTTCACCGGGTGCTCGAGGTCGTAGAACTTCCACGGCGGGATCTCGCCGATGTGGCAATGCGCGTCGATGACGCGCTGCGGGTGCGTCGTGGCCATCCTCAGTCCTTTCCGAACGTCTCGCGCGCCCGAGCGATGCGCGACTCCCACTCCTCCGGGGAGCGGTAGGTCTGCGCGGGCATGAGGGGCGGCTGGTCGAGCAGCCAGGCGCCGGTAACAGGGTCGAGCTGGACGACCTCGAGCGAATAGGTCGCCGGCCGGTCGATGTCACGTTTGCACGAGGCGTGCAGGCCACGGCCCGAGCGGACGTGCATCTCCAGGCGGTGCGACCCCATCGGGGTCACGTCGTCGAAGAGCAGCGCCCATTCGGCCTGCTCGATCCGCGCGCGCTCGAGGCGCTCGCGGGCGATCTCCTTGCCGTGCTCCCGCGTGATCTCGCGGTGGCGGTGGCAGAACGCGGCATCGCGCACGGCCACCAGGTCCATGAACGCCCGCATGGGCGGCGCGTGGCGAGCCACAACCGCCCCCGCGAGCTCTCGCCGTTCCTCCCACGCGGTGAGCAGATCCTCCTCGGTGCGGACATCGGCCAGCTCGTCGGCCACCGCCCGCACCATCGTCAGGTACTGCTCGTACATGCCCGCGTCCACCATCACCGTCGGGTAGACGCGGGCCTCCGCGCGCCGCCAGGCCGCTATTGCGTCCTCGCGGACGGCCGTCATCGTGCTACACGGTCCAGGTGTTGAGCTGGAACGCGCGGTCTCGCCACGCGGTGAGCGCCGAGTCGAGCACGTCGAGCGGGTGGAACGGGGTGACGCCGTCGATCAGGAAGTCCTCCGGGAACCCGTACAGGGCCCCACAGGCGAAGCGGCAGGCGTAGACCGTGCCACCCTCCTCGAGGAACGTCTTGATCTGGTTGTTGATGGCCATGTGGCCGGGGAAGGCCTCGTCGCCGACCTTCGGGAACCCGCGGGTTCCCGACGCCATCAGGACGCCGGGCCCGTACAGCACGAGGCTCGTCTTGAACCCCTTGCGCAGGACGCGGGTCGTCGTCAGCAGGTTGACCAGGCCCACCGAGCCTTCGTACGGCACGGTGTGCATGAACGTGTAGGCGGACTCGCCGTCTTGGGCCTGGACGTCGGGGAAGAGCTTCTCCTGGACGTCGAAGAGCTCAGTACCCGCCGGCGTATCGGCGAGGTCGGTCTTGGCCACAGTCGCACCCCTTTATCGGGAACGCAGGTGCCGGGCGCTAGGACGCCAGGCCGATCGTGTCGGATCGCGAATAGGTTTCTACTCGGGTCCGGCCCGCGGAGTCAAGCGAAATTGTCTCGAAACTTGTCGGTCCCGACGATCTGTCGGTAGCGTTGCGCCCGATGGTCCATCTACGATAGGAAACGACTGATCTTGCGCCGGCGTTTCCGATAGTGCACATTTCCTCTTGCAAAGTTGACGACCACAGACCCCCATTTCGTCGCCGAGATCGAGCAGACCGTCTCGGCCATCGGCGCCAAGGTCGCCAAGGCGCGAGCCGAGCGCGGCTGGTCGCTGCAGCAGCTCGCGCGGCGCGCCGGCCTGTCCCCCGCCGCGATCCACAAGATCGAGAAGAGCGGCATGACGCCGACGATCACGAGCCTCATGAAGGTGGCCACCGCGCTCGGGCGCAGCGTCGGCTACTTCATCGAGGAGGCCGACCCGCTGCGGCCGGTGACCGTCGTGCGCCGCGACGAGCGGGCGAGCCTCTACACGTCCAAGCAGGGGCTCGTGCTCGAGAACGTCTCGGGCCGCTACGGGCCCTTCTTCGCCGCCGGCGCCGAGGCGTTCGTCGAGCCGCTGGCCGACAGCGGACCCGAGCCGATGGTCCACCCGGGCGAGGAGCTCGTGGTGATGATCGAGGGCGAGATGAGCTTCACGGTCGACGGCGAGGACTACCACCTCGAGGAGGGTGACTCGATCCACTTCCGCACCGGCCACCCCCACTCTTGGCGCAACCCCTCGGATCGCCCGGCGCGCGCGATCTGGCTGGCCATCCGCAGCGCCTGAGGGGACGTCACATGGCCCGGATCGTCATCGCCTTCGGCGGCAACGCCCTGATCCGTGAGGACGAGCGCGGCACCTGGCTCGAGCAGACCCAGCACGCGCTCGAGGCGGCGCGCGCGCTCGCCCGGCTTGGCCGCGCCGACGAGGTCGTGCTCACGCACGGCAACGGGCCGCAGGTCGGCGCGCTCGCGCTCCAGCAGGCCAGCGGCGAGCCCGACTCGCCCGCCCTGCCGCTCGACGTGCTCGACGCCATGACCCAGGGCGAGATCGGCTACCTGCTCCAGCAGGCGCTGAGCACGGTCGACCCCTCGCTGCCCACGGCGACGGTGCTCACCCGCGTGCTCGTCGACGAGGAGGACCCCGCCTTCCAGGCGCCGACCAAGCCGATCGGGCCGTTCTACTCCCAGGAGCGGGCCGAGAGCCTGGCGGACGAGCGCGGCTGGCACGTGGCCGCCGACGCCGGGCGCGGGTGGCGACGGATGGTCCCCAGCCCGCTGCCGAAGGGCATCGTCGAGGTCGAGCAGGTGCGCGTGCTGGCCGAGTCCGGCGTCCTGGTCATCGCCGCCGGCGGCGGCGGGATCCCGGTCGCCTGGCGCGACGGTCGCCTGGCCGGCGTCGACGCCGTCATCGACAAGGACCGCTGCGCCGCCGAGCTGGCGCTCGAGCTCGACGCCGACCTGCTCGTGCTCGTCACCGGCGTGCCCCGCGTCGCGCTCGGCTTCGGGACGCCCGACCAGCGCGCGGCCGTGCGCCTCACCGTCACCGACGCGCTCCAGTACCTCGAGGCCGGCGAGTTCCCGGCCGGCAGCATGGGACCGAAGATCGAGGGCGCCGTGCGCTTCGCCGGCGTCCGCGGCAGCGCCGTCATCACTGACGCCGAGCACCTGGCCGCCGCCGTGCGCGGCCACCACGGGACATGGGTGGTGCCCGACGCCCAGGGACCCTCGCGCCTGGAGTCGGTCCCGGTGACCGCGTGAGCTGGCAGGTCCGCACGCTGGCCGACCGCTATGCGGACAGCGTTCGCCTGATGGGCATCGCCCGGGCGCTGCGCGACAGCGACGGCGTGGCCGCGGCCGAGGTGGTCATGGGCACGCCGGCCAACCTGCAGGCGCTCGCGGCGCTCGGCGCGAGCGTCGACGCCGGCCCCGGCGACGTCGTGATCGCCGTCGACGGCGAGGACGGCGCCGGCGACGCGGCGCTGGCGCAGGTCGAGCGGCTGCTGGCCACGGGCAGCGCGCCGGTCGCCAACGGGGCCGGGCCCGCGCCCCCGCGCACGCTGTCGGCGGCGACCGCGCGCCTGGCGGGCGCCAACGTCGCCCTGGTCTCGGTGCCGGGCGAGTACGCCACGCTCGAGGCCCACCGCGCGCTCACGCGCGGCCTGCACGTCTTCCTGTTCTCCGACCACGTCGCGGTGGAGGACGAGGTCGAGCTCAAGCGCCGCGGGGCCGAGCGCGGCCTGCTCGTCATGGGCCCCGAGTGCGGCACCGCGATGCTCGGCGGCGCCGGCCTGGGCTTCGCCAACGTCGTGCGCCGGGGACCAGTCGGCATCGTCGCGGCCGCCGGCACCGGAGCCCAGGAGGTGGCCTGCCTGCTGCACGCGGCGGGCAGCGGCGTGTCGCACATCGTCGGCGTCGGCGGGCGCGACCTGTCCGCGACGGTCGGCGCGGTCATGTTCCGCCAGGGCATGGAGCTGCTGGCCTCCGACCCGCAGACCGAGACGCTGCTGCTCGTGGCCAAGGAGCCCGAGGAGGCGACCGTGCGCGAGCTCGCGCGCGCGCTGCCCTCCGGCGTGCGCTGCGTGGCCACGTTCATGGGCATGGACGGGGGCGCCGACGGGCTCGAGATCCATCCGACGCTGGAGGCCGGCGCGCTGGCCGCCGCCGGAGCCGCCGCGCCCGACGAGCGCGAGCTCGAGCGGGCCGTCGACGCCGGCCGCGACCGCGCCGCCGGGCGGCGCGTGCTCGGCCTGTACTCGGGCGGGTCGCTGGCCCACGAGGCCGCGCTCGTGCTCGGCGCGCAGCTCGGCCCGGTCGAGGAGGAGCTCGAGGCGGTGGCCGGCGACGGCCACGTCGTGCTCGACCTCGGCACCGACCGCTTCACCCAGGGGCGGCCGCACCCGATGGTCGACTTCACCATCCGCCGGGACCTGCTGGAGGAGGCCGCCGAGGACGGTCGCACCGGCTGCGTCCTGCTCGACGTCGTCTGCGGCTACGGCGCCCACGGCGACCCGGCGGGCGAGCTGACCGCCGCGATCGCCAAGGCGACGCGCCAGGCGATCGTCGTCGCGCGCGTGTGCGGCACCGACGAGGACCCCCAGGACGCCCGCCGCCAGGCGGCGGCGCTGCGCGAGGCCGGCGCGCTCGTGGCGCCGTCGAACGCCGCCGCGGCGCGCATGGCGGCGCGGGCGGTGCGCGCATGACCGTCGCGCCGCTGCGGATCGCCATGCTCACGTACTCGGTGAAGCCGCGCGGCGGCGTGGTGCACGCGCTGTCGGTGGCCGAGGCGCTGGCCGACCGCGGGCACGAGCTCGAGCTCTTCGCGATCGGGCCGCCGGGCGAGGGCTTCTTCCGCCCGCCCCCGGTCCCGGCGCACGTGGTGCCCCACGTCGCGCCCGACGTCGACTTCGACGCGCGCATCGCCGCGCTCATCGCCGACTACACCGAGGGCCTGCGCGACGAGCTGGCCGGCGGGCGCCACGACGTCGTCCACGCCCAGGACTGCATCTCGGCCAACGCGGCGCTGGCCCTGCGCGACGAGGGCGTGATCGAGCGCGTGCTCCGCACCGTGCACCACGTCGACGACTTCCGCTCGCCGTCGCTGATCGCCTGCCAGCGGCGCTCGATCGTCGAGCCCGACGGCCTGCTGTGCGTCTCCCCGCCGTGGATCGACCGCGTGCGCGACGAGTTCGGCGTCGAGGCCGACCTCGTCGTCAACGGCGTCGACGCCCGCCGCTTCCGCCCCGCGCGCGACGCGGCCGAGCGCGACGCCGCGCGCCGCGCCGCCGGCCTCGAGGACCGCCTGGTCGTCCTGACCGTCGGGGGCGTCGAGCCGCGCAAGGGCTCGCTGACCCTGCTGCGCGCGTTCGCCGCCGCGCGCGAGGCGATGCCCGAGCGCCGCCCCGTGCTCGTCGTCGCCGGCGGCGCGACGCTGTTCGACTACCGCGACGAGGTGGACCGCTTCGACGCCCTGCGCGAGGAGCTCCAGCTCAACGGCGACGTCCGCGTGCTCGGCCCGGTGCAGGACTCCGAGCTCGAGGAGCTCTACCGGGCCGCCGACGTGTTCGCGCTGCCGTCGGTCAAGGAGGGCTTCGGGCTCGTCGTGCTCGAGGCGCTGGCCGCCGGCCTGCCCGCCGTCGTCTCCGACCTCGACGTCTTCCGCTGCTTCCTGGACGACGGCGACAGCGCGCTGATGGCCCCGGTCGGCGACGACGTCGCGCTCGGCGACGCGCTCGTGCGCGTGGCGCGCGACGAGGCGCTGGCCGCGCGGCTGCGCGCCCGCGGCCACGCCGTGGCCGAGAGCCACGGATGGGACCGCGCGGCCACCGCCCACGAGGCGGCCTACGCGCGCTTCCTGGACGCGGGGACCTGATGGCCGAGAGCCTGGAGGTCACCGCCACGTGGCGCGGCGGCCTGGCCGCCGACGTGCGTGCGCGCGAGCACGGGGTCCGCATCGACGAGCCGCCGTCGGCGGGCGGCGAGGACACCGGGATGATGCCCACCGAGCTGTTCTGCGCCGCGCTGGCGAGCTGCTTCTGCCTGGCGGTGGGCTGGGCAGCGACCAAGCGCGGCCAGGAGGTGCCGGGGCTGAGCGTCACCGTGCGAGCCGTCCGTGCCGGGCGCGAGCTGCGCTACGAGCGGCTGGTGGTGGCGACCGCGGCCGAGATCGAGGCCGAGGCGCTGGCGCGCCTGGTCGAGCGCGCGCAGCCGCTGTGCTGGGTCTCGAACACCCTGGCCAGCGGCGTTGCCGTGGAGTATGTTCACACTACTGTCAACGCGGATTTAGGAAAGTAGACGCCCCCCGGATGTCTCTCGCCAACGCCGACCAGCTCGCCGAGGTCCTCACCGAGCGCTCGCTCCTCGGCCGCGTCTTCGCCCGCCACGCCTACGGCATGGGCGCATGGGTCGACCTCTTCTCCGCCCGGGTCGCCGAGATCGACGACCCCCACATCAAGGCGCTCATGGCCCGGCTCGTGGCCGACAACGCGCGGCACATGCTGCTCTTCCGCACCCGCGCGGCCGCCTACGGCGTCGACCCCGACGCCTACGCCTGCCCGCCCGAGGGCGAGGCGATCTACGAGCGCATCCCCGAGCTGCGGGGCGTCGAGGAGCTCGCCGGCTACGCGCTGGGCTCGCTCGACCACTTCGCCGAGCTGCTCGCCGTCTACCGCACCGCGGCGGACAAGCACGAGGACCGCGCCACGATCGAGGCCGTGATCGCCGACGTCGCCGCGATGCGCGACGAGCTGCGCCCGCTGGCCGGCGACGGCGGCCCGATGGCGGCCGAGGCGCACGAGCGCTACCGCCAGCGCGAGCTGGTCGAGACCCCACGCTACGCGCATGCCGGCTGAGGCCGCGCTGCCGACCTTCGCCGACCTCGAGCGGGACCTCCCCGCCAGCTCCCCGCGCGCGTGGCGCTTCGCCGCCCTGCGGGCGTCGTCGCGCGCCGGCGCGCTGCTCAGCGACGGCCTGCGCACCGGCTACCGCCACGGTTTCGACTCCGGGCCGTTCATGGCCCACGTCTACGCCAACCGCCCGTCCGGGCGCACGCCGCTGGGCCGCCTGATCGACCGGCGCCTGCTGCGGCGGCGCACGTGCGTGGCCTTCCGCGACATCCGCGTGCTCGCCGAGCGCTCGGTGCTCACCGCGCTGCGGGCCGAGCGCGGCCCGGCGCCGGTGGTGGCCGACCTCGCGGCCGGCCCGGCGCCCTACCTCCTCGGCGCGCTCAGCCGCCATCCGCGCGCCCGCGCCATCGTCGGCGACGCCGACCCCGACGCGCTCGCCGCGGCCCGCCGCGACGCCGAGGCGCTCGGGGTGGCCGACCGGGTCCAGTTCGTCCAGGCCGACGCGTTCGACCGCGAGGCGCTGCACGCGCTGCGCCCGTCGCCCGACGTCATCGTCGAGCTCGGCCTCTACGGCATCTACCACGACGACGCGCTGATCGAGCGCCACCTGCACGACCTGGCCGAGATCGTCGGCCCGCGCCAGATCGTCTTCAACGTGCAGACCCGCAACCCCGAGATCGAGCACATCGCGCGCGTGTGGGTCAACCACGAGGGCGGGCGCTGCGTGTGGCGGCTGCGGCCCGTCGAGCAGATCCTCGGGTGGGCGCGCGACGCCGGCTACGAGCCCGCCGACGTCGAGGCCGACCGCCACGGCATCTACCGCGTCGTGCGGCTCGTGCGCGAGGACGACGCGGCATGAGCAACGTCCTGACGTGGCGGACGCCGGCCGGCGCGACGCAGCAGATCCGCTCGCGACGGCTGGAGACGCTGCAGTCCAGCCACCACGCGATGTGGAACTACGTCACGTATCGCGACGCCATCGCGCTGGTCGGGCTCGAGCCCGAGGAGCTCTATCCCGAGGGCACCACGCGGCTGCCCGACGATTGGGCCGACCTCGGCTGGCTCACCTGCTTCCGCGGGCCGCCCAGCTCGGCGGTGCAGGCGATGCGCGAGGCGGTCAGCCGCGAGACGCTCGCCGTCTACCCGCCCGACCTGATCGAGCCGCTGCGCGACGAGGCCGCCCGCGCGCTGGGCCGCGTGCGCGGATCGGGCTTCGAGGTCGTCGGCACCGAGGGCGCGCAGGCGGGGGTCGCGCTGTCGCTGATGGCGGCGACCGACCCCGGCGACGAGGTCATCCTCGGCGACCCCGGCTACTTCCACCTGCCCTCGGCCGCCATCGTCGCCGGCGCCGTCCCGGTCCCCGTGCCCGTCGGCCCGGACACCGGCTTCCGACTCGACCCCGACGCCGTCGCCGCCGCGATCACGCGACGCACGCGCGCCATCTGCCTCGTCGACCCGACCAACCCGTACGGCACGACGGCCGAGCCCGACGAGGTCGCCGCGCTGACCGCGCTGGCCGAGCGCCACGGCGCGCTCCTCATCGCGGACGTCACCCACGGGATGCTCGCCATCGACCCCGATGCGCCGCCGGTGGCGGCCCCGGAGAGCGAGCACGCGGTCGCCACGTTCTCGATCTCGCACTGCTTCGGGATGGCGGGCGCGCGGCTGGGCTTCCTCGCCGGGCCGCCGCAGCTCATGCGCGGCTGCCTGCAGCTCAAGGCGGGGCTGACGCGGCTGAACACGAACCTCGTCTCCCAGCACGGCGCGCTCGCCGCGCTGCGCGACGCCGGCTACCGGCGCGACGCCGAGGCCGCCGTGCGCTCCAACCTGGCGCACCTCGAGCAGACGCTGGAGGGCGTCGACGGGCTGCGCCTGGCCGTGCGCCCGCGGCGCGGCCTGTCCTGCGCCATCGAGGTGGCCGACGACGCGACGACCGCCCAGGAGCTCATGGTCGCGCTGTTCGCGCGGCGGGTCGCCGTGTATCCCGGCGACGGGCTCGGGGAGCAGCGGGCGGCGAGCACGGTGCGGCTCAACCTGTCGGCGCCGCGGTGGGCGATGGAGCACCTGCGCGAGGTCCTCGACGACGCGCTGGCCGAGGCCGCCTCCGGGCGCTGGCGCGCACCGGTGGCCGAGCTGCTCGACGGCAAGGGCACCGACCGGGCGCGGCGGCTGGCCGAGCGGGTCAGGAACGGCGCATGAGCGTCGCCGAGCTGATCGCCGAGCACGGCTCGCCGCTGTGGCTCGCCGACGTCGACCGGGCGCGCGAGCGCCTGCGCGAGTTCCGCGCCGCCTGGGAGGACGCGTGGCCCGACGTCCACGTCTCCTACTCCTACAAGACCAACCGCCTGCCGGCGTTCCTGCGCGCGCTGGCCGCCGAGGGCGCCGGCCACGAGGTCGTGTGCGCCGCCGAGTACGCCCTCGCGGTCGACGTCGTCGGGGCCGACGGCGCCGACGTCACCGTCAACGGGCCGGCCAAGCCCGACGCGCTGCTGGC
>JAXDHQ010000323.1:0-38721 GCA_034664395.1 Solirubrobacteraceae bacterium | reverse complement strand
GCTCCAGCGTCCGGTACGAGCGCTGCTGGGCGACGAGCGCGACCCGCTCGCACACCGCGGCGTAGTCGACGGTGTCCTCGACCAGGTCGGTCACCGTGGCGTCGCACTCCCCCACCTCCATGCGCAGGTCGAGGACCAGCCGCTGGCCGACCTCCTGCTCGGCGGGGGTCACGCCGTGGTGGGTGTAGAGCGACAGCCCCGTGACCTCGATGGTGACCTCGGTCTGCGGGGCCTCCTCGTCGTCGTCGTACTCGTCGTCCTCGAGCTCGTCGTCGTCCTCAGGCGCCATCGGGCCGCAACGTAGCAGCCGCCACCGCGAGGGCGTCCCGCGTGGGGGCGACGTCGTGGACGCGGAAGACCGTCGCGCCGCGCTCCAGCGCGAGGACGTTCGTGGCCACGGTGGCCGCCACGCGCTCGTGCGGGTCCTCGCGGCCGGTCAGCCGGCCGAGGAAGCCCTTGCGCGACGTGCCGACGACGACCGGGAACCCGAGCGCGACGATCTCGTCCAGGCGCCGCAGCAGATCGAGGTTGTGCTCGACCGTCTTGCCGAAGCCGATCCCGGGGTCGAGCAGGATCCGCTGCTCGCGCACGCCCTCGCGCACGGCGAACTCGACGCGGCCCTCCAAGAAGGCGCGCACGTCGTCGACGACGTCCTCGTAGCGCGGGTCGTCCTGCATCGTGCGCGGCTCGCCGAGCATGTGCATGAGGCAGCAGTCGCAGCCGCGGTCGGCGACGTAGCCGGCGAGCTCGGGGTCGTGGCGGAAGGCGCTGACGTCGTTGACCAGCGTGGCGCCCGCCTCGACGGCGGCCTGGGCCACGCTGAGCTTCATCGTGTCGACGCTGAGCTGCGCGCCGGCGTTGCGCAGGGCGGCCACCACCGGCACGACGCGCCGCAGCTCCTCGTCGACCGGCGTGGCGTCGGCGCCCGGGCGCGTGGACTCGCCGCCGACGTCGAGGATGTCGGCGCCCTCGGCGACGAGCGCGCGGCCGTGATCGAGCGCCGCGGCGAACTCGAACCACTCGCCCCCGTCGGAGAACGAGTCCGGCGTGACGTTGAGGATGCCCATGATGCGGTGGCCCATCTGCACCGCGGATGCTGGCAGGAAGCCGGCGGTCAGCGCGTCCGCGTGACCTTGCTCAGGCCGAAGGGCGCGTCGACGTCGATGCCGCGGCGCTCGGCGAGGCCGACGGCGAGGAGCTGGGCGGGGACGATCGCCACCACCGGCGACAGCCACTCCGGCCCGTCGACGAGCTCGCACAGCGGCGTGCCCAGCGCCGGGTCGTGGCCGATGGCGGCGACCGGCGCGCCGCGCTCGCGCGCGGCGGCCACGAGCTCGCGGATCGACGCCTCGGTCGGCCCCGACGGCGCGATGGCGAGCAGCGGCTGCCGGGGGCTCAGCCCGGCGATCGGGCCGTGCAGGAGGTCGGCCGGCGAGTAGGGCTCGGCCACCACCCCGGCGAGCTCGCGGATCTTCAGCGCGGCCTCGAAGGCCGTCGCGTAGTTGGGCCCGCGGCCGACCACGGTCAGGCGCTCCCAGCCGGCGGCCGCGGCGACCGCCTCGGCGGCGTCGCCGGTGAGTGCGAGCTGCGCCGCCAGCGCCGCGGGCAGGCCATCGAGGTCGCGTTCGAGCCGGCTCTCGCCCACGGCGACGAGCGCGGCGATGGCCGCCAGCGAGGAGGTGTAGGTCTTGGTGGCGGCGACCGAGCGCTCCTCGCCGGCGCCGAGGTCGATCACGTGCGCGGCCGCGCGCGCCAGCGGCGAGCGCGGGGCGTTGGTGATCGCGGCGGTGATCGCGCCCTGGCGGGCGCCCTCGGCGACGACGCCGGCGACGTCCGGCGAGGCGCCCGACTGCGAGATGCCGATGACGAGCGCGTCGAGGAAGCGCGGCGGCGCGTCGTAGAGCGTGTGCAGCGACGGCGTGGCCAGCGCGACCGGCAGTCCGAGGAAGCGCCCGAGCACGTGCTGGGCGTAGCGCGCGGCGTTGTCCGACGAGCCGCGCGCCGCCAGGACGGCGTAGCGCGGGCGCCTGCGGCGCACCTCCCGCGCGAGACGCTCGATCGCCGGGCGCTCGCGCGCCAGCAGGCGCGCGATGACGTCGGGCTGCTCGGCGATCTCCGACCTAGCCCGTGACATGCACCCGTGGCGACGCTGCAGCAGCCCCTCGCGGACGAGCTCGCCGACGGCGGCGCGCGGCGTGGGGCGCGACACGCCCAGCTCGGCCGCGAGTCACGGCCGCGACGCTACCGCGCCGCCTCAGCAGTGGTCAAGACCACGTTCACGAGCGGCGGGCGGCTCGCCGGGAGCGCGCCCGCTCGCCGCGCGGCCCGGCCATGCGCAGCAGGAGCTCCCCGGTGCCGACCTCCGCCGCTCCGAACTGCACCGCACGCGCCCGCAGCTCGGGGTGGAGGTCGTAGTGGTCGCCCTGGAAGCGCCGCGGCGGGATCCCGAGCCGGACGGCGAACGCGTGCAGCTCGTCGAACCCGGCGTCGCTGACCAGGTGGCACCACAGCGTCCACGGCAGCCCCGCGTCGGGGTACTCGCGCAGCGGGTCGACGAGGACGGTCACCGCGGACGAGCGCGCCGCGGGCGCGCTACGCCAGCTCGGGCTTCTCGGGCAGATCGAGGCCGCGCGCCTCGAGGCCGCCCCCGGCCAGGCCGGGACGCGGCAGCGGGCGCGGGGCCCGATCGGTCCCGCCCGCCCGCTCGGGCGCGGACTCGCCCGGCACGGGCGTGCCCGGCGGCGGCGGCGCCTCGGTGCCGAAGATCTCCTCCTCGGTCTGACCCGCGAGGAGCGCCTCGAACTCCTCCTTCTCGATCGTCTCGCGCTTGAGCAGGACCTGGGAGATCGTCCCCAGCGCCTCGCGGTACTCGGTGAGGAGGTCCTTGGCGCGCTGGTGGGCGGCCTCGACGATGCGGCGGATCTCGTCGTCGATCTCGCGCGCGATCTCGTCGGAGTAGTCGGGCTCGGCGGAGAACTCGCGGCCCAGGAACGGCTGGCCGTGGTCGTGGCCGAACACGCGCGGGCCGAGCTTCTCGCTCATGCCGAAGCGCATGACCATCTGCTTGGCCGTCGCCGTGACCTTCTCGAGGTCGTTGGACGCGCCGGTGGTGATCTCGCCGAAGACGATCTCCTCGGCCGCGCGGCCGCCGAGCGTCATGGCCATGTTGTCCGTCAGCTCGGCCCGCGTGGTGAGGAACCTGTCCTCCTGCGGCATGGAGATCGTGTAGCCGAGCGCCTGCCCGCGGCTGATGATCGAGATCTTGTGGACCGGGTCGGAGTGCTCGAGGTAGTGCCCGACGATCGCGTGGCCCATCTCGTGGAAGGCCGTGATCAGGCGCTCCTTGTCGCTCATGACCCGGGTCTTCTTCTCCGGGCCGGCGATCACGCGCATGATCCCCTCTTCGAGCTCGACCTGGGTGATCTCGCGCTTGCCGTTGCGGGCGGCGAGCAGGGCGGCCTCGTTGACGAGGTTGGAGAGGTCGGCGCCGGTGAAGCCCGGCGTCTGGCCCGCGAGCGCGTCGACGTCGATCTCCTTGGCCAGCGGCTTGCCGCGCGTGTGGACCTCGAGGATCTTCGAGCGGCCCTTGCGGTCGGGGCGGTCGACGACGATCTGGCGGTCGAAGCGGCCCGGGCGCAGCAGCGCGGGGTCGAGGATGTCCGGGCGGTTCGTTGCGGCGATGAGGATGATGTTGTCCTTCATCTCGAAGCCGTCCATCTCGACGAGGAGCTGGTTGAGCGTCTGCTCGCGCTCGTCGTGACCGCCGCCGAGGCCGGCGCCGCGGTGGCGGCCGACGGCGTCGATCTCGTCCATGAAGATGATGCAGGGGGAGTTCTGCTTGGCCTGCTCGAACAGGTCACGCACGCGCGAGGCGCCCACGCCGACGAACATCTCGACGAAGTCCGATCCGGAAATCGAGAAGAACGGCACGCCCGCCTCGCCGGCGACGGCGCGCGCGAGCAGCGTCTTGCCGGTGCCCGGCGGGCCGTAGAGCAGCACGCCCTTGGGGATGCGCGCGCCGAGGGCCTGGAACTTCTTGGGGTTCTCGAGGAACTCCTTGATCTCGTGGAGCTCCTCGACCGCCTCGTCGACCCCGGCCACGTCGCGGAAGGTGATCTTGGGCGAGTCGACGCTCAGGCGCTTGGCCCGCGACTTGCCGAACGACATGACCTTCGAGCCGCCGCCCTGCACCTGGTTCATGAGGAAGATCCAGAACCCGATGAAGATCAGGAACGGGAGGACGTAGGTGAGCAGCGACAGCCAGCCGTTGCTCTTGGTGCCCTCGACGTCGTAGTCCTGGATCAGGTGCTTCTGCTTGGCGTTCTCGAGCCGGCTCTCGAGCCGGTCGGCGTTGTCGGGCAGGAAGCCACGCTCGTACTTCTGGCCGTTGCGCAGCGTGACCGCGACCGTGTTGTCCTTGGTCTTGACGTCGACCGACTGCACCTGGCCGGCCTGCAGCTCGGTGATGAAGTCGCCGTAGGTCTGCTTGGGCGCCGGGGATCCGGGGCCGATGATCAGCTTCTGCGCGAAGAACGCGAGCACGACCACGATGAGGATCGGGAACGCTGCGCTCTTGAAGAACCGGCTCATGAGAGGTGAGATGGGCGCCTCCGGCGCCTTGCGTGGCGGAATGCCTGCGCAGGCAAGGGTACCAGGGGTGTTGCGGCGCCCCGCGCGCCTCCCGCCTGCGTCGCTGCGCCCTTCGGCGCAGCGCGATCACGATGTCGCTGCGTCCTCCAACGCGGCCACATAGGGCAAGTTGCGATACCGCTCGGCGAAGTCGAGTCCGTAGCCGATCGCGAAGCGGTCCGGGATCTCGAAGCCGACGAAGCGGATCGGCAGCTCGACCTTGCGCCGGTCGGGCTTGGTCAGCAGCGCGCAGACCTCCAGCGAGGCCGGGTTGCGGGCTCCCAGGTTGCGCATGAGGTACTGCAGCGTCAGCCCCGAGTCGACGATGTCCTCGACGATCAGGACGTGGCGGCCCTCGATGGCGGTGTCGAGGTCCTTGAGGATCCGGACGACGCCGCTGGAGTCCGTGGCCGACCCGTAGGACGACACGGCCATGAAGTCGACCTCGCACGGGATGTCGATGTGGCGCATGAGGTCGGCCAGGAAGAACACCGCCCCCTTGAGCACGCCGACCAGCAGCAGGTCGCGGTCGATGTACTCGGCCGTGACCTGCTCACCGAGGGCGCGCACCCGCTCCTTGAGCTCGTCGGGCTGCACGAGGATCTCGCCGATCGTCGGGTCGCGCATGCGCCGCCAGTCTATGCACGGGGCACCGGCGGGGGCGTGGCCGTGAAGCGCAGCACCCCGGCCTCCACCACGGCGCGGGCGCCGTCGCCGACGTCCAGGGCGCCGGCGGGTCCGAGCGCGAGGATGTCGTCCAGGCGCGCGGCGGCGCGCGGGCACAGCGTCCCGGCGGTCGCCTCGGCCAGGCGCCGCACCACGAGCCGAGCGAGCGCCGGGGGCAGCTCGGCCAGGTGCTCGAGCGCGATGCGGTCGCGCCCGGCCAGCGCGGTGTCGACGACGACGTCGAGCACCTCGGCCTCCTCGCGCAGGATCTGGGCGGTGCGCACCACGTTGGCCTGGGCGCGCGGGTCGACCGCCTCGAGCGCCGGGACGAGCCCGCCGCGCACGCGCGAGCGCGCGTAGATCTCGGAGTCGTTGGTCGGATCGTCGCGCCAGGCCAGGCCGCGGGCGCGACACCACGCGGCCGTCTCCTCGCGCGTGACCGTGAGCAGCGGGCGCACGAGCCGTCCGCTGCGGGGCTCCATCCCCAGCAGCGCGCGCCGCCCCGGCGAGACGGCCAGGCGGTAGAGGACGGTCTCGGCCTGGTCGGAGGCCGTGTGCCCGACGGCGACCAGCCCGCCGCCCGCGGCGCGCGCGGCGGCGGCGTAGCGGACGTCGCGCGCCCACGCCTGCAGGTTGCCCGGCGCGTCGTCGGGGCGCCGCGCGGCCTCGACCTCGAGCTCGACCCCCAGGCGGTCGCACAGCGCGCGGCAGTGCGCCTCGTCGCCGGCGGCCCCCTCGCGCAGGCCGTAGTTGACGTGCAGCGCCCGCGCGCGGCAGCCGAGCGCGACCGCCACGTCGAGCAGGCAGACCGAGTCGCGGCCGCCGGAGAGCAGCACCAGCACGTCGGCGTCCGCGGCCAGCAGCCCGGTCGCGCGCACGCGCCCGAGGAGCTCGTCAGCCATGGCCCGTCCCCGAGAAAGTCAGCGGCGGGTCCTCGATGAGGAGGATCCCGCCGCCCGCGGGCTTAACGTCCCGCCACGTCGACCGGCGGCGCTCGTCTTGTGAACGGCGGCGCCTTGCGCGAGCTTTCGCTCCCACTCTCCGGCCTGATGCCTGATTCGGTGGCACAGTCATATGGGGCGCCCGTGATGGCTGTCAACGTCAAACGTCCCGCTTCATACCTTCAGGTGCGGGTACTCCGCCGCGACGAGCTCCTTGTACCGCGCGTAGATCGGCTTCGTGACCGGGATGAGCGCGAGCGCGGCCTTGACGTCGCCGCCGGCCTTGATCCGCCGGCGGGCGATCGCGATGGCCACGTTCTCCTTGCCCTGGAAGTACCGGTTCGCGGTCTCGGAGGACATGGCCATGCGCACCTTGGGGTCCCAGTCGACGTCGTCGGTCCACTCCCAGCGCAGGTTGCCGGGCTCGCCGTCGCGGGTGGAGCGGATGTTCACCACCATGTCGAGGTCGGTGAACTCGAAGCGCTGCGGGGTGTCGGCCTCGCGCAGCTTCGGACCCATGTCGGGGTCGGTGTCCATCATCTGGAAGGTCCGGTCCATGACCTCCCGGAACTCCTTGGGCGAGCTGAACTCGGCGGACATCAGAGGGCTTCCTCTCGCTTGACGACGTTGCCGTGCACGTCGTGGCCTACGACGACGCCGGGCGCTTCACCGGCGGCGAGCGCCGTCGCGGTGCGGGCCGGTCGGCCAGCGCCTTCTCGAGCTTCCCGACGCGCTCCTCGAGCTCGGCCACGCGCTCGCGCAGCTCGTCGGCGCCCGCGGGCCGCAGGTCGTCGAGCGCGTCGCGGACGCGCCCGGCGGCGTGGGCGAGCTCGTCGGCCAGGGCGAGCGCGCGCTCGCGCGTGATGCCCGCCTGTCCGGCGGCTTCGATCGCCTGCGCCGCGACGGAGCGCACGGCATCGGAGCGGGTGGGCTTGCGGTCGTCGGCGCCCTTCGCGGCGCCCTTGCGCGGGGCGTCCTTCTTGGCCACGGGAGCAATCTACCGGCGGGCGGGACGCGGCGCGGGCGGTCGTATGCTCGCCGGCATGGCGCACCTGCACCCCACCGCCGAGCTCGCCGAGCGCGCGCTGCTCCCCGACGACCCCGGCCAGGCCCTGGCGCTGACGCGCGTCCTCTACGACGAGACGCCGCGGATGTTCAACCACCACCGCGGCCTGTGGGGCTACACCGGCGTCGCGATCGACGGCGCGCCGCTCACCGTCCAGAGCACCGGCATCGGCGGGCCGAGCGCGGCGATCGTCGTCGGCGAGCTCCACGGCCTCGGACTGCGGCGGGCGGTGCGCATCGGCCGCGCGTGGGCGGTGGACGGGTCGGTGCGCGCGGGCGAGCTCGTGGCGGCAACCAGCGTGCTGGCCACCGACGGCGCCAGCCGTGCGCTGGGCGCCGACGCGCCGCTGGAGCCCGACCCCGGGCTGGCCGGCGCCCTGGTCGCCGATCGCACCGGCGCGATCGCCTCGGGCGACGTGTGCTCGGCCGATCCGGCGTGGGACGCCCTCGCCTTCGACCTCGAGAGCGGGGCGGTGCTCGCCGCGGCGCGCGCGGTCGGGATCCCGGCCGCCTGCCTGGTGGCCATCGAGGGCCCCGTCGACCCCGAGCAGGTGGCCGAGCGCCTCGGTCGCTCGGGGCTGGCGGCGCTGGCGCCGGTGGTGGCGCGGGGGTAGTTGCGCGGGCTCTCGCCTGGCTCCGACTCGCGCCGGTGGCGCTGCGCGGCGTTCGGCATCGAGGGAAAGCGGAGTCGGCGGCGCCGCGGGGCGCGGGCGTTCGTCCTCCCGAGAGCGTGTATGTCGAAAATGTCACCTCACAGGTGACATGTTCGACACGCACCCGGCGCGAGCCCGTCCGACGGAACCGGGCCCACCCACACGCCGGCGGCGCAGGCCGCGCTAGCGCTTCGCCCGCGGCTTCGCCGCCGCGGCGGGCTTGCGCGCGGCCGCGGGCTTGCGCGCGGCCGATGACCGGGGCTTGCGCTCGGGCCCCGGGAGGGCGCTGCGCAGGGCGGCGACCTCCTGGGTCAGCGCGGTGAGGCCGGCCTCGATCGCCGCCAGGCGGTCCTCCAGGGCGCCGATGCCCTGCGGGGCGGCCAGGCGCTCGTCGAGCCGGTCGACCCCGTCCTCGATGCCCTCCAGGCGCTGGGACACCGAGCGCACGCGCCGCGTGAGGCGCTCGATGTCGGAGGCCGAGGGGATGTTCAGGGCGCCGAAGGCGACCTCCTGGGCCTGCGCGGCCTTCTCGCGCGCCTCGAAGGCGCGGGAGAGCGCGCCGTTGACGAGCGGGTTCTCGAGCAGCTCCTGGGCAAGCCGGCCCAGGGCGTCCTCGCCCTGCCGGGCCAGGCGCTCGCGCAGCCCGTCACCACCGTGGTCCTCGAGCATGCGGCGAACGCTATCGCAGCACCCGGAAAGCCCGCTCCCGAGGCCCATTGTAACCCTCTAGTCGAGGGTTAGACATGCGGGAACTCGCCGACAAGCTGGCGAAGAAGTGCGCATGTTTCCCCCATCCGAACCGTTCAGACTTCAAGACGCACGCGCTGCGTCCGATCTTCTTGGACTACATGGCCACATCCTGTGGCCGCTTGCAAGGCTCCGGCTCCCCTGTTGCGATCGAGAAAACCAGCAGATAGCGCCCGACGCGCAGTCGGTTCGCCCCATGCTACGTTGGCGCCCGCGGGCGCCCGGCGGGATGGTCCGCGCCTTCGCATGCACAAGCGCAAGCTGCTCATCGGGCTGACGACGGCGGGGCTGCTCCTCGCCGGCTTCGGCGGCGCGACCATGTCGGCCTCGGCCGAGCAGCGCACGCTGCTGGTCACGCTCGTCGGCGGCGCCCAGGTCACGGTGACCGTGGACGTCCCGCCCGGCACGCCGGTCGACCAGATCCAGATCCCGGGCATCACGAGCCCGATCGCCAGCGTCCAGGACGTCACGCCGCCGCAGTCGCAGCCGTCGCCCGGCAACCAGCCGCCCGCGCAGGTGGGCGTCGACCCCGGCACCTCGACGCAGACCCAGCCGCAGCCGGAGCCCCAGCCGCAGTCGCAGTCCGAGCCGCAGGGCGGCTCGCAGACGCCCGACGGCTCGTCGCCCGCGCCCAGCCAGGACACCGGCGCCCTCGCGGGCTCTCCCAGCCAGGCGCCCGACCCCGCCACCCAGGCCCAGCAGCAGGTCACGGGCCGGGTCGGCCAGGCTCAAGGTCCGGTCGAGGCTGCCAGGCGCGCCGCCAAGAAGGCCAAGGACCAGCTCACGCCGCTGCCGCCGCGCCTGCCCGACGGCGTCCCGACACCGGCCGACCCCACCTTCTCCGAGGCGCTCCCGGGCCCCGCGCCGATCGGCGTCCCCAACTTCTTCATCGACAAGTTCCGCATCCCGCCGTTCCTGCTGCCGATCTACCAGGCGGCCGGCATCGAGTACGGCGTGCGCTGGGAGCTGCTGGCCGCGATCAACGAGATCGAGACCGACTACGGGCGCAACCTCAACGTCTCCACCGCCGGCGCCGTGGGCTGGATGCAGTTCATGCCCTCGACGTGGCAGCAGTGGGGCGTCGACGCCAACCACGACGGCCGCAAGGACCCCTACAACCCGGTCGACGCGATCTTCGCCGCCGCGCGCTACCTGAAGGCCGCCGGCTCCGACCAGGACGTCCGCGGCGCGGTCTTCGCCTACAACCACGCCGACTGGTACGTCGACTCCGTCCTCATGCGCGCGCGCCTGATCAGCGGCCTGCCGGCCGACCTCGTCGGCTCGCTGACCGGCCTGACCCAGGGCCACTTCCCGGTGTACGCCAAGTCGCAGTACGCCGACGACCTCTCCGCCCAGGACGCCAAGCGCCACGTCAAGAAGGGCCAGAGCGCCTCGCTGCCGGTCAACTCCTCCAGCACGCGCCACGGGATCAACATCTTCGCCAAGGCCGGCGCGCCGGTGATCGCCGTCCAGGACGGCAAGATCGTCCGCATCGGCGAGACCAAGCGGCTGGGTCGCTTCATCCAGATGCAGGACGTGTACGGCAACACGTACACGTACGGGCACCTGGCGAAGATCGCCGACCTGTACCCGGTGCCCAAGCCCGAGACGGTCTCCAAGGCGCAGGTCGCCAAGGAGCTCGACCTGCCCAAGCGCGACCCCAAGCCGACCGCGCCCGCGAGCGCCGGCAGCCAGGTCGACCCCGCCGCGACGGCCGCGCAGGCGGCGTCCGCGCCCGCGTCGGACCCGACGGCGGCGACGAGCGCCACCGCGCCGGTCGTGCGCAAGGAGCGCCTGTTCGCCAACCCGGAGCGCCCCGCGGCCTTCCAGGCCGGCGGCCAGCAGCAGCTCCTCAACGCCGGCACCGCGATCCCCGGCTTCACCACCTTCAAGTCGTACTTCACCGGCGTCTTCGGGCTCAAGCGCTCGGAGGTCACGCTCGAGCGCCTGCACAAGGGCAGCAAGGTCATCGCCGGCACCATCCTCGGGCGCATCGGCGCCACCGAGCAGAAGATGGCGCCGCACGTGCTCTTCGAGATCCGCCCCGCCGGCCGCGGCGCGCCGCGGATCGACCCCAAGCCGATCCTCGACGGCTGGAAGCTCCTGGAGTCGACCGCCGTCTACCGCGCCGCGGGCAAGAACCCGTTCTGGGGCCCCGACGCCAAGAACCCGAGCATCGGCCAGATCCTGCTCATGAGCAAGGAGGAGCTGCAGCGCCGCGTCCTCACCGACTCGCGCGTGCAGATGTACTCCTGCGGCCGGCGCGACGTCCGGGCCGGCGCCATCGACCGCCGCGTCCTGGCCACGCTGGAGTTCCTCGCCTCGAGCGGGCTGAAGCCGACGGTCAGCGCGCTGGAGTGCGGGCACAGCTTCCTCACCGCCTCGGGCAACGTCTCGGAGCACTCCAGCGGCGACGCGGTCGACATCGCCGCGATCAACGGCATCCCGATCCTCGGCCACCAGGGCTCGGGCTCGATCACCGACATCACGATCCGCCGGCTGCTGACGCTGCAGGGGACGATGAAGCCCCACCAGATCATCTCCCTGATGACCTTCGACGGCACCGACAACACGCTCTCGCTGCCCGACCACGCCGACCACATCCACGTCGGCTTCCAGCCGATGTTCGGGGCCAACGCCAAGCTCGGCCAGCAGTTCGACTCGGTGCTCAAGCCGGGCCAGTGGGCGAAGCTCATCTCCCGCCTGGGCCAGCTCGACAACCCGGTCGTGCCGACGACGCCGTCGAAGTACGCGATCAAGGTTCCGAAGCCCGGGCCGACGGCGGGCCCGGCTCCCGCCGGCGACTAGCTGGATCGGCGCAGGCTGTTCGGCTTCGTGCAGCTCGAGTTCCCGTGGGCGCTCGGGCCGCCTGACGGGCGCTACGTGCTGCGCGGCCACGCGGCGGCGCCCGAGCACGTGCTCGTGCTGACCACGCTCGGCGCACCCGAGCGCCGGCGACTGCGGGGGCGCCGCGCCCGCGCGGCCTCGCCCGCCCCGGCGCCGGTGGCGACCGCCCGCGCGACGCTCGTCTCGGCGCGGCGGTTCGAGACGCCGCGCGAGGCCGAGGCGTGGCTGCGCGACGTCGCGAACCGGACCGAGGCGAGCGAGGCGGAGGTGCGCGACGCCGTCACCGCGCTGAACCGCGTGCTGCACCACCAGCGCGTCGCCGCCGCCGACCCGCACGTGCGCCAGGTCGGCCGCGAGCAGGCACTCGTCGTGCGCCTCGGCATCGGCGACGGCGAGGCGATGGCGGAGGGACGCTGGACGCGCGCCGTCGAGGTGCCGGCGCCCCGCGGGCGCGAGCGCCGCGACGCCGCGCTGCGCCCGCAGGAGCGCCTGGCCGCCCTGCTCGGCGGGCGCGACGCCGTCCTGGCGTGCGAGGACCTCGCCCTGCGCGCGCGCGAGGACCTCGACGCCGGCCGTCGCCGCGAGGCGGCGCTCCAGCTCCAGGCGGCGCTGGCCGCGGCGCTCGTCGAGCTCGAGCCGTGGGCCGGCCGCGGCGACCTCGCCGCGCGCCTGGCCGAGCTGGGCGAGTTGCGCGACGGCGTGCACGCGGTCGCGCGCCGGGCCCTGGAGGGCGGCGTGGACGACGAGGCCGCCGCCACGGCGGCTCACGCGCTCGCGCGCCTGGAGGCTGCGCTGCGGGCACGCACCGCCGCCGGATTCGACTGAGCGGATAGCCGACACGCCCGAATTTCTCCACCTCGGCGGACGCGGGCCGGGGTGGGGCGGCGTAGCCTGCGTCCGGGGGTATCGTCGAGGAGGGAGCTTCATGGATCCGTCCCGTTCGGGCGCGACCGTCGAGCAGACGACGGCGCTGGCCCTCGAGGAGAAGAGCAAGCTCGTCAGGTCGCTTCGGCGGCTGGACATGGTCGGCTTCACCATCTGCGCGTTCGTCGGGCTCGACACGCTCGGCACGGTGGCGTCCAACGGCGCTCAGGGCTTCACCTGGCTCGTGGTGCTGGCCGTCGCGTTCGTCCTCCCCTACGCGCTGCTCATGGCCGAGGTCGGCAGCACCTTCACGCAGGAGGGCGGCCCGTACGAGTGGACCAAGCTCGCGTTCGGGCGCCTGCACGGCGCCATCAGCGCGGTCCTGTACTGGGTGACGAACCCGCTGTGGGTCGGCGGGTCGCTCGCCTTCCTGGCCACGGCCGCGTGGAGCTCGAACATCTTCCACATCGGCTCGGGCTCGGTGGGCGACTACGCCTTCAAGCTCGCGTTCATCTGGCTGTCGATCGGCGTGGCGATCGTCTCGCTGCGGCGCGGCAAGTGGATCCCCAACGTCGGCGCGCTGCTGCGCGTCGTCGTGCTCGGCTTCTTCACCGTCACGACCGTCGTCTACGGCATCGAGCACGGCCTGACCGGCTTCCCGATCAGCGGGCTCAAGCCGACCGGGGCGATCTTCCTCGCGCTCGTGCCGCTGCTGCTGTTCAACTACGTCGGCTTCGAGCTGCAGAACGGCGCCGCCGAGGAGATGGAGGACCCCCAGCGCGACGTGCCGCTGTCGGTCCTGCGCAGCGGCATCACCGGCGTGCTGCTCTACGCGATCCCGATCTTCGCGATCCTCCTCGTCCTCCCCGCCGAGAAGGTGACGGGCATCGGCGGCTTCCTCGACGCGGTAGCGGTCACCTTCAGCGTCTACGGCGGCGCGCAGGGCTTCATGCTCGGCGCGATGACCCTGTGCTTCGTCGGCACGCTGCTGACCTCGGGTGCGGTGTGGATGATCGGCTCGGACCGCATCCTCGCCGTGGCCGCCTACGACGGCGCCTTCCCCGGCTACTTCGGGGTGTTCAACCGGACGTTCGGCACGCCGATCCGCGTCAACACGATGTCGGGGATCGTGTCGAGCATCTTCATGGTCGTGGCGCTGGCCGGGTTCCACGGCGGCAGCGACTCGAAGTTCGTCATCGTGCTGACGATCGCCGTCTCGACGACGCTGATCTCCTACCTGTGGATCTTCCCGGCGGCGGTCAAGCTGCGGATCAGCCACGGCCACGTCCGCCGGCCCTACCGGGTGCCCGGGGGCATGGCCGGCATGTGGGTCGTGGGCACCATCACGACCCTGTGGGTCGCGCTCGGGAGCTGGGTCGCCGTCTTCCCCGGCACGCTGGAGGGGCTGTTCGGCCTGAAGTACGACTTCAGGGGAACGTGGGGCGTCTCGCGGGCGACGTACGAGGCGCTCACGCTCGGCACCCTGGGCGTCATCCTGCTCATCGCGGTCGTGGGCTACATCATGGGCCGGCCGGTGCGCGCGCACGTGGCCGAGATCGCCCTCGAGTCGGACGTCGCCGCGCCGGCGCCGGCGCCGGCGACGTAGCGGCTACAGCGCCGCGAGCACGGCCCGGAGCTCGGCGACGACGTCGCCGTCGAGCTTCACGGCCGCGCGCCCGTCCCATGGGGTCGGGCCCTGGGTGACGAGGACGACCTCGCCCCCGTTGGCGCGCGTGATGCCCGGGAGCTGGGCGATCGGGTGCACCTCCAGCGACGTGCCGACGCACAGCAGCACATCCGCCGCGGCGGCCAGCGCGTAGGCGCGGTCCAGCGTCTCCTCCGACAGCCACTCGCCGAAGAGGACGACGTCGGGCTTGAGCGCCTCGCCGCAGTCGCAGCGGGGCACGCCGGCCGGGTCGGCGACCAGTCGCGCGCGGACCTCGGCCAGCGGCTGCCCCTCGCCGCATCGCACGCACGAGGACGACTCGATCGTCCCGTGGACCTCGATCAGCTCGCGCGTCCCCGCCTTGCGGTGGAGCATGTCGATGTTCTGGGTGATCACGGCGTCGAGGCGGCCGCGGCGCTCGAGCTCGACCAGCGCGAGGTGCGCGCCGTTGGGCTGCTTGCCCTCGAGCGCCTGGAAGCGGTTGCCGTAGAAGCGCCAGAAGCGCTCGGGGTCGGCGCGCCACGCGTCGATGTGGGCGACCTCCATCGGGTCGACGTTCTCCCACAGGCCGGTCCCGGGCGAGCGGAAGTCGGGGATCCCGGACGGCACCGAGATCCCCGCGCCGGTGAGGGCGACGACCGAGCCGGCCTCGCGCAGGAGGCCGGCCAGCGTCGCTACGGGGCTGCCTAGCGTCCCTGCCATGTGGGCTGGCGCTTGCCCAGGAAGGCGCCGATCCCCTCGCGCGCGTCGTCGGTGACGAACACGCTGGCGAACGCCGCCTTCTCGGCGTCCAGGCCCGCGTCGAGGTCGCCGTCGGCCGAGAGCGCCTTGATGTGGCCCACCGCCAGCGGCGCCTGGCCCGCGAGCTTGCGCGCCCACGCCAGCGCGGTGTCGAGCAGCTCGTGGTCGGCGACCACGCGGTTGACCAGGCCGAACTCGTAGGCCTGGTCGGCGCCGATCGCGTCGCCGACGAGGTTCATCTCCAGGGCCTTGTTCGTCCCCACGAGCCGCGGCAGCCGCTGGGTGCCCCCGAAGCCGGGGATGATCCCGAGCTTGATCTCCGGCTGGCCGAAGAGCGCCGACTGCGCGGCGATGCGCACGTCGCAGGCCATGGCGAGCTCGCAGCCGCCGCCGAAGGCGATGCCGTTGACGGCGGCGATCGTGGCGATGCCCTCGCGGCCGAGCTCGCGCATGAGCGCGTGGGCGGTGTCGGCCAGCTCGCGCCCGCCGGCCTCGTCCATCTGCGTGAACGCCTTGATGTCGGCGCCGGCGCAGAAGACGAGCGGGTTGGACGACGCGATCACGAGCGCGCGCACGCCGGTCTCCTTCACACGCTGCCAGACGGCATCGAGGTCGGCGATGACCTGCGGCGCGATCGCGTTCATCTGTCCGTTGGCCAGCCACGCGATGGCGACGTCACCGCGCGTCTCGAGCTTGACCACCTCGCCGGGCTGGTCGTCGTCGGGCTGGGCGTAGGCGTAGAAGCCCTGGCCGCTCTTGGCGCCGAGGCGCCCCTGCGCGACGAGGCGGCGCAGGACGAGCGGCGGCGCGAAGCGCTCGCCGTGGCGCTCGGCGGCGCGCTCGAGCCGCTCGAGGACGACGTCCAGACCCTCGACGTCGGCCTTCATGAACGGCGGCAGCAGGCCCCGTCGCGGGTCCAGGCCGGCGCCGGCCATCATGCCGACGTCGATGTCGCGGTGGGTGGCGACGCCCTCCTCCAGCACCAGGCACGCCTCGACGAAGGTCTTGAGCACGAGCAGCTCGACGAGCTCGTCGACGTCGGGCTCGGCGTCGCCCTCGAGCGCCGGCTCGCCCTGCGCGTCGTAGACGCCCTCGCCGCCGGTCTTGGCCCCGAGCCGGCCCTCGGCCACGAGGCGCTGCAGGCCCGCGGGCACGTGGAAGCGGTCGCCGTAGGAGTCGCGCAGGTGCTCGGCGACGTGGACGACGGTGTCCAGGCCCAGCAGGTTGACCAGGAAGTACGGGCCCATCGGGACGACGCCGGCGGCGCCGACGCCCTCGTCGATGCGCTTGATCGACAGGCCCTTCTCCTCCTGCTCGCGCCAGATCTCCGAGATGCCCGCGTTGAGGATGCGGTTGACGACGAAGCCCGGGACCTCCTCGCAGACGATCGGCGTCTTGCGGATCGCCTGGGCGAGGTTCACTGCCGCCTGGACCGTCTCGGCCGACGTGTCGTCCCCCTCGATGACCTCGACCAGCGGCATGATCGACGCGGGGTAGAAGTAGTGGAAGCCGACGACCTGGTCGGGGCGGTTGGTCGCCTCGCCGATCTCCGTGATCGACAGCGACGACGTGTTCGAGGCGAGGATCGCGTGGCCCGGGGTGACGGCGTCGAGCTCGCCGAAGACGGCCTGCTTGATCTCCATGCGCTCGGGGACGGCCTCGATGACGAAGTCGACGTCGCCGAAGCCCTCGTAGCTCGTCGTGCCGTGGATCCGTCCGACGACCTGCTCGACCTGCGCGGCGGCCTGCTCCTCGGAGAGCTTGCCGCGCTCGACCAGCTTGCCGACCTGCCCCTGCGTGACGTTGCGCGCCTCGGTCAGGCCCGCCTGCACGAGCGCGTCGTCGACGTCCTTGAGCACGACGGGGAGGCCGGCGGCGGCGATGGTCTGGGCGATCTGCCCGCCCATCGTCCCGGCGCCGACGACGGCGGCCTTGAACACGAACATGGGGTCGGAAGCTGCTCCTGTTGCGGGGTCGGAAGGTCGGGGAGGCTAGCGGGTGCCCGCCCGTGGGTGCGCTATAGCGAACTCTCCCGTTCAGCTATGACCTCGGTACGGAAGCGCCGCAGGGTGCGCTGCAGCGACTCGCGCTGGGGGCGGCGGACGAACAGCAGGTCGACCAGCGCCATGCCGGGGCGCGGCTCCTTGAGCCGGTAGCGCAGGTCGAGCGTGACCGTGACCGACCGCCGGCCGGGGACGAAGCTCACGCGTTGGACGCCGCTGAGCTTCTCGTCCTCGACCTCGAGGCTCTGGCCGTCGCGGGCGGCGTAGCCGGTCACGCGCTCCTGCACGCGCCCGCGGCCGCCGGGGTTCGAGTCCCAGACCACGCGTGAGCCGGCTCGCGGCCAGTCGCCCTCGAGCAGCGCGACGTGGTGCAGGCCGTCGACGAACGCCGGCCACCGCGCGGTGTCGTACCACAGCGTCTCGGCCTCGCCGGCCAGGCCGGGAACCTCGATGCTCGCCCGCACGCGCCCCACGCTCGCTCCACCGCCGGCTCGGCGTGGCCGCTATCTAGACCGCGACCGTCGCGGGCTCGTCGACGCGGCGGGGCAGCAGCGTCTCGCGAGCGATGACCAGTCGCTGGATCTGCGACGTGCCCTCGTAGAGCTGCATGATCTTGGCGTCGCGCATGAGCTTCTCGACGGGGTAGTCCTTGATGAAGCCGTAGCCGCCGTAGACCTGGACGGCGTCGGTGGTGACCTCCATCGCGGCGTCGGCGGCGAAGCGCTTGGCGTGCGAGCTCTCCAGCGTGTTGCGCTTGCCCTGGTCGAGCAGGACGGCCGAGTTCCAGGTGGCCAGGCGCGAGAGGTGAACCTTGGTGGCCATGTCGGCGATCATGAACTGGATCGCCTGGTGCATGGCGATCGGCACGCCGAACTGCACGCGCTCCTTGGAGTACTCGGTGGCGAACTCGAACGCCGCGCGCGCGATGCCGGTGGCCATGGCGGCGACGCCGGGGCGCGTGCGGTCGAGGGTCATCATCGCCAGCTTGAAGCCCTTGTTCTCCTCGCCGAGGAGGTAGCGCTCGTGGACCTCGGTGTCGTTGAAGGTGATGGTCGCGGTGTTGGAGGCCCGCTGACCCATCTTGTCCTCCTTCTTGTCCACGATGACCGTGTCGTCCTTGCGGACGAGGAAGGCGGAGATGCCGCGGTGGCCGGCCTCGGGGTCGGTCTTGGCGTAGACCGTGAACCAGTCGGCGTAGCCGCCGTTGGTGATGAAGCACTTCGAGCCGTTGAGGACGTAGGTGTCGGGAGCGGTGGGACTCTTTACAGCGCGCGTGCGCATGCCCGAGACGTCGGAGCCGGCGTCGGGCTCCGTCAGGCAGAACGACGCGAGCTTGGGTGACTCGATGAGCTCGGTGAAGTACTCGTGCTTGACCTCGTCGGAGGCGCCGAGGTGGACCGGCGCGGAGGCAAGGCCGTTGGCGCCGAGCGACGTCGTGATCCCCGAGCAGCCCCACGACAGCTCCTCCTCGATGATGCAGCCGTCGAGGTAGGAGAGGCCCGGTCCGCCGTACTCCTCGGGGACGTGGTTGTTCATCAGGCCCAGCTCGTGGGCCTTGTCGAGGATCTCGCCGGGCCACGTGCCGTCCTTGTCGTACTCCCAGGCGACGGGGCGGATCTCCTTCTCGGCGAAGTCGTGCGCGAGCTCGCGCAGGCTCTTCTGCTCGTCGGTGAGGGTGAAGTCGACCACGTGCTGTTCTCCTTGACGGGCGATTGACTGGTCAGTCAATCGACGGTGTGCCGCCAAGGGTACCCTCCGTGACGCCTGCGTCAACCTTTTGCGCTCCGAGAACTGGACTGGGCGCTTCGGGCGCGAGAATGCAGGCGTGCAGGACGCGTTCGGCATCGTGCTCGTCGTGGTCGTGGCGTTCGCCGCGGTCGTGGCGATCGTCGCCTTCGTCAGCTCGGGCGGCGCGTACGACCAGATCGGCCGCGGCGGCCTGTCGCTCGGCGACGGAGCCGACCGCCCGCCGGAGCCCGCGGGCTCGCCGGCGGCCGCCGCCGCCGAGCGTGAGGCCGAGATCCGCCAGATGCTCGAGGCGCGCAACGCGCGGCGCCTGCGCCGTGGCGAGGAGCCGATCGACGTCGAGGCCGAGGTCCAGCGGCGGTTGCGCGAGCTCACGGACTAGTCTTTTCGCGCGATGGCCGCGCCACGACGCTTCGAGCTCGACGACATCCTCAACCGCCCGGGGACGTACTTCAATCCCGACACCGAGGTGCTGATCGTCATCGACGATGCCCCGGAGGTCGATCCGGAGCTGTTCGAGGACGACACCGCCGAGGGCTGGGTGCTCCTCGGCGACGACGTCCCCATCGACGAGCGCGCCCGCGACGAGCTCATCGAGCGCTTCGAGGTCCGCCACCACCCCGGGCCCACCGGCGCCGTGGCCGCCTCCGAGGACGATCCCGACGAGGTCGACGAGATCGAGCCCGACGAGGAGGACGAGGACTTCTAGGCCCCGCCGCTCGTCAGGAGCGGCTGGAGGCGACGGACCGCCTCGTGAGGGTCGGTCCACCAGGTGAAGCGCACGACCCGGTAGCCGGCGGCGGTCAGCGCGGCGTCGCGGCGGCGGTCCTGCTCGAAGGCGTGCCTGGTGCCGTGGGACTCCCACCCGTCGGTCTCCACGACGAGGCGGTGCGCCGGCCAGTGGAAGTCGACCTCGAGGCGCCGGTGGTCGGGAGCGGCGAGGGGATGGTTGACCTGCGGCGCGGGCAGGTGGTGCCGGCGGAGCAGGGCGAGGAAGCGGCGCTCGAAGCGGCTGCGCGTGAAGGCGGGGCCTTGCGTGGCGGTCTCGCGCAGGGTCCTCGTGCCGCGGTGGCCGTTGGCGCGGGCGATGGCTCCGGCGAGCGCCCGATCGCTGCAGCGGCGCAGGCGCTGGGCCCGGGCGATGGCCTGCTCGAGGTCTTGCGCGTCGGCGGTCGACGCGAGGTCCAGGAGCGTCCGCGGGACCGTGGTGATGGGGATGGTCTCGTGGCGGGTGGTGTCGCGGGCATCGAGGGATCGCGCGCGGTGCAGGCGGATGCCGGCGACGCCGTGGCGGCTGGCGGGCGCGGTCACCTCGACCGGTCCCGGCAGCTCAGGCAGCAGCTTCCACTGCGCTGCGGCGCTGCGATGGCTGAGCACGGCGCCCGGCCTGGACGCCAGGACGGCCGCGAGGCGTCGCGCCTCGGGGCCGAGGTGCGCGTGCCCGACCGCGTAGACGCCGCGATGGACGCGGTGCAGGCGCCCGGTGAGCAGCCGATGCTCCACGGCTCCGGCGCTGATGCCGAGCGCACGCACCTGCGCCAGGGACACCACGCCCCACTGCCGCCGCGCCAGCTCCGCGAGCGCCATGTCGGGGGGTGTGCGCGGTTTTCCCTGTATATGAGGGGTTTCCGCGCACACCCCCCTAGCGTGACGGGCAACGCGTGACAGCGGACCCTTCGGGTGTGACGAATCTCCGCAGACGCTCCGCGGCGGACGCGCGCGTTTCCCCTCGGTGCCCTGGCCGCGCGGCGCCGCGGAACGCCGGCGGACGACGGCGCGGACCGGCGCAAACAGCGGCCCTACATCGTCTGCGCCAGGTCCCGCTCCGGCGTGATCGCCCACCGCCCGGCCAGCTCGCGCAGCTCGCCCGTCAGGGGCCAGCGGTCGGGCTGGGGCTCGCCGTCGAACTGGTGCGAGGCGCCCTTGAGGGCCATGCAGCCGGTGTTGTCGCCGATGGCGCGGATCTCGGCGACCTCGTCGGCCGACAGCACCACCTCGGCGGGCACCGCCGCCAGCTCGACCCGCTTGGCCTCGATCGACTTGGCGGCGGGACCGGCGCCGACCTCCTCGATCAGCGTCGGGACCGTGCATCGCACGGGCCCGTGGGCGAGGTCCCACTGACAGGCGAGCTGCAGCGGCGTCAGGCCGTGGCGCTCGGCGATCGACCGCATGCGCTCCATCCGCCCGCGCCCGTCCTCGACCCACCCGTCGGGCCGGAAGGCACGGTGGTCCATGCGCGCGAAGTCGTGGCCGGGCTCGACGTCGTCCCAGAACAGACCCCCGTAGTCGACGACGCGGGCGATCACGTCGACGCCGTAGCGCTCGGCCGCGGGCAGGACGAGCTCGCCCGGCCACGGCTCGAGCGGGTTGAGGATCACCATCGCCCAGTCGATGAGCTCGCCGAAGCGCTCCAGGCAGTCGATGACGTCGAGCGTGAAGCCGTTGGCCGGCCCCGGCGCCACGCCGAGCGCGCGGGTCAGGCCGGCGTCGCGCAGCGCGGCCATCCCCTCCCACACCGCCGGGCTCGTGTAGCCGGTCCGGTCGGGGTTGTGCAGCAGCAGCAGGTCGAAGGCGTCGACGCCGAGGCGCTGCAGCGAGCGCTCGGTCGCCATCCGCAGGTAGGACGCGTACTCCGAAGGCCCGCGCAGGCGCGGGTCGGTGAACCGCGGGAAGCCCTTCGCTCCGTCGCGCTCGCCCTCGTAGAAGTCGTGGCCGACCGCGCCGACCAGGCGGTAGGACTCGCGATCGACGCCCTCCAGCGCGCGGCCGAGCAGTGTGTCGGCCTCGCCGGAGCCGTAGGTGTCGGCGGTCAGGACGGTGTCGATGCCGTCGCCTGGGCGCAGCAGCGCCGTCAGGCGCGCGTCGTCGATCGCCTCGCCGAAGCGCATGAAGCGCCCGCCGCTCCACGTGCCCACGGCGACGTGCCCGAGATCCACCATGCGCCCAATCTAGCGGCCGCCCCGCAACGACCGGCAGGTGGAACCCCGCCGCTGCACGCGCGAGAACTACGTCGCGACCTCGCGCCGCTTGGCCGCGCCCTCGGGGTCGCGGCGGTCGGCGACGACCGACGCCGTGATGCCGATGACGAACGCGAGCACGACGATGGCCAGGCTGGCGATCGGCCCCACCTTGTAGAGGTCCTCGATCAGCAGCTTCGCGCCGACCGTGGCCAGGACGATCGCGATCGTCTCGTCCAGGTAGCGGAAGCGACGGATGAGCTCCTCGACCAGGGTGAACAGCGCCCGCAGCCCCATGAGCGCGAACGCGTTGGCCGCCCAGATCGCGAACGAGTCCGTGGTGATGGCGAACGCGGCCGGGATCGAGTCGACCGCGAACGCGATGTCGGCCGCCACGACGCTCGCCAGCGCCAGCATCATCGGCGTGGCGACGCGACGCCCCTCCTCGCGGGCGAAGAACCGCCCGCCGTGGAAGCGCTCGCCCACCGGCATGAACCGCCGCAGCAGGCGCGCGGCCCGCCCCTGGCCGGGGTCGACGTCCTCGTGGCCGCCGCGCAGGATCCGCCACGCGAGCACGACGAGCGTCGCGCCCAGCACGTAGATGACCCAGTGGAAGCGCTCGATGAGCTCGACGCCGACGAGGATCGCCACGCCGCGCATGACCAGCGCCAGCGCGATGCCCCAGAACAGCAGCTTGCCGCGGTGCTCCTGAGGCACGGCGAGCGCCCCGAAGATGAGCAGGAAGACGAAGAGGTTGTCGAGCGAGAGCGTGCGCTCGATGAGGTAGACGGTGACGTAGTTGACCGCCCCGCTGCTGCCGTCGAGCGCCAGCAGCGGCAGCGCGACGGCGACGCCGAGCACGAACCAGCCGATGCTCCAGGCGACGCTCTCGCGGAAGCTCGGCTCGCGCCCGCGGGCGAAGAACACGAGGTCCACGAGCAGCAGCACGACCACGATGGCGATGAGCCCGGCGATGATGCCGGGGCTGTTGACGACGGCGAAGGGCATCACCTCACGCTACGGCGAAGGCGATCGCGAGCACGAGGTAGACGGCCAGGAGCTGCAGGCCCTCGTACCACGTCGACTCGCCTTCGTTGGTGACGTGGTTGGCGATGAGGATGGCGAGCAGGATGCCGCCGAGCTCGAAGCCGTTGAAGACCAGGGCCATCGGATGCGGGCCGAGCACGAAGCTCGTCAGCACGAGCACCGGCGCCACGAACAGGGCGATCTGGGCGCTGGACCCGATGGCGATGTTGACCGCCAGGTCCATCTTGTTCTTGAGCGCCACGAGGACCGCCACCCAGTGCTCGGCGGCGTTGCCGACGATGGCCACGACGATCGCCCCGATGAAGAACTCGCTCAGGCCGATCTTCCCCGCGGCGTCGGAGATCGAGCCGACGAGGATCTCCGACATCAGGCCCACCGCGACGCCCGCGCCGGCGAGGGCGAGCACCGAGCGGCGCACGCTCCAGGTCTCGTCGCCGACCTCGGACTTCTCCTTGTCGGAGTGCGCCGGGTTGAACAGGTCGCGGTGGGTCTTCAGCGAGAAGATCAGCCCCGCGACGTAGGAGACGATCAGCACGCACGCCACCGCCGCGGACAGCCCCTCGACCGTGCCGCCGTAGTTGACGCGCTCGGCGCCGGGCGACGGCAGCCCGCTGCCCTCGACGAGCTCGAAGATGGCCGGCATCGCCATCGCGACGGCGGCGAGCAGGAGCATCGACGACTGCGCGCTGGCCGCCGTGCGATCGAAGTGCTGGCGGTCGCGGCGCAGGCCGCCGACGAACATCGAGGCGCCCAGCACGAGCAGCGAGTTGCCCAGGATCGAGCCGATGATCGACGCCTTGACGACCTCGTGCAGCCCGGCGCCCAGGGCGAAGAGGGCGATGATGAGCTCGGGCGCGTTGCCGAAGGTGACGTTGAGCAGTCCGCCGATGCCCGGGCCCGAGCGCGCGGCCAGCTCCTCGGTGGCGCGACCCATCAGCGCGGCGGTCGGGATGACCCCCAGCGCGGACGAGAAGAACACGACCACCGAGTCGGCATGGGCCAGCTCGAGCGCGACCGCGATCGGGATGAAGGGCACGAGCAGGTAGGGCCAGCCCTGGCCCGTGGTCAGGAAGCGGGTGAGCTTCACGGGCGGCGGAGACTACTGGCCGTCCCCCGGTGACCGGCGGCTTGCAGGGGCGGCGGGCGGTCGCCGCTACCATCGCCGCCGTGCGCGGTCCGGCGCTGGTCCTCCTCGCCGCGGCGCTCGCGGCCCTCGCCTGTCCAGGCGTCGCCGGCGCCGCCGGAACCGTCCTCGTGCTCGACGCGCAGGGCCGCGTCCACGCGCGCGTCGACCCGTTCCTGCCGCCGCCCGACCCGCTGCCGACGCGCCCGCCGCGCGCGCTCGCCGACGCGCCGCGCGGCGCCCGCGCGGGGGCCGCCGCCCAGCCGCAGCGCACCGTCCCGAGCGAGCTCGACGCCATGCTCGGCGCCGGCTTCATCGACCAGGCGGATCACGACGCGTGGGCCGACGTCTACCGCAACGCCACGACGACGCTCGAGAAGCTGCACGGCATCCGCCGCCGCCAGCTCGCCGCGGTGATCGCCAACACGCGCGCCATGGCCGCGGGCGGGCTGCTGGTCGCGTCGCGGGCGCCCGGCGTCTTCCAGACGCTCGAGCGCAACCGCGCCTGGTGGGCGGCGGCGCCGCTGCTGCGGCCGTCGCAGCGCGTCGCGTTCGCCGGCAGCCAGCTCGTCTGGCAGTACTACCCGGGCCAGGGCCTGCAGGTCCAGTGGCTGGGGACGTTCGGCAAGGCCAACGGCCTCTTCAAGGCCCGCAACCGCGACGCCGAGCTGCACGCGCTGCTGGACGAGGCGCTGAGCCTCGCCGGGGCGCGGGCGGGCGGAATCGCCTGGGAGTCGCTGTTCGGATTCGACGGCGGCCGGCCGCCGTGGGTGAGCGCGCTGTCGCAGGGCACGGCGATCCAGGCGATCACGCGCGCGGCGGTCCGCTTCCAGGATCCGCGCCTGTTCGCGGCCGCGCGCTCGGCGCTGGGGATCTTCCACGCGCCGCCGCCCGAGGGCGTGCTCGTCCCCACCGCCGTCGGCGCCCACTACCTGCAGTACTCGTTCGCTCCGAACCTGCGCATCCTCAACGGCTTCATCCAGTCGCTCAACGGGCTGCACGACTTCGCCGCCCTGGCCAACGACGCCGACGGCCGCGCGCTGTTCGCCGCCGGCGAAGCGGAGGCGCGCGTCGAGGTGCCGACGTTCGACACCGGGGCCTGGTCGCTGTACTCGCAGCCGGGCACCGAGTCCGACCTGAGCTACCACGTGCTGCTGCGCGACTTCCTGCAGGGGCTGTGCGACCGCCTGCGCACCGACGCGGCCAAGGCGCAGCAGCCGGTGGCGGGCGGCACGCCGGCCGCGCCCGTGCCCGATCCGGCGCTGTACTGCGACACGGCGACCCGGTTCACCGCGTACCTGCGCCAGCCGCCGGTCCTGGCCCTCCTGCCGACGACCGTGCGCGTGCGCCGGCCCTCGCGGGTGCTGTTCAACCTGAACAAGCGCTCGACGGTGACGCTCACGCTGCTGCGCGCCGGGCAGCCGGTGCTCACGAAGAGCGAGTCCTTCGGCTACGGCCGCCGCGCCATCGCCTTCCGCCCGGGCCGGCGCGGGCCGCTCGAGCTGCGCCTGCGGGCGGTCGATCCGGCGGGCAACGCGACCGAGGCCACGGGGACGATCGAGGTGCTGCCCGCCAAGTAGTCTGGGCGCCGCGATGGCGCCTCGCACCATCCTCTACACCGGCAAGGGTGGGGTCGGCAAGACCTCGGTGGCTGCGGCCACCGCGCGCCGCGCCGCGGCCGCCGGGGTCGAGACGATCGTCCTCTCGACCGACCCGGCGCACTCGCTGGCCGACGCGCTGCAGACGCCCGTCGGCGCCGAGCCGACGCAGGTCGGCGAGCGCCTGTGGGCCCAGCAGGTCGCCGCCCAGGACGAGATGGAGCGCAACTGGGCCGCCATGCAGGACTGGCTCGGCGACCTGCTGCTCGAGCGCGGCGTCGACCGCATCAGCGCCGAGGAGCTGACCGTCCCGCCGGGCATGGACGAGCTCTTCAGCCTGCTGCAGATCAAGCGCCACCACGAGGACGGGCGCTACGGCTGCGTGATCGTCGACTGCGCGCCCACCGGGGAGACGCTGCGGCTGCTGTCGTTCCCCGACGTCGCGCGCTGGTGGCTGCAGAAGGTGGTGCCGCGCTCGTCGCAGATGGTCGCCGCCGCACGCCCGATCGCCCGGGCCATGCTCGACGTCTCCCTCCCCGGCGACGCGGTGCTCGACGACGTCCACCGACTGGTGCGCAACCTCATCGCGATGAACGAGATCCTGCGCGACAACGAGCGCGTCTCGGTGCGGCTGGTGATGACGCCCGACCGCATGGTCGTCGACGAGGCGCGGCGCACGTTCACCTACCTGAACCTCTACGGCTTCCTCACCGACGCGGTGATCGTCAACCGCATGTTCCCCGAGGAGGTCGGGCCCTACTTCGGCGCGTGGCGCGAGCGCCAGCTCGCCGCGCTGGGCGAGGTCCAGGACGCCTTCGCGCCGGTGCCGGTCCTGCGCGCGCCGTACTTCGAGGAGGAGGTCGTCGGCGCCGCGATGCTCGACCGGCTGGGCGACAGCGTGTTCGCCGAGCACGACCCCGTGGGCCTGCTGCACGACCACCTCACCCAGGAGCTGGTCGTCGGCGCCGGCGCCGCGCAGCTCCGCCTCGACCTGCCGTTCGTGCAGCGCGGCGAGGTGTCGCTGAAGAAGATCGGCCTCGAGCTCATCGTCCGCGTCGACGGGCAGAAGCGCACGCTGATGCTGCCGCCGGCGCTGGGCGACTACCGTCCGACCGGCGCCTCGCTGCGCGACGGCGCCCTGCACGTCACCTTCGATGGCCCCGCCTGACCCGCTGCACGAGCTGCGCGAGCGCGTCCGCGCCACCCAGGAGGCGGCCGAGCGCCCGGCCGGCGAGGCCCGCCACGCCGGCGACTGGTCGCGCGAGCAGGCCCAGGACGACCTCGACGCGCTCGTGGCGCTGCTGCGCACCCTGCGCGACGTCGTGCCGGCCGAGCTCCAGCAGCAGCTCACCGACGTGATGCGCGACGTCCTGCTGCTGCTGCGCTCGCTCCTGGACTACTGGGTCGCCCGCCTGGAGGCGCCGGCCGGCGGGAGCTCGGAGGTCGAGGTCCAGGACATCCCCGTCGAGTAGGACCCGCTACGTCACCCGCCGCGGCGCGGTGTCGACGCGCTCGTGCTCGCCCGCGGCCACGAGCGCGCGCAGGCGCTCCATCGCGTCCCAGACGTCGACGAAGCGCGTGGACAGGGCGGGGAACCCGAGGCGCACGACGTCGGGCCCGCGGAAGTCGGGGATGACGCCGGCGCGCTCGATGAGCGCCCGGCAGACCGCCCACGCGCGCGGGTGGCGCAGGGCGACGTGGGCGCCGCGGCGGCCGGCGTCGCGCGGCGAGCCCAGGGCGAAGCCCAGCGGCGCCAGCCACGCGTCGTGCAGCGCGACGGCGAGGTCGGTCAGCGCCCGGCCCTTGGCCGCAACCGCCGCGATCCCGGCCTCGGCGACGAGGGCCGTCCCCTCGCGCACGGCGACCAGGCCGGCGATCGGCGGAGTCCCGGCCAGGAACCGCGCGATCCCCTCCCGGGGCACGTAGCCGGGGCCCATCGCGAACTGGTCGGCGGCGCCGAACCAGCCCTGGATCGGCGAGCGCACGGTCGCCTGATGGGCGCTGCGGACGTAGAGGAACGCCGGCGCCCCCGGCCCGGCGCACAGGTACTTGTAGGTGCAGCCGACGGCGAGGTCGACGCCGGCCGCCTCGAGCTCGATCGCGACGGCGCCGACCGCGTGGCTGAGGTCCCAGAGCGCGAGCGCGCCACCGGCGTGGATCGCGGCCGTCACCGCGGGCATGTCGGCGACCGCGCCGGTGCGGTAGTCGACGTGGCTGAAGCAGGCCAGCGCGACGTCGCCGGGCGCGCACGCCGCCCCGGCCTCCTCGGGCACCGCCCAGCGCAGCTCGAGGCCGTGGCGCGCGGCCAGGCCCTCGAGCACGTAGCGGTCGGTGGGGAAGTCCGCGCGATCGGCGACGAGCGTCCGCGCCCCCGGACGCGCCTCGATCGCGGCGGCGGCGAGCTTGAACAGGTTGACCGTGACCGAGTCGCAGACGGCCACCTCGCCGGGCCTGGCGCCGAGGGCGGCGGCGGCGAGCTCGTCGCCCACCGTCTCCGGGAGCGCGATCCAGTCGTCCCAGCCGCGAACCAGGCGCTCGCCCCACTCCCGGGTGAGCGCCGCCTGCGCGTCCCCCGTGGCGCGCGGGAGGCGGCCGAGCGAGTTGCCGTCGACGTAGAGCGGGCCGTCCTCGTCGATGACGAAGCGCGCGCGCAGGCCCGCGAGCGGGTCCGCCGCGTCGGCCGCGTCCGCGGCCTCGCGGGTCAGCTCGCCCGCCAGCGCTCCAGCCATGCCACGGCAGCCTGCCATGCGGCCGCGCCCGGGTCGAGGTGGACGTTGTGGCCTCCGGGGACGAGCGCGAGCTCGGCCTCGTCCCGGGCGGCGACGACGTACGCCTCGCTCATCGCCAGCGGGACCGTCTCGTCGCCGCCCCCGTGGACCAGGAGCGTCGGGACCCCGAGCGGCGCGCGCGCCAGCGGCGAGTGGGCCGCGTAGCGCTCGGGCAGCTCGGCCGCCGTGCCGCCCATCATCGCCCGCAGGATCCCCTCGCGGTCCTCGCGGCCGATCAGGTCGCTGACCGGCGCCTGGGCGACGACCGCGCCCGCCCGTCCCGCGGCCGCGGCGTGCAGCGCCAGCGTCCCGCCGGCCGAGTGGCCGATCGCCGCCACGCGCGCGAGGTCGAGCGGGGCGTCGACCTCCGCCAGGTGGTCGATCCCGGCGAGGGCGTCGTCGAACGGGGCCGGCCAGCCGCCGCCGGCGCCGACGCAGCGGTACTCGAGGTTCCACGCCGCCCAGCCGAGGCCGGCGAGGTCGGCAGCGAGCTCGGCCATCAGCGCCAGCGTGTAACGCCCCTGCCAGCCGCCGCCGTGCAGGAGCACCGCCACCGGGAACGGACCGGGGCCGTCGGGCAGGCTCAGCGCCCCGAGCTGCCGCGGGTGCTCGCCGTAGGGCAGACGCCGCGTCACGGACGCAGCCGCTCCAACCAGTCGACGACCGCCGTCCACGCCGCGCTGGAGGGGTCCAGGTGCTCGAAGTGACCCTCGCCGGAGCGCAGGACGACCTCGACGACGTCGCCCGCCGCCCGCGCCGCGTCGGCGTAGCGGCGGCTCAGCGACGCCGGGACGCGGTCGTCGGCCTCGCCGTGGACGAGGAGCACGGGCACCCCGGTCGGCACGCGCGCGACCGGCGAGGCGTGTCGGTAGCGCTCGGGCGCCTCCTGCGGCGCGGCGCCCACGAACTGCGCGACGACGTCGTCGCCCAGCCCGAGGCGGTGGGCCTCCTCGAGGTCGCTGACCGCGCCCTGACCGACGGCGCCGGCCAGTCCGACGCGCGCGTCGCGGCGGCCCGCGGCCCACAGCGCGAGGTGCCCTCCGGCCGAGTGGCCGATGGCGACGACGCGGTCGAGGTGCAGCGGCGCGTCGAGGTCGGCCAGCGCGTCGATGGCCGCGGCGACGTCGTCGGTGGTGCGCGGGAAGCCGCCGCCGGAGCCCAGCCGCCGGTACTCGACGTTCCACGTCGCCCAGCCGCGGGCCACGAGGTCGGCGCTCAGCGGCTCCATGAGGTCGAGCCCGTAGCGGTCGCGCCAGAAGCCGCCGTGGATGAGCACGGCGACGGGATGGGGCCCGTCGCCGGCGGGGACCCGCAGGACGCTGAACTGGTGCGGATCGGATCCGTGGGAGTGCCGCATACAATGGCCGGCAGGATGGCGCAGGCGCCGCAGACTTGGATCCTGACCGGCTCCCCCGACAACTTCGCCGCCACCCGCGAGCACGGCTTCACGCTGATCGGGTGCAAGGAGCGGCGGCGCCGGATGGCCGAGGGGATGGAGCCCGGAGACCGGATCGTCTTCTACCTGACGGTGATCGGGCGGTTCGCCGCGGCCGTGCGCCTGACCTCGGAGATGTTCGAGGACCGCACCCCGGTCTGGCCGGGCAAGCCCTCCAACCCCGATCCGTACCCCTGGCGCTTCCACACGGAGCCCGAGCTCGTCCTCGACGAGGAGCGCTGGCTCGACGCCGAGGAGGTCAAGGACGACCTCGAGCACGTGCGCAAGTGGCCGTCCGAGCACTGGAAGCTCGCCTTCCAGGGCCAGCTCCGCACCATCTCCGAGGCCGACGCGGACGTGCTCATGGAGCGCATGCGCGCCGCCGCCGCGGTCGCGGCATGAGCGCCGCGCTGTCGCGCTTCGTGCGCAACTGGCGGTCGCTGACGCCCGAGCAGCGGCTGGCGGCGATCGCCGCCGTCGCCCTGCTCGCCTCGATGCTGCTGCCCTGGTATCAGGAGACCGGCTTCGCGGTCGATCGCCGTGTCACAGTCTCGGACTCCAAGAACGCGTTCCAGGTCTACTCGTTCGTCGAGGCGGCGATCTTCGTGGTCACGCTCGGCGTCGTCGCGATCCTGTGGGCGCGGGCCGAGCGCAAGGCCTTCCACCTGCCCGGCGGCGACGGCACGGTGATCATGGGCGCCGGGCTGTGGGTGATGTTCCTGATCTTCTACCGCCAGCTCGACAAGCCCGGCGGCCGCCACGAGGGCTTCTTCGTCACGACCGTGGGCGTGCAGTGGGGCATCTTCATCGCCTTCCTCCTCGGCGCGCTGCTCGCGTACGCCGGCTATCGCATCCGTGCCGCGCACGTGCCCGAGCCGGCGACCGACCGCGCGCCGCCCCCGCCGCCGGCCCCCGAGGGGCCGCCGGAGACGGCGCCTACCGTCGCCCGCCGCCGGCGCCCGCCGCCGGACGACCTGCTCGACGGCCAGCTCTCGTTCGACGAGCCCTCCGAGTACCGCCCGCCGCCGCGCGGCTGAACTCGTCGCCTGCGCGGTCGCGCCCGCGGTTAGGCTGGGCCCGATGCCCGTCTCGGTGCTCGCCACGATCCTCGGCGCGGGACGCGCCCTGCTCGGCGTGGCGCTGCTCGTCGCGCCCGCGCCGATCCTGCGCCGCTGGGTCGGACGCGCGGACGCGCCCGCGGTCGTGCTCGGACGCTGCCTGGGCGGGCGCGACGTCGCCCTCGGCGCCGGGGTCGTGGTCGTGGTCGCGCGCGGCGGCGATCCGTCGCCGTGGCTGGCGGCGGGCGTGGTCGCCGACACCGGCGACACGGTCGCCACCCTCGCCGCCGGCGACCGCATCCCCACCACCGGACGGATCGGCACCGTGGCCCTCGCGGCGAGCTCGGCGCTGGCGGGCGTCGCGCTCGCCGTCGCCGCGCGGCGGTGATCCACGCGGCGCGCCCGCCCGAACACGTCTGACGTGAGGATCGCCATCATCGGCGCAGGCGTCGCGGGACTGACCGCGGCCCACCTGCTGCACCCGGAGCACGACGTCGAGGTCTTCGAGGCCGGCGACCACGTCGGCGGGCACACGAACACGATCCGCGTCGACGCGCGGGACGGGACGTGGCACGTCGACACCGGCTTCATCGTCCTCAACGACCGCAACTACCCGCGCTTCGAGGCGCTGCTCGACGAGCTCGGCGTCGCCCGCCAGCCGACGAACATGAGCTTCTCGGTCAGCGCCGAGTCCGAGGACTTCGAGTACTCCTCGGGCGGTGTGCGCGGGCTGCTGGCGCAGCCGTCCAACCTGGCGCGGCCGGCGTTCGTGCGCATGGTGGCCGACTACGTGCGCTTCAACCGCGCGGCCCAGGCGCTGCTCGACCGCCCGGACGACGACCGCTCGCTGCGCGAGTTCCTGGACGCCGAGGGCTTCTCGCCGTGGTTCGTGCAACGGCTGCTGATACCCCAGGCGGCCGCGGTATGGTCGGCCGACCCCGACCAGATGTGGGCCTTCCCCGCCCGCTTCCTGGTCCGCTTCTTCGCCAACCACGGGATGCTCTCCCTCACCTCCCGCCCGCGCTGGTCGACGATCGTCGGCGGCTCGGCCCGCTACGTGGAGGCGCTCACCGCGCCGTTCGCCGACCGCATCCGCGTCGGCACGCCGGTGGTCGCGGTCACCCGCCATCCGACCCACGTCGACGTCGTGCCCGAGGGCGGCGAGGCCGAGGCCTTCGACGAGGTCGTCATCGGCGCCCACGCCGACCAGGCGCTGGCCATGCTCACCGACCCGTCCGCGGCCGAGGTCGAGGTCCTGGGCGCCTTCCCCTACCAGCCCAACGAGGCGGTCCTGCACACCGACCGCTCGCTGCTGCCGCGCCGGCGCGCGGCGTGGGCGGCGTGGAACTACCACCTGCGCAGCGAGGCGCACGGGCGCTGCGCGGTGACGTACTCGATGAACCACCTGCAGTCGCTGCGCGCCGAGCGCGAGTACTGCGTGACGCTCAACCACACCGCCGCGATCGACCCCGAGCGGATCGTCCGGGTCATCCCGTACGCGCACCCGGTCTACACCGCGGCGGGCATGGACGCCCAGCGCCGCCACGGCGAGGTCAGCGGCGTCGCTCGCACGCACTACTGCGGCGCCTACTGGGGCTGGGGCTTCCACGAGGACGGCGTCGTCAGCGCGCTGGCGGCGGTGGCGCGGCTGCGCGAGCTGGTGCCCGCGTGAGCGCGCTGTACGAGGGCTGGGTGTCGCACCGGCGGCTGCGGCCGGTCGACCATCGCTTCCGCTACCGCGTCCTCATGGCCTACCTCGACCTCGACGCCGTGCCCGAGCGCATCGGGCCGCCGTGGCTGTGGTCGACCGCGCACCCGGCGCTCGTGCGCTTCCGCCGCGCCGACTACCTCGGCGACCCGGAGGTCCCGCTGGCCGACGCCGTCCGCGCGCTCGTCGGCGAGCGCACCGGCACGCGGCCCGGCGGCCCCGTGCGCCTGCTGACGAACCTCCGCTGCCTGGGCCACCTGTTCAACCCGGTCAGCTTCTACTACTGCTTCGATCGCTCGGACACGGCCCTGGAGGCGGTCGTCGCCGAGGTCACGAACACGCCGTGGGGCGAGCGCCACGCCTACGTCCTGGGCGCCCGCGACGAGGACGGCGCCGTGCGCGAGCGCGTCGACAAGGTCTTCCACGTCTCGCCGTTCATGGGCATGGACCACGAGTACGAGCTGCGCCTGGCGGCGCCCGGCCGGCGCCTGGGCGTCGCCATCTCCAGCCACCGCGACGGCGAGCTCGCCTTCGACGCGACGCTCGCGCTCGAGCGCCGCCCGCTCGACGCCCCCGAGCTGCGGCGCCTGCTGCGCCGCCAGCCGGCCCCGACGCTCGCGATCGTCGCCCGCATCTACGCCAACGCGGTCCGCCTCAAGCTCAAGGGCGCGCCCTACTTCCCCCACCCCCGAGGAGCCACGCGATGAGCGACCGCACCGCCCGTGCCATCGTCCACCGCCTGCTGTCGCTGGCCCGCGGCGGCGTGCTCGAGGTGCGCGAGGCCGGCCGCGTGACCCGCTTCGGCATCCAGGATCCCGCCGACCCGCTGCACGCCGTGCTCGAGGTCGGCTCGCCCGCGTTCTACCGCCAGCTCCTGCGCGGGAGCATGGGCCTGGCCGAGTCCTACATGGCCGGCCTGTGGACCAGCCCCGACCTCGTCGCGCTCGTGCGCCTGGGAGCGCGCAACGGCGACTCGCTCGACCGCCCGCGGCGCTGGGTGCGCCCGGTCCTGGGCCCGGCGCGCGCGCTGACGCGGGCGCGCAACACCATCGGGCGCAGCCGCGAGCAGATCGCCGCCCACTACGACCTCGGCAACGACCTCTTCGAGCTGTTCCTCGACGAGCGGATGATGTACTCGTCGGCGATCTTCCCGACGCCGCACGCCACGCTCGACGAGGCGGCGCTGCACAAGCTCGACGTCGTCTGCGACAAGCTCGAGCTGCGCCCCACCGACCACCTGCTCGAGATCGGCACCGGCTTGGGCGCGCTCGCCGTCCACGCCGCCGCGCGCTACGGCTGCCGGGTGACGACGACGACGATCTCGCGCGAGCAGCGCGCCCACGCGGTGGAGCGCGTGCGCGCCGCCGGCGTGGAGGACCGCGTCACCGTGCTGCTGCGCGACTACCGCGAGCTGCGCGGCCGCTTCGACAAGCTCGTCTCGATCGAGATGATCGAGGCCGTCGGCTGGAAGGACTTCGGCACGTTCTTCGAGCGCTGCAGCGACCTGCTCACGCCTCAGGGCCTCATGCTCCTGCAGGCGATCACGATCGACGACCGCGCCTACCACGTCGAGCGCGGCAACCCGAGCTTCATCTCGACGTACATCTTCCCGGGCGGGTGCCTGCCCTCCAACGAGATCATGGCGCGCTGCATCGCGCGCCGGACCGACCTGCGCGCCGTCGGCCTGGAGGACATCACCGCCCACTACGCCGAGACGCTGCACCACTGGCGCGCGCGCTTCCGGGCGCGCGCGGGCGAGACGGCGGACCTCGGCTACGACGAGCGCTTCCGCCGCCTGTGGACGCTCTATCTCGCCTACTGCGAGGCGGGCTTCCGCGAGCGGCGCATCCGGGACGTGCAGCTCGTGCTGGCCAAGCCGCGCTGGCGCCGCGACGCGCCGGCGCCCGTGCTCGCCGAGGAGCTCGAGGCTGCCTGAGTCAGCGCGCGGGCGCGCGCTCGAACATCCGCCGCGAGACGACGTCGAGCAGCACCCGCGGGCCGCGACCGGCGATCGTGGCCAGGCGCACCTTGCCGTCGGGCTGCAGGACGGTGGCGTCGCGCTCGATGGCGCGCACGACCTTGGTCGCCCACGCCTCGGGCGAGATCGAGCCCCACGACGAGGTGTCCACGCTGCCCGCGTAGGCCTGGCGCGTCTCCTCGAGCATGTCGGTCTCGACGCCGCCGGTCACGAGCAGCAGGGTGCTCACGCCGGTGCCGTGCAGCTCGCGGCGCAGGCTGTCGGTCAGCGCGACGACGCCGGCCTTGGCGGCGGCGTACGTCGAGGCGCCGGGGAACGCCGCGAAGCCGCTGATCGAGGCGTTGTTGACCACCTTGCCGTGCCCGCGCTCGAGCATGCCGGGCAGGACGCGGGCGGTGAGGTGGGCGACGGCGACGAGGTTGACCTGGAACATCGCGTACATCGCGTCGACGTCCTGGCGCTCGAGCTGGCCGCCGCTCAGGCGCCCGGCGTTGTTGATCAGGAGGTCGATGCGGCCGAGGTCGTCGCCGAGCTGCGCGCACGACTCCTCGATCGCCTCCTTGCCGGAGAGGTCCATGCGCACGGTCCGCACCTCGCGCGCGGCGGTCGGGCCCAGGTCGGGGGCGCGGTCGAGGTCGCGCACGCCGACCAGCAGCCGCACGGGGCGCCGGGCCAGCTCGCGCGCGACGGCGAGGCCGATGCCGCGGTTGGCGCCCGTGACCAGGCAGGTCGCGCCGTCGAGGTCCATGGGCCCATGCTGACAGGAGCGCGCGGGTGCTGATCGCGGAGTCTCACGGGTCGGGCCCGCCGCTCGTGCTCGTGCACGGCATCGGCGGCACGCGGCGCATCTGGGACCCGGTCGTCGAGCTGCTGGCCGCCGACCACGAGGTCGTCGCCGTCGACCTGCCGGGCTTCGGCGACTCGCCGCCGCTGGCGCCGTCGACCACGCCCGACCCGCCGACGCTCGCCGGCGCCGTGGCCGAGCTGCTCGACGCCCGCGGCCTCGATCGCGTCCATCTCGCCGGCAGCTCGCTGGGCGCGTGGGTGGCGCTCGAGCTGGCGCGCCGCGGGCGCGCGCGCTCGGTCACCGCGCTGTGCGCCGCCGGCTTCTGGCCGCGGCCGCTGCTGCGCGACGGCGAGCGCCCGCGCAAGCCGGGCCGCGCGGTCGCCCGCGCGCTGCTCCCGATCATGGGCCCGCTGCTGCGCACGCGCGCCGGGCGGCGCGTCGCCCTGGGCCTGACCATGGCCCACCCCGAGCAGGTCACGCACGCCGAGGCGCTGGACATCGTGCGCGCCTACGCGCTGGCGCCCGGCTATCCGGCCACCAACCTGGCGATGCGCCGCGGCACGTTCGGCGAAGCGCAGGAGATCGACGTGCCGGTGACGCTGGCCTGGGGCGAGCACGACCGCCTCGTGCGCCCGCCGCGCGTGCCGCCGCCGGGCTGGCGGACCGTCGTCCTGCCCGACTGCGGTCACCTGCCCATGTGGGACGATCCGGCCCTCTGCGCGAGCGTCATCCGCGCGACGATGGCCTAGGACCCGCCCGACCGCAGCACGTTGCTTGCCAGCGGCAGCACGAACGTGGCCAGGAACACGAGGCCGATGCCGAGGGCGACGAGCGAGCGCATGCGCGCCACGTGTCCGAACACGCCGATGACGAAGCCGGCGATCATCAAGGCCACGAATGGGCGCGGGTCCGCCCCGAAACTGGGGCTCGGGTCGTAGAAGAACGCGAGCTGCCGGAGGGCCCACACGCTGCGGTTCCTATCATTCGCCGCCCATGCCCGCCCCCACGAGCGTCGACGACATCGCCACCGGCCTGCGCTCGGTCGGCTATCTGCCGGGCAAGTCGACCGCCCTCGTCTCCTTCCTGGCCGCCAAGCTGGGCAAGCCGATCCTGGTCGAGGGGCCGGCCGGCGTGGGCAAGACCGAGCTCGCCAAGGCGCTCGCGACGTACCTCGATCGCCGGCTCGTGCGCCTGCAGTGCTACGAGGGCCTGGACGAGGCCAAGGCGCTGTACGAGTGGAACTACCGCAAGCAGCTCCTGCGCATCCAGGCCGAGGACGGCGCCGGCTGGCAGGAGGTCCAGGACGACATCTTCGGCCCCGAGTTCCTGCTCCAGCGCCCGCTGATGACCGCCATCGCGGCCGAGGAGCCGGTCGTCCTCCTGATCGACGAGATCGACAAGACCGACCAGGAGTTCGAGGCCATGCTGCTCGAGCTGCTGAGCGAGTTCCAGCTCTCGATCCCCGAGCTCGGGCTGTTCGAGGCGCGCACGCGGCCGGTCGTGCTGCTCACCTCCAACAACACGCGCGAGCTGACCGAGGCGCTCAAGCGCCGCTGCCTGTACCTGTGGCTCGACTACCCGGGGCTCGAGCACGAGCTCGAGATCGTCAGGCTGCACACGCCCGAGCTCGACGAGTCCGTCGCGCGCAAGCTCGTCGAGATCGTGGCCATGGTCCGCGAGCTCGACCTCAAGAAGCCGCCGTCGATCGCGGAGTCGATCGACTGGGCGCGCGCGCTGCTGCTCCTCGGCGCCGACGACATCGACGCCCGCACCTTCACCGAGACGATGTCGGTCATCGTCAAGCACCGCACCGACCTCGACGTCGTGGCCGAGCGCGTCGGGATGAAGCTGGGCATGACCTCCGGTGCCGCGTCCGCCGGCCAGCCGTAGAGCCGCCCTCTATGGCGGCACCGATCCCGACCGGCTCCCGCGCGGGATGTCGGCCCGGATCCTCGAGCTCGGCGAGGAGCTGCGCGGCGAGGGCGTGGCCGTCGGCACCAGCGAGCTGCTCGACGCGTTCTGCGTCCTGCGCGAGATCCCGTGGAGCGAGCCGGCGGACTTCAAGGAGTCGCTGGCCGCCACGCTCGCCAAGTCCCAGGAGGACCGCCGGATCTTCGACCTCGTCTTCGACCGCTTCTTCTTCCGCGCCGCCGAGCTCGCCGCCGTGCGCGAGGGCGTCACCGAGGGCGGCGGCATGGACGCCGCCGGGGCCGAGCTGAACCTGGAGACGCTGCGCCAGCAGATCGCCCAGGCCCTGCGCGACGGCCACGAGTCGCTGATGCGCGACCTCGCCCGCCTGGCCATCGCCGCGTTCGGGCGCCAGGGCGAGGGCTCGGGCGTCGTCGGCGTCGACGTGCAGCGCATCCGCCGGGCGCTGGGCCTGCGCGCCGAGCCCCAGCCCGACCTGCCGCCCGACGACCCGCGCGCGGCGGGCCTGTCGCGCGAGGCGATCCGCCGCTTCGAGGCGCTCCTGCGCCAGGAGCTCGAGCGCCGCCAGATCGAGCGCACCGCGGCGCTGCCGCCGGCGCGCCCGCTCAACGAGCTCGACCGCGCCCTGCCCTCGGGCCCGCTGCAGGACCTGGCCGCCGTGCACCGCGTCGTCGCCCAGCTCAAGCGCCGGCTCAAGAGCCAGGGTCGCGAGCTGCGCGGGCACCATCGCCACGCCCACGTCGACGTGCGCAAGACGATGCGCGCGTCGCTGGAGACCGGCGGCGTGCCCGTCGTCCTGCGCTACAAGCCGGTGCGCCCGCGCCGGCCGGAGATCTACGTGCTGTGCGACGTCTCCACGAGCGTGACCAGCGCGTCGGTCTTCTTCCTCAGCGTGCTGCACGCGCTGCACGACTCGTTTCGCAAGATGCGCTCGTTCGTGTTCATCGAGCGCATCAGCGAGGTGACCGACGTCTTCGAGCGCGAGCGCGACTTCAAGGCGGTCAGCGCCGCCATCGGCCGCGACGCCGGCGTGGCCGACGTGTCGGGCTACACCGACTACGGGCGCGTGTGGAGCGAGTTCGCCCAGCTCGTCGACGACGACCTGCACCGGCGCGCGACCGTGATCGTCCTCGGCGACGCGCGCACCAACGGCCGCGACCCGCGCGCCGACATCTTCGCCCAGGTCGCCGAGCGCGCCGGGCGCACGTTCTGGCTGAACCCCGAGCCGCGCCTGTACTGGAACTACGGCGACTCGGTCATCGCCTCCTACGAGCAGCACTGCGAGGCGTTCGAGTGCTGGACGACGGGCCAGCTCGAGGAGTTCGTCAAGGCGCTGACGCGCCCGATGCGCCGCTGAGCGCAACCGACGCATGCCCTGCCGCGAGGCGGGTAGCGCGAAGAGAGAGATGCAGCGCGAGTTCACCCATCCTGCGCGCGTCGTCGAGATCACCCACGGGCCGCGGGAGGAGCCCTCGGACGACACCGAGGAGCCCGCCCGCGACGCGCCGGTCGTCCTCGACGACGACGGCACGCCGGTCGCCGAGGCTCCCGAGCGCCAGACGGCGTGAGGGAGCCCGCCGAAAGCACCGATTACCGGCATGTTCTCGGTACCCGTATCGAGGGAGGAACCCGCGAGTCGATAGGGAACCACACAGGGCGCCTCGGCCGACCAATTCCCCCCACAGGCTGAGGCAAGGCCGGGGCACGGATGCCCTGGCCGAGTATCCCCCCATACCGCCGCGCGGCTGGCACAGAGGGTCGCCAG
>JAXDHQ010000322.1:0-2780 GCA_034664395.1 Solirubrobacteraceae bacterium | reverse complement strand
CCGCCGCCCCCGAAGCCGCCGCCACCACCGCCTCCACCGCCTCCGCCACCGCCGCCTCCGCCTCCGCCGAAGCCGGACGAGCCGCCGCCGGCCTGGGCGAGGACGAGGACGAGGGTGGAGATCATCGACACGCAGTTTCCCGCGTTCGCGCGCGGGTACGCCGATGGCGACCGAGAGGAAGGGGAGGACGCATGTCCACTGCAGCCGTCGTCGTCATCGTGGTCGCCGTGCTGATCGTGCTGGCGGTCGTCTTCGTCGCCGTTCCGCGCTCGCGTGCCCGCGCCCGCGAGCGCCAGCTCGAGCGCCGTCGCGGCGAGGTCGCCGGCGCCCACCGCGACCAGGCCACGGCCCGCGCCGCGCGCGCTGACGAGGCCGAGCAGATCGCCGCGCGCGAGCGCGCCGAGGCGGAGCTCCACGAGGCTCGCGCCCGGCTGCACGAGCGCGGCCTCGCCGACGACGAGCTGGCCAAGGATCGGGCGCGCCTGGGCGTCGACGACGAGGCGGCCGATCCGGCCCTCGACCCGCGCGACGAGCGCGACGCGACCGTCCCCCCCGAGCGCGGCGACGTGCCGCCCGAGGAGCGCACGACGATCCGCTGAGAGGGTCCGAAAGCCCCGCCGCAGCGCGGCGCCGGTCGCATGGCCGGCGCCCCCGCGGGGTAGGGAGAACGTATGCCGGCCAAGACCCAACGCGAGCGTGAGGCGGAGCAGCGCCAGGCCAAGCTCGAGCGCATCCAGGAGCAGGTCGACGAAGGATCCCTGGTCATCCGCCAGATGACCGAAGAGGAGCGCGCCAGGTTCACGTCGGGCCGCGACCTCTCCGAGGAGAGCGGCTCCCAGCGCCGCTCGCGCCGGCGCCGGACCCGATCGGGCGCGCGCCCGCTGCCTCCGCTGCCGCGGACCTGACCGCGCAGATAGCCTGCACCCGGTGAAGCTCGTCACCTTCCGCGCCGCCGGTGGCGCGGCGCAGGCCGGGGAGGTCCGCGACGGACGCGCGATCGCGTTCGGCGACGGCGCGACCGTCCTCGACCGCCTGGCCTCCGCCGACCGCGCCCCCGCGTCCGGGCCCGACCATGCGCTCGACGCCGTCGAGCTGCTCGCCCCGCACGCGCCGCGGGCGATCTACGGCATCGGCCTCAACTACGCCGAGCACGCGCGCGAGACCGGCGCCGAGCCGCCCGAGGCGCCGATCGTGTTCATGAAGACCCCCGGCTCCTGCGCCGCGCCCGGGGCGCCGGTGCGCGCGCCCGCCGTGGTCCGGCGGTTGGACTACGAGGGCGAGCTGGCGGTGGTCATGGGCGCCGGGGGCGAGGTCGCGGGCTACGCGGTCGCCGACGACCTCACCGCGCGCGACCTGCAGCGCCGCGAGCCGCAGTGGACGCGGGCGAAGGGGTTCGACGGCTCGTGCCCGTTCGGCCCGTGGGTGACGACGGCCGACGAGGTGCCCGACCCCGGCGACCTGGGCCTGCGCACGTGGGTCAACGGCGAGCTGCGCCAGGACGCCCGGACGAGCGACCTCATCTTCGGGGTGCCCGCGCTGGTCGCGTTCATCGGCGAGACCTGCACCCTGCGGCCCGGCGACCTCATCCTCACCGGCACGCCGCCGGGCGTGGGGGCGGCCATGGACCCGCCGCGGCTGCTGGCCTCCGGCGACGTGGTCCGGATCGAGATCGAGCGCCTGGGCGCCATCGAGCACGCGGTCGCCTGACCGCGGCGCTCAGTGGTGCTCGAGGACGCGGTCGATGAGCCCGTACTCGACCGCCTGCTCGGCGCTGAAGAAGCGGTCGCGCTCCATGTCGCGGTGGACCTGCTCGACCGGCTGGCCCGTGTGCTCGGCGTAGATCTCGTCGATGCGCTCGCGCGTCTTCATGATCTCGCGGGCGTGGATCTCGATGTCGGTGGCCATGCCCTCGAAGCCCGCCGACGGCTGGTGGATGAGGATCCGCGAGTTGGGCAGCGACATGCGCTTGCCGGGGGCGCCGCCGGCGAGCAGCAGCGACCCCATCGACATGGCGACCCCGCAGCAGATCGTCGCCACGTCGGGCTTGATGAACTGCATCGTGTCGTAGATCGCGAGGCCCGCGTAGATCGAGCCCCCCGGCGAGTTGACGTAGATCGAGATGTCCTTGTCGGGGTCGACCGACTCCAGGTGCAGGAGCTGGGCGACGACGAGGTTGGCGATCTGGTCGTCGACGGGCTGGCCGAGGAACACGATGCGCTCGTTGAGCAGGCGCGAGAAGATGTCGTACTCGCGCTCGCCGCGCGCGCTGCGCTCGACGACGATCGGAACGAGGGGCATGCAGGCAATCTACAGCGGGCCCGCTCAGCGGCCAGTGCTGCGCATCATCTGCTCCGGGTAGCGCGCGCCCACCGCATCCGGCAGGAGCTCGGCGATCCCGGCCAGATCCTCGCGCGTGAGCTCGACGTCGAGGGCGCCGACGTTCTCCTCCAGGCGCGCGCGGCGCTTGGTGCCGGGGATCGCGACGACGTCGGGGTGCGCGGGGTTGTTGACCACCCAGGCGAGCGCGAGCTGAGCCGCGGTGACGGCCCGTTCGGCGGCCAGCTCCTCGACGCGGCGCACGACGTCGAGGTTGCGCTCGAAGTTCTCGCCCTCGAAGCGCGGCGAGAAGCGGCGGTAGTCGTCCGCTTCGAGGTCGTCGATCGTGCGGATGGCGCCGGTGAGGAAGCCTCGCCCGAGCGGGGAGTAGGCGACGAAGCCGATCCCCAGCTCGCGGCACGTCGGCAGGATCTCGTCCTCGGGGTCGCGCGACCACAGCGAGT
>JAXDHQ010000321.1:0-7741 GCA_034664395.1 Solirubrobacteraceae bacterium | reverse complement strand
ATGGTCGGCGGCACGTTCGGCGTCGCGGCGATGGGCGCGCTCATCACCGGCGTCGGACGCTCGCGGATCGACGAGCTCCTGCCCGCGCTGCCGGCCGACCGCCGACAGGCGCTGGCCGACGGACTGGGCGCCGGCGGCGGACGGATCGGCGGGCAGATCGGCGCCGCCGTCCAGGAGGCGTACGTGTACGCGCTCAACGACGGCCTGCGCATCGCCGCGGTGGTGGCGCTGCTCGGCGCGGTCCTGTCCTGGTGGCTCATCGCCGACAGGGCGCAGGCGCCGGCCGAGGCGGGCGCCGAGGGCGCCGTCGCCGCTCCGGCCGAGGCCGAGAAGGTCCTCGAGGCGGTCTAGCCGCTCGAGCCGGTCGCGGTCCGGCGCGACCGCTCCGCCCCACCGGTCGCGGTCCGGCGCGACCGGTAGGGTCGGGCCCGCCGCATGCAGGTCCTCGACGCCGTCGACGCCGCCGCCATCCGCGCGCTCCGCGAGCGCGGGGAGTTCTTCTGGCTCGACCTCTACGCGCCGTCCGACGAGGAGATCGACGCCGTCGGCGAGCTGCTCGGCATCCCCGATCTCGCCGTGCAGGACACCAAGGAGTTCGGCCAGCGCCCGAAGATCGACACCTACGGGGACCGGGCGCTGATCGTCTTCTACGGCATGCACGGGGACGAGCTCATCGAGGTCCACATCCACGTCTCGGGCGACGAGGTGGTAACGGTCCGCCGCGCGGCGTGCGCGCACCTGCACGCCGCGCTCGAGCGCGCGAAGAGCGGCACGGCGCGGACCGAGCAGGACGTCGTCTACCGCGTCCTCGACGCGCTGGCGGACTCGCTGCGCGAGTTCGCCGATCGCCGGGCCGCCGAGGTCGAGGGCCTGGAGGACATCGCGTTCGAGAAGCCGACCCCGGCCGACCGCCGCCGCATGAGCCAGCTTCGCTCCGAGCTGTTCCGCCTGCAGCAGGTCGTCATCCCCCAGCGCGACATGCTCGCGCGGGGCGGCGACGCGCTCGAGCGCCTGCCCGGCCTCGAGCGCGAGGTTGCCCGCCATCCCTTCCGCGACGTCCACGACGACCTCGTGCTGACCGCCAACGAGGTCGCCTACCTGCGCGAGGTCCTGGCCGAGGCGATCAACGTGCTGCTCAACCAGATGGCGGGCCGGTTGACGACCGTGGCCACCATCTTCCTGCCGCTGACGTTCGCCACCGGCTTCTTCGGCATGAACTTCGCGTGGCTGGTCGACCACATCAGCTCGTTCACCGCGTTCCTCGTCCTCGGGATCGGCGGGATGCTCCTCCCGCTCGTGACCGCCACGGTCCTGCTGGTCCGCTCGGGGTACCTCGGTCTGCGACGCAGGCCGCGTTAGTGTTCGTCCGCCCTCGTCGCTGAACGAGGGCGTACACGTTAAGCAGAGCGAGCAGGACCGAAACGGAGAACCTGATGGCGGTTGATCTCACGCAGGTGGCACACGTCGAGGCCGAGCCCGGCGAGCTACCGGCGACGATGGCCGCGTGGGTCATCCGGCAGGAGCGCGAGGGCGAGCCGGTCGACGCCTTCCAGGTCGAGGAGATCGAGGTGCCCGAGCCCGGGGCCTTCGAGGTCGTCGTCCGGGTCATGGCCGCCGGGGTGAACTTCAACAACGTGTGGGCCGCGCTGGGCAAGCCCGTGTCGGTCTTCCGCTACCACCCCGACGAGGACCACCACATCGGCGGCTCGGACGCCTCGGGCATCGTCTGGAAGGTCGGCGCCGGGGTCACGCGCTGGAAGCCCGGCGACGAGGTCGTCATCCACTGCAACCAGGCCTCCTACGAGGACCCCGAGGTCCACGGGCTCGACCCGCTCGCCGCGCCGTCGCAGCAGATCTGGGGCTACGAGACGAGCTGGGGCTCGTTCGCGCAGTTCACCAAGGTCCAGGCCCAGCAGCTCCTGCCCAAGCCCGCCCACCTGGCGTGGGAGGAGGCGGCGTCCTACGGGCTGACCTACTTCACCGCGTACCGCATGCTCTTCAACCGCGCTCAGATCCAGGCCGGCCAGCGCGTGCTGATCTGGGGCGCGGCCGGCGGCCTGGGCGTGTTCGCCACCCAGCTCTGCCGCGCCGCCGGCGCCGAGAGCGTCGGCGTGGTCTCCAGCGCCTCGAAGGGCGCCCTCGTCGAGCAGCTCGGGGCCAAGGGCTTCATCGACCGCAACGAGTTCGCGGGGATGATGCGCCGCGGCGGCGAGACCGTCGAGGAGGAGCGGGCGCGCTTCGCGGTGTCGCGCGACTTCGCCAAGCGCGTCAAGGAGCTGCTCGGCGACTCGCCCGACGTCGTCTTCGAGCACGTCGGCAAGGCGACCTTCCCCACGTCGGTGTTCTGCGTGAAGCCGTTCGGTAAGGTCGTGATCTGCGGCGCGACCTCGGGGTACGAGCTCGACTTCGACGTGCGCTATCTGTGGATGCGCCAGAAGCAGATCATCGGCTCGCACTTCGCCAACGCGTGGGAGTGCAATTTGGCCAACCGCCTCATCGAGGAGAGCAAGGTCCGGCCCGTGCTGTGGCGTACGATGGCCTTCGACCAGGTCGCGGAGGCCCATCAGCTCATGCACGAGAACAAGCACCTCGGCAAGATCGCCATCCTCGTCGGCGCGACCGACGAGGGCCAAGGTCGCACCGCCGAAGGGCCGGGCGCGATCCGCGCGGAGGTGGGCGCGTAGATGGCCGGCATGGTCCACATCCCCTGGTACGCGACCGGCTTCCGCGGGGACGATCTCGCCGCGGCGCTGGCCGGCATCTCGCCCGTGTCGCTGCGCTACGGCGCCCGCTCGCACGCCGTCCACCGGATGCGCGACGACCGCTACAAGTTCCTGCAGGTGGCGGAGTTCGAGAGCAAGGCGGACTTCGAGCGCTACTGGTTCGGCCACGAGTTCACCGACTTCCGCATCCTGTGCTCGGGCTGGTACCAGGTGCCCGTCCTCTACGCCTGGGCCGACCTCGTGACCGCCGGGGAGCTGGAGTACCAGCCCACGCGCGGGGCCGAGCCGGCGCCGGCGGCGGGCGGGGATCTGGCGGGCTAGGGCCGGCTGCGCGTCGGCCGTCGTCCGTCGTCCGCGCTGCGCTTGGCGGCGCTGCTCGGCGCTCGGCATCGAGGGAAGCGGAGTCGGCGGCGGCGCGAGGCGCGAGCGGTCGTCCTCCGGCGCGGCGAGTGTCGAAAATGTCACCTCCCAGGTGACACATTCGCCGAGCGCCTGACGCCGGGTGTGCTTCGCGATGGCGGTCACCAACACCGACGCAAGCAGCAGAGGAAGACCCCCAGCTAGGCCGTCCGAGCGCGCCGCTCCGGCGACCGCTCGATGTCCATCCGCAGCCGCGCCAGCGACTGACGGATCAGGCGCGACACCTGCATCTGCGACACGCCGATCTGCAGCGCGATCTCGGTCTGGGTCAGGTCCTCGGCGAAGCGCAGGCGCAGGACCTCGCGGTCGCGCTCGGACAGGACGCCGAAGGCGCCGTCGAGGAGGGCCCGCATCTCGGCGCGCTCGAGCTCGGGGTCGTTGAAGCCCAGCGAGTCGGCGAGGGTGACGTCCTCGCCGGTGGGCTCGTCCAGCGAGCGCGTGCGCCGGGCGCTGACGCTCTGGATGGTGGCGAGGACCTCCTCGAACGGCGCCTCGATCGCCTGGGCGAGCTCCTGCACCGTCGGCGAGCGGCTCAGCTCGTTGGTGAGCCGGTCGCGCGCCTTGGCCACCTGGAGCTGGAGCTCCTGCAGCCCGCGCGGCACGCGCATCGCCCATGTCTTGTCGCGGAAGTGGCGCTTGATCTCGCCGAGGACGGTCGGCGTGGCGTAGGACGAGAAGCGCACCTCGCGCGTGATGTCGAAGCCGTCGATCGCCTTCATGATCCCGATGCAGGCGACCTGGACGAGGTCGTCGAGCGGCTCGCCGCGATTGGCGTAGCGCCCGGCGAGGGCGCGGGCGAGCGGGAGCATCTCCTCCGCGAGCTGGTCGCGCGCGCGGGCGTCGCGCTGCACGTGGATCCGCCGGAGCAGCTCCTGCTCGCGCTGGGCCCGTGCGGCAGTGGTGATGGCCTCCCCTTGGTCCAACCGTCTCACCCTCGCGCCCGAGCATACCCGGCGCGGTCGGTCATGCTAGCCGGCGCTCGGCCACCTGCACGAGCCGGGGATGCTCGTCGCCGGCGCCGACCGCCTTCTCCAGCCGGAACGCGCAGCGCCGCCCGTCGATCTCGAGCGTCGCCACCTGGTTGTCGAACCAGGGGCCGTCGGTGACCCGCCAGCTCACGGGGTCCGCAGGCACGCCGGCGGCGCGGGCGAGCGCGCGCCCGAGGACCTCGCCCCCGCGCGAGATGCCCGCCCTGATGATCCGCCGCTCGCGCGAGCTCAGCGGGTTGCGCAGGGGCGAGCAGACCGCCTGGTAGACCGGCGCGCGGCCGTCGCCCGAGGGGAAGCTCACCTCCGCGACGTAGGCGTGGTGGACGTCGCCGGACAGCAGCACGACCGATGCCGGCGCGCGCCCGCGGCGCCCGGACGAGACCTCGTCGAGGAGTCCCGTCAGCGCGCGCAGCGAGTCGCCGAACGCGGCCCAGTGCTCGAGGTCGAGGCCCTGGCGGACCTTCTCCGCCACGCGCGAGGCGAGCCGCCCCCACGCGCCGTCGCAGACCGCCTCGTTCCACGCCTCCAGGAAGTGCAGGCCGCGCCCCATGAACACGGGCAACGAGGTGCCGAGCAGCACGTGGTCGAAGTCGCCCTCGGTCCACGCCTCGATGCAGGCCCATTCCTCCCGGTCGACCATCGCCCGCGAGCCGGGCGTCAGCACGCGGCCGGCGCGCGAGTCCATGATCACGATCCGGGTGCGCCCGACGTCGCGCTTGTAGCTCCAGCGCGCGCCGGCCACCTCGCGGTCGGCGCGGAACGCGTGGTCGCGCACGATCGGGCCGGCGTCGCCCTCGGCGGCGAGGACGGCGCCGTAGATCTCGTCGGCCTCGCGGTCCTCGGGCGCCAGGTTGCCGAGGTGCTGGTAGCACCAGTACGACATGAAGCCGCCGACGATGCGCTCGTCCCACCAGCCCTTCGCGCGCATGCCGACGACCCAGTCGCGCGACGTGTTCCAGTCGTCGTGGACGTCGTGGTCGTCGAAGATCATCGCCGTCGGGACGGTCGACAGCAGCCAGCGCACCGCGGGATCCGACCACGCGTCGAGGTACAGGCGGCAGTACTCCTCGAAGTCGGCGACCTGCCGCCCGGGCGGGACCGCGGGGTCGCGGCGCGCGCTGAGGAAGCGGGCGGTGCTGGGCGCGATCTCGTCGGCGTAGATCTGGTCGCCGAGCATGAGCAGCAGGTCCGGCCACTCGTCGGGGTCGGTGTCGCGCATGCGCATCGCCAGGGCGCGCAGCGCGTCGTGCTCGCGGCCCTCGGGATCCTCGTCCTTGGTCAGCGTCCACGGCGGCTCGTTGGGATAGGAGCAGCGGCACGAGCCGAACGCGATCCGCACGCCGTGGTCGTCGGCGATCGTGCGCACGCGGCTCGCGGGCCACTCGGAGCCCTCGGGCGGCCACGCGCGCACCCCGTCGAGCGCGACCTCGTAGGGCGTGGCGCCCGCGTCCGGCAGCCCCGTGACGTGGACGATCGCGAAGTGGTGACCCTCGATCTCGAAGGTCCGCTCGGCTGCTCCGAGGACCTCGACCTCGCAGGGCGCGTCGGTCTCGACCCAGATGCTTGCGTGACCCGCTCCGACGTGACGCAGGAGCGGCCCGAGGACGAGGCCCGCCAGGGGGCGCTACCCCTGCTCGAGCGGGGCCATCGTCAGCCCCGCGTCGCGCAGCTCCTCCCAGTAGAGCTCGGCCGGCTCGCGATGCCCGCTCCAGACGATGGCCATGCCCGTCGTGTGGATGCGATCGGCGATCGCGTAGCCCTGATCGACCGAGACGCCTGGGATGTGGCGCGCCAGGGTGGCGGCGACGTGATCGAACGTGTTGTGGTCGTCGTTGCGCACGATCACCCGCCACTGGCCATCGAGACCGGTGCCGGGGTCCTGTACGCGGGGGAGCTCGGCGATCTGACTCACGAGCCCCCCACGTTACCCGTTCGCACCCTCGCGACGGAAGAGGCCGCGAGGGTCAGCGGACCGCTTCGTAGTCGGCCCACGTGTCGACGTCGCGCGGCACGTCGCCGGCGATCGGCACCTCGAACCCCATGCGGTCGACGAGCTTCCAGACCGCCTTGTCGCCGTGCAGCGTCGTCAGCTCCTCGAAGATCTCGCGTCCGAAAGCGAGCGGATGGCCGAGCCCGTCGTCGTAGCGGCACACCGCCAGCGGCGCGTCGCCCGCGCCGTCGAGCAGCGCGTGCACCGTCTCGGCGGTCACGCCCGGCTGGTCGCCGAGCAGCAGGACGAGGACGTCGGCGCGGGGGTCCAGCGCCTGCATCGCCGATCCGATCGACGACGAGCAGCCCTCGCCGAACGCGAGGTTCTCGACGATCTGCGCCCCGCTGAGGTCGACGCGCGCACGGACCTCGTCCGCCGCGCCGCCGAGCGTCACCAGGAGCTGGTCGAAGTCGCACGCCCGGGCCGTCGCGACCGTGTGGTCGAGCAGCGTCCCCGAGCGGAAGGGCAGGAGCTGCTTGGGCTGGCCCAGCCGCGACGATCCCCCCGCCGCCAGCACCAGGCCGGCGACGAAGCGCTCACGACGCGGTGGCATAGCGCTCGGGATCGGCGGCGTAGGCGTCGCGGCATCCCGTGCAGCAGAAGAAGCGCCCGTCCACGGTGGGCGTGGCGTCGGTGACGACCACCTCCATGTGGCACACCGGATCGACCGCGGTGCGCGCAGGAGCCGGGCGCGACGCGGGGGCGGAGCCGGCGGCCGCGGCCGCGGGCCGCTCGCCGCGCGAGGCGATGATCTCCGCCAGGATCGAGACCGCGATCTCCTCGGCCGAGCGGGCGCCGATGTCGAGGCCCGCCGGCGTGTGGACGCGCTCGCGCAGCGCCTCGTCGACGTCGAGCGACGCGAGCACCGCGTCACCGCGCCGGTGGCTGGCGACGAGCCCCACGTAGGGGACGTCGTGGCGGAGCGCCTCCTGCAGGAACTGCTCCTCGTCGTGGCCGTGCGACGCGACGACCACCGCCGCGTCGTGGGGCGCCGGCTCGCGGCCGGTCGCGACGGCGAAGCCGACGCGGTGGCCGAGGTCTGCCAGCGCCAGGGCGACCGGCGTGTCGCCGAGCACCACGAGCTGCGCGGGCGGCACGCGCGGCTCGAGGAACAGCTCGAGCGCGCCACCCGACAGGCACGGGTTGGCCACGGTGATCGCGCCCTCGTCGCCGGGGTCCTCTCCGCCCTCGGGCACGATCCGCAGCAGCAGCGCCTCGCCGGTCTCCAGCACGCGCAGCGCGTGCAGCCGGACCGACTCCTGGGCGCACATCCCGCCGACGAAGCCCTCGATCGTCCCGTCGCCCAGCACGAGCGCCGCGTCGCCCGCGTGCACGCTCGTGGGGTGCTGCGCGCGGACGACCGTGGCCACCACGAAGGGGACGCGCTCGGCGGCGAGCGCGTCCGATCGGTCGGCCAGGGCGCGGCTGATCATCTGGGCATTCTCCTCATGACCCTCCTTGGAGCCTCGCAGCTCTCGGAGCGCGCGTCGAGCCGCGCACGACCAGCTCGGGCTCGACCGTGACGTGGCGCGGCGCGGCGTCGCCGTCCTCGAGACGCTCGAGCAGCAGCTCGGCCGCCGTCGTCCCGAGCTCGTGGTGGGGCAGGCGGACGGTCGTCA
>JAXDHQ010000320.1:0-9733 GCA_034664395.1 Solirubrobacteraceae bacterium | reverse complement strand
AGGAGTTCCGCCTCGCGCTGCGCACGACGCTGACGTCCGCGCCCGAGGAGCTGCCGCTGTTCGACGAGCTGTTCGACCAGTTCTGGGGCGCGCCGCCCGAGCAGGGCAGCGAGAGCGGCTTCGGTCCCGACGACTCGCCCGGCGCGGGCACCCGTGACACGGCCGACGACGCGGTGCTCAGCCACGAGTTCGGCGAGGAGTCCGCGGCGCAGGCTCGCGAGGACGAGGAGGAGCATCACGAGGAGGCCACGCACAGCCCGGCCGAGGTCCTCGCGGAGCAGGACTTCCGCGGCTTCCACGCCGACGACATGAGCGACGTCGCACACGCGATCATGGCGCTGACGCGCAAGCTCGCGACGCGCCCCAGCCGCCGGCGCCGGCCGTCGCGCAGGCTCGCCGACATCGACCTGCGGCGGACGATGCGCCGCAACCTGCACCGGTACGGCGACACCGTGCTCGAGCTGCACGGGCGCGAGCGCAAGCTGCGCCGCACGCGGCTCGTGCTGCTGTGCGACGTGAGCCGGTCGATGGCGCTCTACAGCCGCTTCCTGCTCGTCTTCGTGTACGCGCTGCAGCGCCACGTCGGCCGCGTCGAGTCGTTCGTGTTCAGCACGCGCCTCACCCGCGTGACCCCGTTCTTCCGCCGCGGCAGCATCTTGGCTGCGCTCGACCGCATCGCCGCCGAGGTGCCCGACTGGGCAGGCGGGACGCGGATCGGCTCGAGCCTGGGCGCGTTCGAGGAGCGCTACGGCGCGCTGCTCGACTCGCGGACGGTGGTCATCGTCCTCAGCGACGGCCTGGACACCGATGAGCCCGAGGAGATCGCGCGCGCGATGCGGCGCATCGCCAAGCGCTCGGGGCGGGTGGTGTGGCTCAACCCGATGCTCGGCATCGAGGGCTACGAGCCGCTCGCGCGCGGGATGAGCGCGGCGCTGCCCTACGTCGACGACTTCGCCCCGGCGCACAACCTCGCGAGCCTGCACGACCTGGTCCGTCGCCTGCCTGCGGTCCGATGACAGAACGAAGAGGAGGCACATGAGCATCGAACACGCCGTCCACCCGCTGCTGCTAGGCGAGGCCGAGGTCGGCAACGTCCTCGACGTCTTCTGGAGCCTTACGACGAAGGGCGGCAAGGTGACCGTCCCGATCCTCGCGTTCCTCGTCGAGGGCGGGCCGCAGCCGATCCTCGTCGACACCGGGATGCGCAGCCCGCAGCGCGCGATGGACGTCCACCGGCTCGGTCGCCACAGCCAGTCCGACGAGCAGACGCTCGAGGCGGCGCTGGGCCGGCACGGCGTCGGGCTCGCCGACGTCGGGACGTGCATCCTCACCCACCTGCACTACGACCACGCGGGCGCGTGCGAGCAGCTGCCGAACGCGACCTTCATGGTCCAGCGCTCCGAGCTCGCGGCGGCCGCGACGCCGATCGGCCCGAAGACGCTCGAGATCGGCTCGGGCGAGCTCTTCTACGACCGGCTCGACGTTGCCGCGCTCGTCTGCGACCTCTGGGACCGCGTGGAGCTCTTCGAGGGCGACGTCACGCCGTTCGACGGCATCCACTGCGTGCTCTACAGCGACAGCCACACGCCCGGCAGCCAGGTCGTCTACATCGACACCGCCGACGGTACGCTGGCGCTGGTCGGCGACATCATCCGCAAGCTTGACGTCAACGTGGAGCAGGGCATCCCACCCGGGCTGTTCTACGACCTCGAGGACACGCGGCGTGCGATGGCCGACATCGGGCGGCGCGCGGACGTGATCTGGCCGACGCACACCCCCAGCGTGGCTGAGCTGGCGCGCTGAGCGCTGGGGCTCGGGTCAGGAGGCTGCAAACGGAGGCTTTTCCGGCTGCGGCACCGAGAATGCTTCCGGAATTCTCCCGGAGAGAGTGCTGAGAGCCACGCGACGGGAGCTCGTTGTCGCGGCTCGCTGCTGAGCTTCTCGGTCGTCAGGAGCGGCGTCGCGCTCGGATCACGGCATCGACGCCGGTACCGGCCATCGGCCGCGGACGCTCATCGGCGACGATCGGCTGCCACTGGCCCGGATCGAGGGCGGCGAGCGCGGCCTCGACAGAGACCTGCACCTGCCCGGCCGCGGCCGTCGCCGCTCCGGTGGCCGGGTCGATCGGGCGATGGCCAACCAGGAACAGGGTCCCGCCGCGAGCGACCCCTGTCGCCATCTGCTGCACCATCTCCTCAACCGATCCCGCCACGTGGACATACAGGCAGGCCACTAGGTCGTACTCGTCCCGCTGAGGCGTCGAGGTCGCAAGATCGGCCTCGACCCAGTCGATGCGCTCGGCGACGTCCGATCCCATGTCCTGGGCCGTCGACCGGGCATGAGCCAAGGCCGTCGCGGCGAAGTCAACCGCGGTGACGTGCCATCCGCGCGCAGCGAGCCAGAGCGTGTCGGACCCGTGGCCGCAGCCCGCGTCGAGAGCGCGTCCGGGACGCAGGTCACCGATCTCGGCGGTCAGATGGGCGTTCGGGGGCCGCTGCGCGACGCGATCCCCGTGCGCGCGCAGGGCTTGCGACCAGCGCTGTTCCCAGAAGTTTTGGTCGTACTCGCTCATATCGGCTAGCGGCGCTGCTTGTCGTCGGCGGTCATGTGCATCCGTCTTGGGGGTCCCGACAGGACTACCTCGCATCATCGACGCTCGGTCCCAGCAGTGGCGCTGCTCGCCGTGCTCTGGCCCTGACGTACGTGGAGATGGCGCTGGTGCGGGCGGATTGCCTCACAGCCACCGAGCGCGCGATGGCCAGTACCGTTCGGGGCCGCCCCCGGCCGCACCCATCGAGTTTCAGCTGAGCTGCTCGGCCAGTCCGATGATGATGCCCTCAGGGCCACGCAGGAAGCAGAGCCGGTAGATGTCCTCGTACTGCGCGATCTCGCCGACGAGCTCGGCGCCGTGGATGCGCAGGCGGGCCACGACGTCGTCGATGTCGTCGACAGCGAACATGATGCGGCGTATGCCCAGCGCGTTCGCCGGCGCGCTTTCCGGCTCGGCTCTGACCGCCGGCGGCGTGTGGAACTTCGTCAGCTCAACCCGGCTGTGGCCGTCCGGGGTCCGCATCATGGCGATGTCGGCACGGACGTCGTCGAGCCCGACGACGCTGCCCACCCAAGGCCCTTCGACCGTCGTCTCGCCTTCCAGCTCCATACCGAGCTCGGCGAAGAACGCTTTGGCAGCCTCGAGGTCGTCGACAACGATGAGAACGTTGTCCATCCGCTGAATCGTCATGTCCCCGGAGCATAGGGTCGGATCTTCGACAGCTCCCCTGACCAGCACTCGCCCGGCCTATGAGGAATCGATCATCTAGCCGTAGGCGTAGGGGCGCTTATGCTGCTGCGCTGAGGCGGTGTTGGACGACCAAACCCGAGGCGGTCGTGGTCAGGCGGCGGCGGTCCTTGCGCGGTTTGAGCGCTGAGTAGCGGGCTTAGGGCGGAACGCCGCGGACAGCAGTCGGGCGTCGCCGGTGCGGCTGCGGTGGTGCAGGTACTTGCTGGTGGTGTCGATGTCGGCGTGACCCATCCAGGCCTGGACCTGGACGATGGTCGCCTGGTTTATCGCGATCGAGCCGAAGGTGTGGCGCAGGTCGTGGAAGCGCAGTGGGCGCAGCTTGGCTTTCTCGAGGGCCTTCTTGTAGCGGCGTCGCAGTGCGGAGCCGTCGAGGTACTCGCCGCGCTCGCCGGGGAAGACGAGGCCGTCGCGCGTCGTGCGGCCCCGCCGGCGCTTCTGCGCCTTGAGCGTGCTGACGACCTGATCGGCCATCGGCACGGTCCGCGGGAGGCCGGACTTCGGGGTCGTCAGGGTGCCGAGCGAGTAGGAGACGTAGACGTGTGCAGGGACTCGGCGTCGAAGTTCACGTCGCGCCAGCGCAGGGTTCGCCCATTCGCAGGCCGGTGAAGGCGGCGACGCGGAAGATCGCGCTGTCCTGGTCTGACGCGGCGGCAGCGACGAGCTTCTCGATCTCGTCGGGACTGAAGAAGTCGTACTGGTTGGGGTCGTAGCGCTCGCGGAGCTTGGGGACGTCGCGCGCGGCGTTGATCACGAGGCCGTGCTTGCGGCCGCGCTCGAGGATGGCGCCGAAGCGGCCGTATCGGCCGTCCAGGGAGTCGTACGTGCCGCATCAGCGCTCGACGCGGACAGCCTCTCGTTCCCGTCGGCGAGTGACCTTGTCCTTGGCAGGTCTTCACCGAGCAGGGTGGTGGCGTCTGATACCGTGAGCGCTCGGAACAACGAACGCTGTTATGACCTCCTCGCTCGCCACACCTCCCGGACCCGCCGCCGCCACGTGCTGCGCGCCATCGGTCGGTCTCGACAGCACCCTTGACGCCGAGCGCATCGCCGCCGTGGCGAAGGCGATCGCCGAGCCGGTGCGCGTGCGGATCCTCGACGTGATCCGGCGCAGCGAGGAGCCGGTGTGCCAGTGCGAGCTCATCGCGCTGTTCGACATCAAGCAGTCCCTGCTGTCCCACCACATGCGGAAGCTCGTCGACGCCGGTCTCGTCAGCGTCGAGCGACGCCACAAGTGGGCCTACTACTCCATGTCCGCCGACGCCCTGAAGGAGCTGGCCTCATGGCTGAGCTGACCACCGACCCGTCCCCGACCTCGTCCTGCTGCTCGACCGCGGCGCAGGCTTCCTGCTGCGAGCCCTCCGACAAGGCCTCCTGCTGCGACGAGAACGCTGCCGGCGGTAGCTGCGGCTGCTCCGCCGGCCAGAACGCCGAGCCCGTGCGGTCGGCCGAGCCCGAGGACGTCCGCGAGACGGTGCGCGCGAAGTACGCGGCGGCCGCGCGTGCCGTCGCCGAGCAGTCCGCTTCGTCGTCGTGCTGCGGCCCCATCTCGCTCATCGACGCCGACGAGGCCCACGTGTTCGGGTCCACGCTCTACGCCGCCGCGGAGACCGATGGCGCGACCGCGACCGCCGTTGCGGCGTCGCTGGGCTGCGGGGTCCCGACGGCGGTCGCCGATCTCCACGAGGGCGAGACCGTGCTGGATCTCGGCTCGGGCGCCGGTGCCGACGTCCTCATCAGCGCCAGGCGCGTCGGCCCGACCGGCCGCGCCATCGGCCTGGACATGACCGACGAGATGCTCGATCTCGCGCGCGCCAACGCCGCTGAGGCCGGGGTCGAGAACGTGGAGTTCGTCAAGGGCTACCTCGAGGACATGCCGCTGCCCGACGCGTCGGTCGACGTGGTCATCTCCAACTGCGTCATCAACCTCGCCGGTGACAAGCACAAGGTGCTCGTCGAGGCCGCGCGCGTCCTCAAGCCAGGCGGTCGCTTCGCCGTGTCCGACGTCATCGCGGCTCCCGACATGGACGAGGCCACGCGCGCCGACATGGCGGCGTACACAGGCTGCATCGCGGGTGCGCTGACCGAGGACCAGTTCCGCGAGGCGCTGACGGCCGCCGGGTTGACCGACATCGACATCCGCGAGACGCACCGCGTCCACGAGCAGGCGACCTCCGCGATCGTGCGCGCCCGCAAACCTGCCGACACGGCGCCGTCCTCCTCGTCATCCACCGCGACCCCGGAGCCCTCCTAGCCATGACCTCTGCCGGCGCCGCTTCCACGTCCGCCCCCGACACCCCGACTGCCGCCCGTCGCGTCGGATTTCTTGTTGCCGACCCGGCCTAAGCGGGGTATGTGTTTCATGTTGTGAAACATGAAACAAGAGTCTAAACTCAAGGTCATGCTCAAAGGCCAGGACGTCGTGCTTCTGCTTCAACTCGTCGGCGGTGCGAAGCCGGCGTCCGTGCGCGAGCTTGCCGACAGCGTGGGCTACGACGTGGGGGGGACGCATCGGGCGCTGCAGCGGCTGCGCGAAGCCGGGCTCTATGCGCCGGACCGCCGCCGCGTGCCGATGGCGGCAGCCGAGGAGTTCCTCGTGCATGGCGTCAAGTACGTCTTCCCGGCGCAGCGTGGGAGCGAGACGCGGGGGGTCGCCACGGCCTGGGCCGCGAGCCCGCTGGCATCGCAGCTCGCTGAGGTGCCCGAGCTGCCGCCTGTCTGGCCGCACCCCACGGGCAAGACGCGTGGCGTCGCGCTCGAGCCGCTGCATCCGATCGTGCCCGAGGCGGCGCTGCGCGATCAGGCGCTGTGGGAGCGCCTGGCGCTCGTCGATGCCATGCGGGCCGGCGACGCACGCGCGCGCCGTCTCGCCGAGAAGCTGCTCGTGGAGCGTCTGCGCGGGTGAGCATCGACCTCCTCGAGCGGGGCGCCGCGGCCCTGGGGCCGCTGCTCGGCGAGGTCGTCTTCGTCGGCGGCGCCACGGTGACGTTGTGGATCACGGATCCGGCGGCGCCGGCGCCACGCCCGACCAAGGACGTGGACGTCGTGGTGGAGGTCGTCACCCGCGCGGCGTTGCACGACTTCGAGGCTCGTCTGCGAGCACGGGGGTTCGCTGAGGACACGAGCAGCACGGTGATCTGCCGGTGGCGCTTCCACGATCGAGCCGACGAGGACTTGATCCTGGACGCCATGCCGGCCGACGCGACGCTGATGGGCTTCGTCAACAGATGGCAGGGCGCGGCACTGGCTTACGCCACCGAACGTCGCTTGCCAACCGGTGTGGCCATCCGGGCGATCCCGCCGCCCTATCTCATGGCGACGAAGCTGGAGGCATTTCGCGGCCGTGGCGGAGCCGACCACCTCGGCAGCCACGACCTCGAGGACGTCGTCCTGCTCGTCGACGGTCGGGAGGAGCTCGTCGGCGAGGCCGGTGCCATGCCCGCTGACCTGCGCGCGTACCTGTCATCCGAATGCGCCGCGCTGCTGGCCGAGCCGCGGTTCATCGACGCGGTCTTCGGGTTCCTGCGCCCCGACGCGGCCAGTCAAGCGCGGGCGGAGGCGATCGTGCTGCCGCGCTTGCGCGCGATCGCCGCCGGGCCAGGTTGAGCGCGTTTCTACGGAACCGAAGGTCACAGGTTCGAATCCTGTCGGGCGCTGAGAAAGCCCTGGGCCCCCGAGGCTTCGGTATCGCGGCGCTGCGCTCGCATATGTCCCGCTTACGGACGGTTGAGCGCGCCCTGAGGATGGGCTCGTACCGTCGGGCCATGAAGTTCCGCGACCCGAGCAGGTGCCCCCGGTGCGGCGAGCGCGTGACGCCCTACGCCGCCGGCTGTGCGATCTGCGGTGCGGACCTCGATCCGCGGCGCTGGCAGCCCCGACCCTCGCCGCTGCGCCGCCTGCTGTCGCGCCGACGGGCGCTCGTGGGGCGGTGAGGTCGAGCGGTCCGGACTACGCGTCCGGTGCGCGGTAGCGCAGTCCGTCGAGGGCCACGCCGAGGATGTGGTCGATCTGCGCGGGGTCGTCGGTGGGGATCTTCGCGATCCCGCCGACCATCTGGATGACCTCGCTGAGGTTGGTGTCGGCGCGCACGACGCCGGCCTGCTGCGCGCGCTCGAGGAGCGGGCCGCCGGCGGCGTACAGCGCCGCGCGGCAGCTCTTGAAGACGTCGGCGTCGCGGTCGACGTAGTTGAGCATCTCCTGGGCGAGCGCCTGCTTGGTCGCCAGGTACCCCACGAACCGGCGCAACCAGCCGACCAGCGCGTCCCAGGGCGGCAGCTCGGCCAGGTCAGCGGCTGAACCACATAGCTCCTCGACCTCGTCGACGTAGACGGCCTCGAGCAGCGCCTGCCGGGTGGGGAAGTGGCGGTACAGCGTGCCGATCCCCACCTCCGCGCGCCGTGCGATCTCCTCCAGCGACGTCGAGGCCCCGCCATCGGCGAAGGCGTCACGGGCGGCCGCCACGACCTTCTCGTAGTTGCGCCGCGCGTCCGCGCGCTTGGGGCGCGGCTGGATGAACGGGCGGGGGCTGTCGGTGGTGCTCATGGGCCGGCGTCGAGATTCGCTTGACAAACCGGAGGCACCCTCCATATAGTCCCGGAGGAAGCCTCCGCTTAGTTCTGGAGGCGGGCTCCACTTTAGCACTAGCCCGCATCCGCCTCAACCGTTGGGACCCGTATGACCACCGCTCCGCTCCCCGTCTCCAACAGCGACCGGCGCCGATCGATGGCGCTGTTGGTCGTCTGCCTCGCGCAGCTCATGATCGTCCTCGACACGACGATCGTGAACGTGGCGCTCCCCTCCATCCAGCGCGACCTGCACTTCACCCAGGGCAACCTCACCTGGGTCATCAACGCCTTCCTGATCACGTTCGGCAGCTTCCTGCTGCTCGCCGGGCGGCTCGGCGACCTCCTCGGCCGCAGGCGCGTCTTCCTCGCGGGAGTCGTGGTCTTCACGGCCGCTTCCGCGCTGTGCGGCCTGGCGTCGAGCCCGGGCTTCCTGATCGCCGCCCGCTTCCTCCAGGGCGTCGGCGGCGCGCTTCAGGCCTCGGTCATCCTCGCCATCATCGTCACCGAGTTCCGGCAGCCGGCCGAGAGGGCGCGCGCCATGAGCGCCTACGTCTTCGTCGCCGTGGCGGGCGGCTCGCTCGGCCTGCTCGCCGGCGGCGCGCTGACCCAGGCCCTGAGCTGGCACTGGATCTTCTTCGTCAACCTGCCCATCGGCCTGGCCACGTTCGCCCTCGGCAAGGCCCTGATCCCCGAGGACCACGCCCTCGGACTCGCCGGCGGCGTCGACTGGCTCGGGTCGCTGCTGGTCACCGCGTCACTGATGACCGCCGTCTACGCGATCGTCCAGGCGACCGGCCACGGCTGGGGCTCGACGGCGGTCCTCGGCTTCGGGGCCCTGGCGATCGCGCTGATGGGCGCGTTCCTGACCCTCGAGTCGCGAATCGAGAACCCGATCATGCCGCTGCGCATCCTGCGTCTGCGCGGACTGATCGGCTCGAGCGCGGTCCGCGGTTTCCTCGTCACCGGGATGTACTCGACGTTCTTCCTCGGGACGCTCTACCTCGAGCACGTGCTCCACTACAGCGCCCTGCAGACCGGCCTCGCCTTCCTGCCGTGGACGGTGACCGTCGGCATCCTCTCGCTCGGTGTCACCGCGCGCCTGGTCGCCCGCTTCGGGTCGATGCGCGTGCTCCTGTCCGGCTTGGCCACGGTCATCGTCGGCCTCGCGCTACTCGCCGGCGCCGGGGTCCACACCGGGTTCTTCCCGACGATATTCGTCGCCTACCTGGCCATCGGGTTGGGGATCGGCACCTCGTTCATGCCCCTCCTGACCATCGCGATGGCCGACGTGCCCGCCGCCGACGCAGGTCTCGGCTCGGGCATCGTCAACGTGTCCCAGCAGGTCGCCGGAGCCCTCGGCCTGGCCGTCCTCGGGACGATCGCCACCAACCGGTCGAGGGCGCTCGAGGCCCAGGGTCACCCGCTGGCCGACTCGCTCGTCGGCGGCTACCACCTGGCGTTCACGATCGGAGCGGCGAGCATCGTCCTGGCGATCGCGACCGCGCTCCTCGTGCTCCGACCGCGCACTCGGGCGGCGACCGTCGAGGACGAGCTCGAGCTGATCCCGTCGCTGATCGCGGCGCCCGAGGAGCAGTTCGAGCGCCAGGCCGCCTGACCAGGGCCTCCACCAGGAGAGCGGCAACCCCGTCGGCCCATCGCGGCGCCGGCGGGGTTCGTCGATCGCCGGTCAGGGGAACCAGTGAACCGCCGTGAGACCCCAGACGTCGGCCAGCCAGCGCGGCATGAGCTCCTCGATCGCCCGCTCTAGCGGCGTTCCGACGGCGTCGTCGACCACCCACCAGGACGCGACGGCGTCGGTTGCGGCCGACGAGCCCGCGTCGGGCGGATCGACGTACACGCAGCCGACCAG
>JAXDHQ010000319.1:0-18346 GCA_034664395.1 Solirubrobacteraceae bacterium | reverse complement strand
GCGAGGAGCTCGACGAGATGTGCCGCAACGGCACCGAGCTCGTCCACGAGGCGATTGACTCCGGCGACGCGGCGGTGGCGCGGGCCGAGGGGCGCGCGACGGCCGCGACGCTGCGCGCGGCCGGCATGAACGTCGACCTGGCGCCGGTCGTCGACGTCGTCCGTCCCGAGGGCGCGCTGCACACCGAGGGTCGCGGCTTCGGCTTCACGGCCGGCGCGGCGTCGCGCTTCGGCGCCGCGTTCGCCCGGGGCCTGCGCGCCGGCGGCGTCGCGGCCACGGCCAAGCACTTCCCCGGCTTCGGGGCGGCGGTCGTCAACACCGACGAGCGGGCGGTGCGCATCGACGTGCCGCTGCGCGAGCTGCGGACGGTCGACCGCCCGCCGTTCGAGGCGGCGACCGGGCCGGGCGGCGCGCAGCTCGTGATGCTCTCCAGCGCGGTCTATCCGGCGCTGGCGCCGGGGCCCGCCGTGCTGTCGCCGCGCGTCGTGCAGGGCGAGCTGCGCGACGGCGTCGGCTTCGACGGGGTGACGATCTCCGACGACCTCGAGGCGCCGGCGTTCGCCGACTACGGCGGGGCGAGCGGGGCCGCCGTGCGCGCCACGCGCGCCGGCGTGGACCTGCTCCTGTTCGCGCGCACGTACGCCGGCGCCGACCGGGCGGCGCGGGCGCTGGCGGCCGCGGTGCGCGAGGGCCGCGTCGACCGCCGTGAGCTGGAGCGCTCGCGGGAGCGGGTGGTGGCGCTGCGGGAGTCTGTGGGGTAGCGCTGCGGTGGGGCGGGCGTCCGTGTGGCGCTTGCGCGGCGCTCGGGGCGCTGGCGGAGGGCCGCCGCGGTGGCGGGTCGCCTTGCTTTGGTCGGCCGTGGTCGTTGGTGGTGGACAGGGCACCGAGGGGAAGCGAAGTCGGGGCGTCTCCTAGCGAATCGGAGGTCCGCTGTCGCTGTGGCGCTCGGGGGGGTGGGGGTGTGCGCACTTTTCCCCGTCATACGGGGGTTTGCGCGCACACCCCCCGGCGCGCGGGTCGAGATGTGACGGCGCACGCGCGGTTCGTCGCGCAACTGCGCGGCCATCGCGGTGCTCCACGCGCGCGGCCATCGACCGGGAGGTTGGGGCATCACCTGCGAACGCCTCGCACCTGCGAGGCCCTCTCGCGGACTGATCCCGGCGCGCCACGGCCGCGCTACGAGGGGCGACGACCTACCCCACAAAGGAGTCCCACGTCCCATGCGCAAGCTCTCGATACTCGTCGCCGCGCTGCTCGCAGCGCTGGGGGCGATCGCCGTCGTGGTGAGTGTCGGCTCGTCCTCGAGCCACCGCGAGGCGCCTCTCTCGTCCCTGGATCCCACAGCGGACGACACCGACGTCTACGCGTTCGTGGCACCGGACGCGACCAACGACGTCACGCTCATCGGCAACTGGATCCCGTTCGAGGATCCCGCCGGTGGGCCGAACTTCTACCGCTTCGACGACCGGGCGACGTACTACCTGAACGTCGACAACACCGGTGACGGCAAGTTCGACATCCGCTACGAGTTCAAGTTCAAGACCAAGATCCGCAACCCGAGCTCGTTCCTGTACGCGCTGCCGGGCGTGACCTCGATCGGCGATCCGAAGCTCAACGTCGTGCAGACCTACACGGTCACGCGCGAGCGCTTCCGCAAGGGACGCATGGTCTCCAGCCGCGTGATCGCCCGCGGCCTGCCCGTCGCCCCCAACAACGTCGGGCCCAAGACGATGCCCAACTACGACGCGATCGCCGCCGGAGCGATCCGGCCTCTGTCCGGCGGCCGCAAGGTCTTCGCCGGGCAGGTCGACGACCCGTTCTTCGTGGACCTCGGCACCGCGTTCGACGCGATCAACATCCGCAACGGCACCGGCAACGCCGGCGGCGGCAAGGACGACCTGGCCGGCTACAACGTCCACTCGATCGTCCTGCAGGTCCCCAAGTCCGACGTGACCCGTGACGGCAAGACGCCGTCCAGCGCCAAGGCGTCCGACGCCGTCGTCGGCGTGTGGGCCTCGACGTTCCGCAACGCCTCGCAGGTCGCCACCAAGACGGCCAAGGGCAAGGCCCGCGCCAAGGGCGAGGTCCAGGTCAGCCGCCTCGGCAACCCGCTCGTCAACGAGGTGATCATCCCGCTGGGACAGAAGGACCGCTTCAACGCCACCCAGCCGTCGGACGACCTCAAGAACTTCGGCAAGTTCGTGCTCACGCCGGAGCTGGCGAAGGTCATCAACATCCTGTTCCCGGGCCTCAACGTGCCCGAGACCAACCGCACGGACATCGTGACGGCGCTGCTCACCGGGATCCCCGGCCTGACGCAGATCGCGCCGAAGGCGCCGCCGACCGACTCGCTGAAGATCAACCTCGGCGTGGCCCCCAACCCGAGCCCCAGCCGCTTCGGCGTGCTGGCCGGTGACACGCAGGGGTTCCCCGACGGTCGGCGCCTCGGCGACGACGTCATCGACATCGCCCTGCGCGTGGTCGGAGGGTTCCTGAAGGGCAACAAGCTGCCGCTCGGCGACGGAGTCGACGGCAACGACGTGCCCTACCGGACGACGTTCCCCTACGTGGCGGCGCCGCACGCGGGCTTCGACTCGCAGATCAAGCGGATCGAGCCCGTCCACGCCCCGACGCCCGGCGACCCCACGGGGTCGTAGTCGAGATGAACCGCGGCAGCGGGCGGGGCGACCGGCGCCCCGCCCGCTGCGCTCCGGAGATCCACGCATGCGCAACACGCTCATCGCCTTCGTCGTGACGTTCGCCGTCGCGCTCCCCGTGGTCGCGCTGGTCGCGCGCCACGACGACGGACGCGCGCTCGCCCCGCTGGCGCTGCCGCCCGGGCCGCTCCCCAACGAGTCGACCGACGCCCAGATCCGCGGCCTGCAGGCCACCGTGCGCGCCGCGCCCGGCCGCGCCGACGGCTACACGCTCCTGTCGAGCGCGTACCTGCAGAAGGTGCGCGAGACCGGCGACGCCGGCTACTACCAGCGCGCCGCGGCCGCCGTCTCACGTGCGCTGATCCTCTCCCCGAGCGACCCGGCGGCGCTGACGCAGCGCTCGGCGGTGGAGCTCTCCCGCCACGACTTCCGCGCCGGCCTGGCCGACGCGCAGCGCGCCCGCGCGCTGGCGCCGGCGGTCAACAAGCCCTTCGGCGTCCTCGTCGACGCGCTCGTCGAGCTCGGGCGCTACGACGACGCCGGCCGCGCGCTCCAGCAGATGGTCAACCGCCACCCCGATCTGGCGGCCTACGCGCGCGTCTCCTACTTCCGCGAGCTGCACGGCAACCTGCCCGGGGCCGTGCGCGCGATGCGGCGGGCCGTGTCGGCCGGCGGCGAGGTGCCCGAGAACGACGCGTACGTGCGCACGCTGCTCGGCAACCTCGAGCTCCAGCGCGGCGACCTCGTCGCCGCGCGCCGTGCCTTCGGCGGCGCGCTCGTGAGCCTGCCGGGATACGTCCCCGCGGTGGCCGGCATGGCCAAGGTCGACGTCGCTCGCGGCCGCCTGCCGGCGGCGATCGCCCGTCTGCGCGACGCCGTCACGCGGCTGCCGCTGCCCGAGTACGTGATCGCGCTCGCCGAGGCCGAGCACGTGGCCGGGCGCCGCGTCGCCGCCGCCCGCGACCTCGACCTCGTGCGGGTGGAGGAGCGCCTGCTGGCGCGGTCGGGCGTGAACACCGACGTCGACACCGCGCTGTTCGAGGCCGACCACGGCTCGCCGCAGAAGGCGGTGGCGCTGGCCCGCCGCGCCTGGGCCGCGGCGCCCAGCGTGCGAGCGGCCGACGCCCTGGGCTGGGCGCTCACCCGCGCCGGCGACGCGCGCGCGGCCCTGCCGTGGGCGGCGTGGGCGCTGCACCTCGGCTCGCGCGACCCGGCGTTCAACCTGCACGCGGCGCTGGCCGCGCGCGCGGCCGGACTGGGGGGCCTGGCCCGCGCGCGGCTCGCCGTGGCGCGCGCCGGGCGCTTCGCGCTGCCGGCGCAGGCGCAGCGGGAGGCGCTGCGGTGAGGCGCTCGGCGGCGGTCCTCCTGCTCGCGCCGCTCGCAGTCGCGCTGGCCGTGGCCGCGCCCGCCGGCGCCCACCCGCTGGGCAACTTCTCGGTCAACCACCTCGACGTGGTGCGCATCTCCGGCGACCGCGTCGACGTGCGCTACGTCCTCGACCAGGCCGAGATCCCGACGTTCCAGGAGCGCGACCTGAGCCCGGCCCAGGTCCTGGCCCGCAAGCGCGCGGTCGTCGCGCGCGGGGTGACGCTGACCGTCGGCGGCCGTCGGGTCGCGCTGACGCTGGCGCCCGGCGGGCGCATCACGTACCCGATGGGCCAGGGGGGACTGCACACCACGCGCGTCGAGCTGCTGCTGTCGGCGCGCACGCGGGTCCGCGGGGCCGTCGTGCTCGACGACGCCACCTACCCGGGGCGCGTAGGCTGGCGCGCCGTGGTCGTGCGGCCGGGCGCGGGGACCGCGGTCCGCAGCGACCTGCCCTCGGCCGACCCGACGCACGGGCTGCGCGTGTACCCGACCGCCCTGCTGAGCACGCCGGCGCACCGGCCCGTGGCGCACCTGACCGTGGGCAGGGGCGACGGCACCGTGGTGGCGCCGCGGCTGGACGCCGCCGGCCTGCAGACGACGCGCGGGCACCCGGCGGGCGACGGCCTGGCCGGCGTGTTCGCGAGCGCCGCGGCCGGGCGCGGCGTGCTGCTGTTCCTGCTGCTGGCGGCGTTCGGCTGGGGCGCGGTGCACGCGCTGTCGCCCGGGCACGGCAAGGCGATGGTCGCGGCCTACCTGGTCGGCACGCGCGGCACGGCGCGCCACGCCGTGGCGCTCGGCCTCACGGTGACGGCCACGCACACGATCGGGGTCTTCGCGCTCGGGCTCGTGACGCTGGCGCTCTCGGCCTACGTGCTGCCCGAGGACCTCTACCCGTGGCTCAACCTCGCCTCGGGGCTGCTCGTGCTGGTCGTGGGGGCCGCGGTGCTGCGCGGTCGCGTGCGGCGGGCGCAGCGCCGCGAGCACGCGCATCACGACCACGACCACGACCACGTGCACGACCACGCGCACGGGCACGGGCACGGGCACGACCACGACCACCAGCACGTGCCGCAGACGATCTCCGCCCGCGCGCTCGTGGCGATGGGCGCGTCGGCCGGCCTGCTGCCGTGCCCGTCGGCGCTCGTGGTCCTCCTGGGCGCGATCGCCCAGCACCAGGTCGGGCTCGGGCTCGTGCTCATCGTCGCGTTCAGCGCCGGCCTGGCAGCGACGCTCACCGGGCTGGGGATCGCCGTGGTCCACGCCGGCCGGCTGACCGCGCGCATCTCGCCCGACGGCCGGCTCGTGGCGGTCCTGCCGGCCGCCAGCGCGCTGGTCATCGTGGCCGCCGGCACGCTGCTCACCGTCCGCGCGCTCGCCGGAGTCCTCGGATGAGTGATCCGATCGGCGCCGGCGCGCGAAAGAGGAACTCGAACGCGCCACGCGGGAGGCGCCGCTCGACTTCCAGGAGAGCCATGACCGTGCCGCATCTCGCGCCTGTCGTCCAGGCGCCGACCGTCGCTGCCGCCGTCGGCGCCCTGCGCCACCGCGGCCTGCGCCTGTCCAGCGCCCGCCGCGTCGTGCTCGAGGCCCTGTTCGCCACCGGGCACCCGGTCACCGCCGAGGAGATCGCCGGCGGCGTCGGCGGCCGCGTGCCGCCCTCCGACCTGGCCTCGGTGTACCGCAACCTCGAGGTCCTCGAGCGCCTCGGGCTCGTGCGCCACGTCCATCTCGGCCACGGCCCGGGGCTCTACGCGCCGGCCGGCAGCCAGCACGAGGTCGTGGCCTGCGAGCGCTGCGGCGCCCACGCCGTGCTGCCGGCGCGCCTGGCCGAGGCCATGCGGGCCGCGGTCAAGCGCACCGTCGGCTACGAGCCCCGCTTCTCCCACCTGGCGTTGCCGGCGCTGTGTCCGGCTTGCGCCCGGAGCACCAACCCATGACCATGGAGCCCACGACCATGCCCTCCTCCCGACTGCGGCGGATCCGAGGAGCGCTCACCCGCGCCGAGTGGACGCGGGCGGGCGGCCTGGCGGCCGCCGTCATCGCCCTGCACGTCGTCGGCTTCGGCCTGCTGTTCGGGATCGTCGTGCCCCATCACTTCAGCCTCGGCGCGGGCGGCGCCTTCACCGCGGGCGTCGGGCTGACCGCCTACACGCTCGGCCTGCGCCACGCGTTCGACGCCGACCACATCGCCGCGATCGACAACACGACGCGCAAGCTCATGGGGGAGGGCAAGCGGCCGCTCGGCGTGGGCTTCTTCTTCTCGCTGGGCCACTCCTCGGTGGTGTTCGTGCTCGCGCTGCTGTTCGCGCTGGGCATCCGCGCACTGGCCGGCCAGGTGCAGCACGGCGGCTCGACGCTGCACGACGTCACCGGGCTGATCGGCACCGGCGTGTCGGGGACGTTCCTCTACGTCATCGCCGCGGTGAACCTCGTCGTGCTCGTCGGCATCGTGCGCGTCTTCCGGGAGATGCGCCGCGGCGTGTACTCGGAGTCCGAGGTCGAGCAGCTCCTGGCCTCGCGGGGGTTCATGAACCGCTTCCTCGGGCGCTTCACCCGCGCGGTGACGAAGTCCTGGCACATGTACCCGCTGGGCGTGCTGTTCGGCCTGGGGTTCGACACGGCGACCGAGGTCGCGCTGCTGTTCCTGGCCGCGGGCGCCGCCGGCGCCGGCCTGCCGTGGTACGCGATCCTCTGCCTGCCGATCCTCGTCGCCGCCGGCATGTCGCTGCTGGACACGATCGACGGCTCGTTCATGAACTTCGCCTACGGCTGGGCCTTCTCGCAGCCGGTGCGCAAGGTCTATTACAACATGACCGTGACCGGCCTCTCGGTGGCCGTCGCGCTGCTGATCGGGACGATCGAGCTGCTGTCGATCGCGAGCGAGAAGCTGCATCTGGAGGGCGGCTTCTGGAGCTGGGTCGCGACCGTCGACCTCAACGCCGTGGGCTACATCGTGGTCGGGCTGTTCGCGGCGACGTGGGCCATCGCGCTGGCCGTCTGGCGCCTGGCCCGGATCGAGCAGCGCTGGACCTCCTGACCGCGCCGCCGGCACGCGGCGGGCACAATGGCCCGCGGTGCTCCTGCTCTTCGACATCGACGGCACGCTGCTGCTCAAGGCGTCGGAAGCCCACGCCGACGCGGTGCACGAGGCCCTGCGCGACGTCTACGGCGTCCGCGACCCGATCGCGAAGCCGGTCGAGGCGGCGGGGCGCACCGACGGCGAGATCGCGCGCGAGATCTGCCTGCTCAGCGGCGTGAGCGCCGAGCGCTTCGACGACGGGCGCGACGACTTCCGCATCGCCTGCGTGGCCGCCTACGCGCGCCTGTGCCCGGACGACCTCAGCGCCCACGTCGCGCCCGGCATCGCCGACGTGCTCGACGCGCTGCACGCCCGCGACGACGTCCAGCTCTCGCTGCTCACCGGCAATCTCGAGCCGATCGCGCGCCTGAAGCTCGCGCGCGCCGGCCTCGGTCGCTACTTCCCGCCCGGGCAGGGCGGCTTCGGCTCCGACCACGAGGACCGCACCGAGCTGCCGCTCATCGCCCGCCGCCGCGCCGGCGACCACCCGCGCGAGGACACCGTGATCATCGGCGACACCCCCCGCGACATCGCCTGCGCCCGCGCCGACGGCATCCGCTGCGTCGCGGTGGCCACCGGCCCGTTCGCGGCCGAGGCGCTGGCCGAGGCGGACGTCGTCGTGCGCAGCGCGCACGAGCTGCTCGACGTGATCTAGGGGGGTGCTGCTCCCTCAGCTCGCGGGTCGTTCGCCGGGCGTTTGGCGGCGATGCGCCGCGTCGGCGCCCACCCCGCGCCGCGCCTCTAGGTCCGCGTCAGCTTCTTGTACGTGATGCGGTGGGGCCGGTCGGCCTCGTCGCCGAGCAGCTCGCGACGGTGCTCCTCGTAGGCGTCGAAGTTGCCCTCGAACCACGTCACCTGCGAGTCGCCCTCGAAGGCGAGGACGTGGGTCGCCACGCGATCCAGGAACCAGCGATCGTGGGAGATGATCACCGCGCAGCCGGCGAAGGCGAGCAGCGCCTCCTCGAGCGCGCGCAGCGTGTCGATGTCGAGGTCGTTGGTCGGCTCGTCGAGGAGCAGCAGGTTGCCGCCCGTGCGCAGGAGCTTGGCCAGGTGCAGGCGGTTGCGCTCGCCGCCGGAGAGCTTGCCGACCTTCTGCTGCTGGTCGGAGCCCTTGAAGTTGAAGCCGGCGGTGTAGGCGCGCGAGTTCATCCAGCGGTCGCCGACCTTGATCTGGTCCATGCCGCCGGAGATCTCCTCCCAGACGTTCTTGTCGGCGTCCAGCGCGTCGCGCGACTGGTCGACGTAGGACATCTGCACCGTGTCGCCGATGCGCAGCGTGCCGGCGTCGGGCTGCTCCTGGCCGGTGATCATCCGGAAGAGCGTGGACTTGCCGGCGCCGTTGGGGCCGATGACGCCGACGATGCCGCCCGGCGGCAGCGAGAAGCTCAGGTCCTCGATCAGCAGGTTGTCGCCGAAGCCCTTGCGCAGGTTCTCGGCCTCGACGACGAGGTTGCCCAGGTGCGTCGAGGTCGGGATGTGGATCTGGACCTCGTCGAGCTTGACGTTGCGCTCCTGGGCGACCAGCGCCTCGAAGTTCTGCAGGCGCGCCTTCTGCTTGGTCTGGCGGCCCTTGGGGTTCTGTCGCACCCAGTCCAGCTCGGCCGCGATCGTGCGCTGGCGCGCCTTCTCGGTGCGCTCCTCCATCGCGAGCCGGGCCTGCTTCTGCTCGAGCCAGCTCGAGTAGTTGCCCTCGTAGGGGATGCCGCGCCCGCGATCGAGCTCGAGGATCCAGCCGGCGACGTTGTCGAGGAAGTAGCGGTCGTGGGTGACGGCCACGACGGTGCCCCTGTAGTCGGCCAGGTGGCGCTCGAGCCACGCGACCGACTCGGCGTCGAGGTGGTTGGTGGGCTCGTCGAGGAGCAGCAGGTCGGGCGCGCCGAGCAGCAGCCGGCACAGGGCCACGCGGCGGCGCTCGCCGCCCGACAGCCGCGTGACGTCGGCGTCGGCCGGGGGCAGGCGCAGCGCGTCCATCGCGTACTCGACGTTGGTGTCGAGGTTCCAGGCGTCGGCGGCGTCGATGCGCGCCTGCAGGGCGCCGAACTCGTCGGCGATCTCGTCGGAGTAGTTGGCGGCGAGCTCGTTGAAGCGGTCCAGCAGCGCCCGCGTGCCCGCGACGCCGTCCTCGACGTTGCCGCGCACGTCCTTGGTCGGGTCGAGCTGGGGCTCCTGCTCGAGCAGGCCGACCTTGGCTCCGGGGGCGAGCTGGGCCTCGCCGCGAACCTCGGTGTCGACCCCGGCCATGATGCGCAGGACGGTCGACTTGCCGGCGCCGTTGTAGCCCAGCACGCCGATCTTGGCGCCGGGCAGGAACGCGAGCGTGACATCGCTGAGGACCGTCTTGTCGGGCGGATAGACCTTCGACAGACGGTACATCTGGAAGACGTACTGAGAGGACATGCGACCGCTGAGGGTAGCCGGGTGCCCGCGGCGGCCGTCAGCCGGGTAGGCGGAACGGCTCGGGCTGGGTGCCGTCGACGTCGGTGAAGCCGTACGCGCGGGCGAGGTCGCCGGCGGTGAGCGTCTCGCCGCTGCGGGCGAGGCGCTCGGGGTCGGCGGCGAGGTGGGCGATCGCCCGGCCGAGGTACTCGGGCGACTCGGTGCCCGACAGGTCGAACGGCTGCGTCGCGTGCGCGGCCAGGACGCGCTCGGTGCGCATGAACCCCGGCGCGATGGCGACGGCGGTGACGTCGCGGTCGCGCAGCTCGTGGCTCACGGCGAACGCGAAGCGGGCGATGCACCCCTTGGCCGCGTCGTAGATCGCGTTGCCGGTGTAGGCGCCCTCCGCCCAGGCGATCGTGTACGCGACCAGCGCGCCCGGCGCCAGCAGCGGCGCCGCCCGGTGGGTCGTGAGGATCGCCGGCCACACGCCGGCCTCGAACATGGCGTGCCAGCGCTGCTCGAGCGGCTGCTCGGCCAACGGCGCGCTGAACAGGGGCCTGTCGTAGCGCTCGTAGCCGCCCCAGGCGTTGTTGACCAGGACGTCGAGGCGCCCGTGCTCGGCGCCGATGCGCTCGACGAGGGCGGACACCTGCTCGGGATCGGTCTGGTCGCAGACGACGCCGACGCCCGTGCCCCCGCGCGCGGTGACCTCGTCGGCGGCGTCCTCGACGGTGCCGGGCATCTCCTCGGTGCGCGCGCCGGCCCGCGACGAGCGGCCGGTGAGGTAGACGGTCGCGCCGGCATCGCCGAGGACGGCGGCGATCGCGCGCCCGCCGCCGCGGCTGGCGCCGGTCACGAGGGCGACGCGATCGGAGAGGTCGGGCACGCCGTCGATGGTAAGCGGGCGGACCGTGGGGCCGACCGTGACGGGGCCGGCCGGCGCGGCCCGCTACGGTCATCGGGTGTCCCAGGGACTCGCCATACGGCTGCGCGGCGTGGTCAAGCGCTACGGATCGATCACCGCGGTCGACGGTTTGGACCTCGACGTGCCCGAGGGCACGTGCGTCGGCCTGCTCGGCCCCAACGGCGCCGGCAAGACGACGACGATGAAGATGCTGACCGCCCAGGCGATCGCCGACGAGGGCGAGCTCGAGGTCCTCGGGCACGTCCTGCCGGGCGACTCCAAGGCGGCGCGCGCCGAGTGCGGCGTCGTGCCCCAGCTCGACAACCTCGACGTCACGCTGACCGCCGAGCAGAACCTGCTCGTCTTCGCCCACCTGTACCGGATCGGGCGCGCGCAGCGGCGCGCCGCGATCGACTGGGCGCTGGCGCTGGCGAACCTGACCGACCGGCGCGACACGCGCGTGGACAAGCTGTCGGGCGGCATGCGCCGCCGGCTGCTCATCGCCCGCGCGCTCGTGCACCGCCCGCGGCTGGTGCTGCTCGACGAGCCGACGGTGGGGCTGGACCCGCAGGTGCGCCAGGAGCTCTGGGCGCTGATCGACGGCCTGCGCAGCGAGGGCACCTCGATCCTCATGTCGACGCACTACATCGAGGAGGCCCAGCGCCTGGCCGACACGGTCACGATCATGGCGCACGGGCGCGAGGTCGCCAAGGGGCCGCCGGCCGCGCTGGTCGCCGAGCACGCCGGGAGCGAGGTCCTCGAGGTCTACGGGCGGCCGGCACGGCTGGCCGAGATCGAGACGGCCGCGCGCGCCAACGGGGCGCGGACCCGGCGCACCGGGACGAGCATCTCGATCATCGGCGACGGCCAGGGCCTGGAGGGCGAGCGGCGACCGGCCAACCTCGAGGACGTCTTCGTGCTGCTCACCGGGGAGGAGATCGCATGATGCGCGGCCGCCTGGAGCGCTCGGCGCTGAGCGGGGTCCTCGTGCGCGAGGTCGTCAACTTCTCGTCCTTCTGGAAGTCGAGCACGTTCTCGTCGACCGTCCAGCCGACGATCTACCTCCTGGCCTTCGGCTTCGGCTTCGGCTCGCTCGTCTCGCGGGTCGCCGGCTACGACTACGTCGACTTCGTCGGTACCGGCACCGTCGCGACGGCCGTGCTGTTCTCGAGCGCCTTCCCGGCCATGTTCGGGACCTACGTCAAGTACCAGTTCCAGCGCACCTACGACGCGATCCTCGCCGCGCCGGTCGACACCGAGGAGCTGGTCACCGCCGAGGCGCTGTGGATCGCGGCGCGCGCTGGCACCTACGGCAGCGTGCCGATGCTGGTGGCGATGGTCTTCGGCCTCGACCCCTCGTGGGGGATGCTCACCGTCCCGCTCATCGGCTTCGTCGCGGGCTTCGGCTGGGGCTGCTTCGGGATCCTCGTCGCGGCGATCGTCAAGTCGATCGACGGCTTCAGCTACATCAACTCCGCCCTGCTGACGCCGCTCTTCCTGGTCGCCGGCACCTTCTTCCCGCTGAGCGGCCTGCCGCACTGGGCGCAGCTCCTGGGCAACTTCAACCCGCTCTTCCATTGCGTCCAGCTCGTGCGCCACGCCGCGTTCGGCTGGGTGGGGTGGGCCGACCTCGGCCACATCGCGGTCCTCCTCGGATTCGCGGTGGTCATGTGGCGCCTGGCGATCGTGTTCCTCGAGCGCCGGCTGATCGACTAGGGCGCTCGGCGCTATCTTCGGGGGCTCATGCCCCAGGTGCTGGACATCGAGCAGGGCCTCCTGCTGCTTGAGCTGGAGCCGCCCTTCGACCAGCGCGACGTGCAGCTCGCGCGGCGCCGGCTGGCCAAGGTCTGGCATCCCGACCTCGCCCCGCCCGGGCGCCAGTTCGAGCACGAGCGCCATCTCAAGGCCATCAACGAGGCGGCCGACCAGCTCATCTCGCTGGCCGAGGGCTCGCGCGGCGGGCGCGTGTCGCGCAACGCGGTCAAGGTCAGCGCGGCGGCCGCCCGCAAGGCACGCGCCGAGGAGGGCCAGCGCGCCTACGAGGCCGAGCAGCGCCGCCGCGCGGCCGAGACCGACCGCGCCAAGCACGACCCGTTCGGGTCGCGCGTGCCCGACCACTCGGTCGTGCACCGCTACGCCCGCTGCCTGAGCTATCCCGAGTGGGGCGTCGGCTCGGTCACCGGCATCTACTTCACCGGCGACGGCGACGATCAAGCTGCGCAGCAGTGGGCGCGCGTCAAGTTCGCTCCCGGCGTGCGCACCGTGCCGGCCGGGTCGCTGCAGTTCGTCGACTTCTCCAAGCCCGACCCCGGCGCCGAGCGCGTGCAGCGCTTCATGACCGCGGCCCAGCACGCGATGGTCGAGGGCGACTACGAGCTCGCGGCCAAGCGCCTCGTCTACGCCCGCGACGCCGAGCCCACCAACGCGTCCGTCCTGCGCCTGATGACGCTCGCCTTCTGGCAGGCCGGCGACCTGGCGGCCGCCGGGCGCGCAGTGCGCGACTGGGCGCGCGTCGACGGCGGCCGTCCGGCCGCCCACCGCTTCGCCGCCCGCATCTACGAGGACATGGGCGCGATCGACCTCGCCGCCGAGGCGGCCGAGCGCGCGGCGGCGCGCGGCCCCGAGGACGCCGACGCCTGGGAGCGGGTGGGACGCCTGCGCCTGCGGCTCATGGACCGCGGAGCGGCGCTCGCCGCCCTCGAGCACGCGCGCCGCCTGGGCCCGACCGTCGACGGTTTGCTCGACCTCGCCCTCGCCCACCACCTGGCCGGCGACGTCGGCGGCGAGGTCACGGCGACCGAGCAGGCCACCCAGCTCGGGCCCGACTCGGCCGACGCGTGGGCGCGCCACGCGCACGCGCTGGCGCGCACCGACCGCGTCTCGGACGCGATCGCCGCCTCCGAGCGGGCGCTGCACCTCGATCGCGCCAACGCCGAGGTGGCCGACCTCCTCGAGCGCCTCCGCGCCGCCCAGCCGCGCGTGCTGCCGGCGGCGTGATCGTCTGGGCCTACGACCCCGAGCAGCTCGGGCCGCTCCCCGCGGGCGTCGAGCTGTCCGACGAGCCGGGGCCCGACGTCGAGTTCGTCATCCCGCGCTGGGAGGACCTGCCCGACCTGGAGGCGATGCCGTCGCTGCGCGTCGTCCAGGTGCTGTCGGCCGGCGTCGACTGGATCGTCGACCGGGTGCCGGCGGGCGTCACCCTGTGCAGCGCCCGCGGCGCGCGCGACCGGGCGATGGCCGAGTGGGTCGTGGCCGCGATCCTGGCCGACGCCAAGCAGGCGCGCGCCTGCGCCGAGCAGCAGGCGCGCGCGCAGTGGCGCCCGGTGGCGATGCACGACGGCAGCGACCTGAGCGTCCTCATCCTCGGGCACGGCTCGATCGGCCGCGAGGTGGCGCGGCTGCTGGAGCCCTTCGGCTGCGAGGTCGTCGGCGTGGGGCGTCGCCGCCGCGACGACGTGCGCGGCATGGACGAGCTCCCCGAGCTGCTGGGCGGCGCCGACGTGGTGGTCAACCTGCTCCCGCTCACGGAGGCGACGCGCGGCGCGGTCGGCGCGGCCGAGCTCGCGGGCATGCGCGAGGGCGCGCTGTACGTCAACGGCGGGCGCGGCGCCACCACCGACACCGGGGCGCTCGTCGAGGCGCTGGAGTCGGGGCGCGTCCGCGCCGTGCTCGACGTCGTCGACCCCGAGCCGCTGCCGTCCGAGCACCCGCTGTGGCGGGCGCCGAACGTCCTCATCACCCCGCACAGCGCCGGCGACACGCCCGCCGCCGACCGCGCCGCCTGGGAGCTGGCGGCGCAGCAGCTCCGCCGCCACGTGGCGGGCGAGCCCCTGCGCAACGTGGTGGCCGAGGGATACTGACCCGGTGAGCGCGGCCGGCGCCCAGGTGCTGGTGTCGAGCCTCGAGGCCGCCGGCGTCGAGGTCGTCTTCGGCCTGCCGGGGGTGCACAACCTCGCCGCCTGGGAGGCGCTGCGCGAGTCGCCGATCCGGCTCGTGGGCGTGCGCCACGAGCAGACCGCCGCCTACGCCGCCGACGGCTACGCCCGGACCACGGGGCGGGTGGGCGTGGCGCTGGTCACCACCGGCCCGGGCGCCGCCAACACGCTCGGCGCGGTCGGTGAGGCGTGGGCCGGCGGCGCGCCGATCGTGGTCATCGCCACCGACATCCCGACCACGCTGCGCCGGCCCGGCGTCTACCGCGGGGTGCTGCACGAGTGCGTCGATCAGCGCGCGATGTTCGCCCCGGTGACCAAGGCCCGGTTCTCCGGTCCCGACGCGACGGCGGCGATCGCCGCCGCGCTCGCCCACCCTCGCCGGCCGGTGTACCTGGAGATCCCGACCGACGTGCTCTCGGCGCCGGCGCAGGCGGCGCAGGCTCCGGCGCCCACCGCGCTCCCGGAGCCCGACCCCGCCGCCGTGCAGCGCGCCCGCGAGCTGCTCGCCGGCGCGCGGCGGCCCCTGGTCTGGGCCGGCGGCGGCGCCGCGCGCGACGGCGCGGGCGCGGCGGTCGCGGCGCTGGCCGAGCGCCTCGGCGCCCCCGTCCTCACCACCTACCAGGCGGCCGGCCTGGTCGACGGCCATCCGCTCGCGCTCGGGATGCCGCCGCACCTGCGCGAGATCGGCGAGCTGTGGGATCGCGCCGACCTCGTCATCTCCGTGGGCAGCGACCTCGACGGCGTCACCACCCAGAACTGGGAGCAGCCCCAGCCGGATGCGCTCGTCGCGGTGAACGTCGACGCCGCCGACGCGAGCAAGAACTATCGCGTCGACGCCGTCGTGCAGGCGGCGGCGACGGCCGGCGCCGCGGCGCTCGCCCAGGGCGCCGGGACGCGCGCCCCGTGGGTCGACGTCGCCGCCGTGCGCGCCGCGGCGCGCGGTCGCCTGGAGCGCGAGCACCCCGCCGAGCTCGCGTTCCTCGACGCCTTCGGCCGCGCCGCGCCGGCCGACGCCGTGGTGGTCTGCGACATGTGCATCCCCGGCTACTGGCTGGGCAGCTTCCACCCCGTCGCCGCGCCGGGGCGCCTGGTGTACCCGCTGGGCTGGGGGACGCTCGGCTGCGCCTTCCCCCAGGCCATCGGCGCCGCGCTCGGCGGCGACGGCCCCGTGGTCAGCGTCTCGGGCGACGGCGGCTTCCTCTACGCGTGCGGCGAGCTGGCGACGGTGGCCCAGGAGCGCATCCCGCTGACGGCGGTCATCGTCGACGACGGCGGCTACGGGATGCTGCGCTACGACCAGCGCGAGAAGGGCGCCGGCGCCTACGGCGTCGACCTCCTGACCCCCGACTTCGTGGCGATGGCGCACGCGTTCGGCGTGCGCGCCGAGCGCGTCGAGGGCCTGTCCGAGGACTTCGAGCGGGCGCTCGCGCGCCACCTCGCCGACCCCGAGCCCAGCGTGCTCGTCGCCGGCGCGGCGCTGGATCCGCCGCCGACGACGTCGCCGCGCTGGTACCGAGCTACTCCCGCAGCCGATAGCTGAGGTCGGCCTCCACGTCGGCGACGTCCATCTGCGCCTTCTGCAGCCGGCCCGCGTAGTCCCAGTTGAGCGCCTGCCAGCGCGTGAACTGGTCGAGCACCCACATCCCCGACTGGCGCGAGCCGTTGCCCGACTTGCCGTTGCCGCCGAAGGGCAGGTGCGCCTCGGCGCCGCTGGTGGAGTTGTTGACGCTGACCATGCCCGCGCCGATGCGCTCGCGGTAGCGGAAGGCGTGCGTGGGGCTCGTCGTGTAGATCGACGCGCTCAGGCCGTAGCCGTGGCCGTTGGCGAGCGCCATCGCCTCCTCCCAGTCGCCGAAGGGCGCCACGCCGACCAGCGGCCCGAAGGTCTCGGTGTTGGCCAGGTCGTCGTCGGCGCGCACGCCGTCGACGATCGTCGGGTGCACGAACAGGCCCTGCTCGGGGTCGTCGCCGACGAAGCCGGCGCGCGGGTTGGCGGCGGTGATGCGCCCGGTGCCGGTCGAGCCGTGGACGGCGTGGTGGTCGCGGACGAGGCCGAGCCAGTCGCTCTCGAAGCGCTCGAGGAAGCGCTCGTGGATCATCGGCCCGTAGAGGACGTCGCGGGTCGGGTCGCCGATCGCGGCGTCGCGGGTCGCCGCGACGAAGCGCGAGAGGAACTCGTCGTGCACGCGCTCGTCGACGATCACCGTGCCCAGGGAGGTGCAGCGCTGGCCGGCGGTGCCGAAGCCGCTGAAGAGCGCGCCCTCGACGGCGAGCTCGAGGTCGGCGTCGGCCATGACGACGAGCGGGTTCTTGCCGCCCAGCTCGAGGCACGGCGATTGCAGGTGGCGCCCGCACAGCTCGCCGATGCGCGACCCGACCTCGCTCGATCCGGTGAAGCCGACCTTGTCGACCAGCCGCTGCTCGAGGGCGCGCTCCAGGCCCTCGAAGGTCTGCGGCCCGTCGGCGAGGACGAGGTTGAAGACGCCGTCGGGCAGGCCGGCGTGCAGGAAGAGCTGGGCGAGGGCCTCGCCCGTGGCGGGCGCGTACTCGGCGGGCTTCCACACCACGGCGTTGCCGCACAGCAGCGCCGGCACCAGGTACCACGCCGGGACGGCGACCGGGAAGTTGCCCGCCGTGACGATCGCCGCCACGCCCACGGGCACGCGGAACGTGAAGAGCTGCTTGTCGGGCATCTCGCTGGGCACGGTCTGGCCGTAGAGCCGGCGCCCCTCGCCCAGGAAGAAGTTGCAGGTGTCGACGATCTCCTGGACCTCGCCGAGCGACTCGGCGTAGGGCTTGCCGATCTCGCGCGTGACGAGCCGCGCCAGCGCCTCCTTGTTGTCCTCGACGAGGCGGCCGACCTGCTGGATCGCGCGCCCGCGGACCGGCGCGGGCACCGCGGCCCACTCGCGCTGCGCGTCGCGGGCGGCCTGGCAGGCGGCGACGAAGGTCGACGCGTCGCCGAGCAGGACGTCGGCCACGACCTCGTCGGTCCGCGCGGGGTTGGTGGAGGCGTCGCGGCCGCCGGGGGCGTCGGTGGTGGCGCGACCGGCGATGATCGAGGCTACGGAGCGGGACATGGGGCCAACTTAGCGTGGTGGTGTCGAGGTCCGGCGCGAGAAGCTCAAGGGATCCCACCGATCACCCGATGCTCCAGGTGATGCGACGTCTCTCGGTCCTGCTCTCGCTCCTGGCTGCGCTCGCGCTGGCTCCGGCCGCGCACGCGGCCGTGCCCGGCATCAACGTCGCCGGGGTCCCCACCTCCGCCGACCTCGACCAGGCTGCCGCCACCGGCGCCAGGTACGTCCGGGTCTTCGCCCAGCGCAGCTCGTTCCCCGGGGGCTACGCGGCCTACCAGGGCATCGTGGCCGGCGCCCGCGCCCGCGGCATGGCCCCGGTGTTCGTGCTCACCGGCGCGCCCGACGGCTCCACGACCCCGCCCGATCCGGCCGACTTCGCCGCCTTCGCGGGCGAGTTCGCGCGGCGCATGGCGGCCGCCGGCGGCGCCGCCGCGTACGAGGTCTGGAACGAGGAGGACGAGAGCCTGTTCTGGGCCGGCGGTCCCGACCCGGCGCGCTACGCCGCCGTCCTGAAGGCCGCCTACCCGGCGATCAAGGCCGCCGACCCGCAGGCCAAGGTCCTGCTCGGCCCGCTGACCGGCAACAACTACGGCTACCTGCAGCAGCTCTACGCCAACGGCGCCGCCGGCTCGTTCGACGCCGCCGCGGTCCACACCGACACCGCCTGCCTGGTCGCCCCGCCGAGCAGCTTCTACCGCGAGGACGGCAACGTCGCGCGCTTCACCTTCCTGGGCTTTCGCACCGTGCACGACGTGATGGCCGCCAACGGCGACGGCGCCAAGCCGATCTGGATGACCGAGCTGGGCTGGACGACCGTGACCTCGACCTGCGCGCGCGGGATGTGGGCGGGCCAGAAGGCCGCCGGCGTGAGCGAGGCCGACCAGGCCGCCCACCTCTCGGAGGCCTTCCACTGCCTGGGCGACTACCCCTACGTCGAGACCGGG
>JAXDHQ010000318.1:0-19553 GCA_034664395.1 Solirubrobacteraceae bacterium | reverse complement strand
GCCCGCGGGCCCCCCCCGCGCCTCCGGCACGCGGGTGGTGCTCGTCCAGTTCGTGGTGTCGAGCGTCGCGCTGCTGATCGTCATCGCGACCATCGGCACGGTGCTGCTGCGCCACTACGCCACCGGCGAGGCGCTGCACGACGCCCGCGTGCTGACCACCGCGTTCGCGCGCACGGTGATCCGCGACGGCGTCACGCCCGACGTGCTCGACGGCGATCCGGGCGCGATCGACGCCCTCGATCGCTCGGTCCACCGCCACCTGCTCCCCGGCCCGATCGTGCGCGTGAAGGTGTGGACCCCGGACGGCCGCATCGTCTACTCCGACGCCCGGGCGCTCGTCGGCCGGCGCTTCGCGCCCGACGACGAGCTGCGCGACGCGCTCGACACCGGCCAGCCGCGCGCCGAGGTCAGCGACCTGACGCGCCCGGAGAACCGGTTCGAGCGCGGCCGCGGCCGGCTGGTCGAGGTGTACCTCCCGCTCACGGTGGCCGGCGGCCGCCAGGTCGTGCTCGAGGCCTATCACCGCTCGCAGGCGATCGCCGCCGGCAGCCACCGCATCTTCGCCACGTTCACCCCGCTGCTGCTGGCCCTGCTCGTCGCGCTGGCGGCCGCCCAGCTCCCGCTGGCGTGGTTCCTGGCCCGGCGCGTGCGCTCCGAGGAGCAGGTGCGCGAGCGGCTGTCCCGCAGGGCCGACGATGCCCGCGAGACCGAGCGCCTGCGCATCGCCGCCGAGCTGCACGACGGCGTCGTCCAGGACCTCGCCGGCGTCGCCTACGAGCTGCACTCGATGGCCCAGCGCGTCGAGCCCGGCGGCGCCGACGGCGACCTGCGCGGCACGCTCGCGCGCAGCGCGAAGGTGTGCCAGGACTCCATGCGCGCGCTGCGCACGCTGCTCGTCGAGCTGAACCCGTCCGAGCGCGAGCAGGACCTGGCCCAGTCGATCGAGGTCCTCGCCCGGCCGCTCGTGCAGCGCGGGGTCGACGTGAGCGTCGACGTCGCCCTCGACGAGGAGCTCCCGCGGGACACGGCCGAGCTCGTCTTCCGCGCCGCCCAGGAGGCGCTGCGCAACGTCGACCGCCACGCCGGCGCCCGGACCGCCACGGTCTCGCTGCGCCGCGAGGGTGACCAGGTCACGCTGCTGGTCGCCGACGACGGGCGCGGGATGACCGCCGGCGACCTGCGCGCCGGGCATGCTGCCGGGCACATGGGCCTCGCGCTCCTGGCCAACGGCGTCGCCGAGCGCGGCGGCGCGTTGACGATCGACTCCGAGCCCGGCTCGGGCACCCGCCTGCGGCTCTCCCTGCCCGGCATCTAGGAAGCCCCCGCGTGTCAGACTGGGTGGCGTCGCCATGCCCCGCGTCGCCTCGGTCAACGTCGGACGTCCCGCGCCCCTGCAGGTCGGCCGCCGCCGGCTGCGGTCGGCCATCGTCAAGGAGCCCGCCGCCGGCCCGGTGGCGCTCGACGCGACCGGCCTGGCGGGCGACGAGCAGGCCGACAGCCGGCACCACGGCGGCCCGTACAAGGCGGCCTACGCGTACGCGTGCGAGGACACCGCGTGGTGGGCGCAGCAGCTCGGCCGCGAGCTGGGCCCGGCCGCGTTCGGCGAGAACCTGACCCTGGCCGGCGTCGACGTGACCGGCGCGCGCATCGGCGAGCGCTGGCGGGTCGGCTCGGCCGAGGTGCGCGTCAGCGGCCCGCGCGTGCCCTGCTTCAAGCTCGGCGCCCGGATGGGCGACCCGCGCTTCCCCAAGCGCTTCGTGGCCGCCGGGCGCCCCGGCGCGTACCTGTCCGTGACCGCCGCCGGCACCGTGGAGGCCGGCGATGCGGTCGAGGTCGTCCACCGCCCCGACCACGAGGTGACCGTCGCCGACGTGCTGCGCGTCGCCCTGGTCGAGCGCTCGCGGATCGGCGAGCTCGAGCCGGCGGTGGCCGACATGAACCCCGAGCTGCTGGACTGGCTGAAGCTCGGCTAGAGCGCGACCCGGGGGCGTTGCACGCCGTCGGGCAGGCGCCCCTCCTCCTCGAGCTTGTCGAGGTGGGCGGCGAGCGTCGCCGTGGCCGCGTGCCGCAGCGCCGAGGGGGCGTCGCTCCACACGCGGTCGAGCAGCTCGTCGGCGCCGCGCAGCCCGGCGTCGAGGGCGGCCACGAGCTTGCGCTCGCGCTCCAGGCGATGGGCGACGTAGGCGTCCAGGCGCTCGAGCGGATCGAGCACGACCGAGCCGTGGCCGGGGCAGATGACCTCGAGCGCCATCGCCCGCAGCCGCCCGAGCGCCTCGAGGTAGCCGCGCAGCGCGCCCGGGTCGGGCGCCACGAACACCGAGCCCTCCCCGAGGACGGCGTCGCCGGAGAAGCACGCGCCGCCGGCGACGAACGCGAGGTGGTCGGGGGCGTGGCCGGGCGTGGCCACGACGGTCAGCGGCCCGAACGCGTCGCCGTCGGCCAGCCGCACGTCGGCGCCCTCCCAGGCGGCCGCGGCGACCGGAACCCCACCGGCCCGCCGGCGCAGCTCGTCCACCGCCTCGCTGTGGTCGAGGTGGCCGTGGGTCAGGGCGATGCCGGCGATGCCGCCGCGGTCGGCCGCGTCGCGCAGCACCCGCGCGAGGTGGTCCTCGGCCAGCGGCCCGGGGTCGACGACCCAGCACGGGTGGCGCCCGACCAGCCACGTGTTCGTGCCGCGCAGCGTGTACGGCCCCGGGTTGTCGGCCGTGACGAGGCCGATGTCGTCCATCAGCGCCACCGCCAGCGGCGCACCGGGCCGGGCGCGAGGAAGTTCGGCACCCCGCGGCGGACCGGATAGGCGACCCCGCTGCTCTCGCACACGAGCTGGCCGGGCCGCACGCGCAGCGGCGCCTTGGTCGCCGGGTCGGCGAGCAGGTCCAGCGCGCGCCGCGCGAACGGGCCGCTGCCGCGCGGGCGGCGGCTGGGCTCGTAGTCGCCGGCCTTGCGGGCGAGCACGCGGACCGAGTGGAACCACATGCGCCCGGCGTCCTCGAAGGCGCGGTCGAACGGGACGAGCGCGCCGAGGAGCAGCGCGGCGAGCTCGTGCAGCTCGCGCATGGCCGCCGCGTCGGGCCGGCTCGCGTCGACGGCGCCCATCTTGCTCGCGTTGTGCAGCGTGTTGTAGAGCCCGCCGGTGGCCTCGACGTCGCATTGCACGTCGACGAAGCCGATCTCGCGGCAGACGCGCTCGAAGAACGGCGGCGTGAGGCGCACGTAGTCGTCGGGATAGCCGTGCAGCCACCACACGAACGGCATGACGTGGACCATGACGCCGCCCGGCCGCAGGACGCGATGGCACTCGGCCAGCACCTGGTGCGGGTAGGCGATGTGCTCGAGCACCGAGTTGGACCCGACGCGATCCAGGGCGCCCGAGCGGAAGGGCAGGGCCGTGGCGTCGGCGACGACGTCGACCGGGTGCGCGGGGTCGACGTCGAGGCGGATGAGCTCGGCCAGCCCGTCGGCGTCCGCCAGCTCGCGCGTGCGCGCCTCGGGGAACGCGGTCCAGGTCCCGAGCTCGAGGTGCACCGCGCCCGCGCGCTCGGTCGGCGCGTAGGCGGCGGCGCGCGCGGCGTCCCACTCCTGGCCGGCGCCCTCCAGCAGCGGGTTGACGCCCTCGAGCAGGTGCGGGCGCCAGGCGCGCAGGTGGTCGTGCAGCCGGGCCACGAGCTCGTCGCCCTCGCCCGGGGCCCGGGCGCGCAGCGTCTCCTCGACGAGCGCGATCAGCCGCTGCACGCGGTCGGGATCGGCCGCGCGGGCCACGGATTCGACACTCGGCGCCCCGCTCACGGGTGGGATCATGCCAGCGCGCCGCCTTGTAACGACGCCGCGGTCCGCGTTGACTGCGCGCCATGAGCGAGCGGAGCTTCGACGTCGTCGTCATCGGGGCGGGGCCGGCGGGCGAGGTGTGCGCCGGACGCCTGGCCGAGGCCGGGCTCGAGGTCGCCGTGGTCGAGGAGAGCCTCGTCGGCGGCGAGTGCTCGTTCTACGGCTGCATGCCGTCCAAGGCGCTGCTGCGCCCCGCGCAGATCCTGGCCGAGGCCCGGCGGATACCGGGCGCCGACGCGCCGGTCGCCGGGCTCGACGTCCAGGCGGTGCTCGACCGCCGCGACGAGGTCGTCGACCATCTCCACGACGACGGCCAGGTGCCGTGGCTCACCGATCGCGGGATCGAGCTGGTCCGCGGCCGCGGCCGCCTCGCGGGCGAGCGCACGGTGCGCGTCGGCGACGAGACGCTGACCGCGCGGCGCGCGGTCGTCCTCGCCACCGGCACCGTGGCCGCCGTCCCGCCGATCCCGGGGCTGCGCGAGGCGCGCCCGTGGACCAACCGCGAGGCCGTGACGGCCAAGGAGGTGCCGCCGAGCCTCGTCGTCCTCGGCGGCGGCACCATCGGGGTCGAGATGGCGACCGCCTTCGCGTCGTTCGGCTCGAGCGTGACGGTGATCGAGGCGGGCCCGCGCGTGCTCGCGCGCGAGGAGCCGTTCGCCGGCGACGAGGTGTGCGCCGCGCTGGCGCAGGCGGGGGTCGAGATCCGCGCCGACACCCGCGCCACCGCGGTCAGCCGCACGAACGGGCGCGTGACCGTCGAGCTCGACGACGGCACGAGCGTCGCGGGCGACCAGCTCCTCGTCGCCGTCGGGCGCCGCGTCCTGTCCTTCGGCCTCGGCCTCGAGGACCTCGGCATCGAGGCCGGCCACGCGGTCGCCGTGGACGACGCCCTGCGCGTCCCCGGTCACGACTGGCTCTACGTCGTCGGCGACGCCAACGGCCGCGCCCTGCTCACGCACATGGGCAAGTACCAGGCGCGGATCGCCGCCGACCACATCCTGGGCCGGGACGTCGCCCTGCGCCACGCCAGCGACGGCGCGCTCAGCCCGCGGGTCACCTTCACCGACCCCCAGGTCGCCGCCGTCGGCCACACGCTGGCCAGCGCGCTGCAGGCCGACATCGACGCGCGCGCCGTCGACGTGCCCACGGGCGGCAACGCGGGCGGCTCCTTCGTCGGACGCGGCGCACCGGGCACGGCGCGCATCGTCGTCGACGAGCAGCGGCGCGTCATCGTCGGCGCGACCTTCACCGGCGCCGAGATCGGCGAGGCGCTGCACGCGGCGACGATCGCCGTCGTCGGCGAGGTTCCGATCGACGACCTCTGGCACGCGGTGCCGTGCTTCCCCACGCGCAGCGAGCTGTGGCTGAAGCTGCTGGAGGCCTACGGGCTCTAGCCGTCCCGCACGACGGCCACGGTCCGGTCGGCCTCGTGGGCGATCCGCCACCCGGCGACCGCCGCCGGTCCGCGGAACAGGCGGTCGACCACCGCGGTGGGCCCGGGAAGGCCGCGGCCGCCGTCCTGCGACAGGCGCGCGTCGTGGAACGCCACCGCGCCGCCGGCGGCGACGAAGCGATGCCAGCCGTCCCAGTCGGTCTGCACGCCGGCCTCGGAGTGGTCGCCGTCGACGAACACGAGGTCGACCTCGCCGTGCCAGCGCGCGGCGACGGGCGCGCTGTAGTCGACGTGCCAGGTCACGCGCGGCCCGTCGTGGCGGCGGCGCGCGCGCTCGACGACCCGCCGGCTCGCGCCCTCGGTCGCGCCCCACCCGGCGGGCAGCGCCCAACCGTGCCGGCCGAAGGGGTCGACGAGGTGCAGCTCGGCCTCGGGCCCCATGACCGCGCACAGCGCAACCGCCGACGAGCCCTCGTAGACGCCGATCTCGACCACGCGCCGGCGGCCGGCCGCGACGGCGCGCAGCACGCCGGCGTCGGCGTCGGAGTGCATCGTCCGTGGCGGGATCAGGCCCGAGCCGACGAGCAGCGAGCGCAGCCGGACGTCGTCGCGCAGGCGGTCGGGCGCGAGGCGGCGGATGGCCTTGGGGAGCGCCATCAGCGGGCGGGCTCGACGCGGCCGCGGACCTCGCCCAGCGTCACGGCGTCGCCCGCGCTGCCGCGCAGGACGACCTCGTCGCCGTCCTCCAGGAACGTGCGGGTCGACCCGTCGTCGAGCTCGAGCGGCTCGGCCCCGTTCCACGACAGCTCCAGCAGCGAGCCGCGCTCGCCACGCTCGGGGCCCGAGATCGTGCCCGAGGCGAACAGGTCGCCGGTGCGCAGCGAGGCGCCGTTGACCGTCATGTGCGCGAGCTGCTGCGCCGGCGACCAGTACAGGTGGCGGGCGTTGGTCCGCGTGACGACGCTGCCGTTGAGCACCGTCTCGAGCGCCAGGTCGAGCGCCCAGGGCTCCTCGCGCAGGTAGGGCAGCGGCTCGGGGTCCTGGGCGGGCGCCGGCACGCGGCGCTCGAGGATCGCGTCCAGCGGCGTCACCCACCCCGCGACCGAGGTCGCGAACGACTTGCCCAGGAACGGGCCCAGCGGCCGGTACTCCCAGGCCTGCAGGTCGCGCGCGCTCCAGTCGTTGAGCAGCAGGGCGCCGAAGACGTGCTCCATCGCCTCGCTCACCGACACGGGCTCGCCCAGCGTGGTCGGCGTGCCGACGACGAAGGCGAGCTCGAGCTCGACGTCCAGGCGCGCGCTCGGGCCGTAGCTGGGAGCCTCCTCGCCCGGGCCCCGCCGCTGGCCGGACGGGCGGCGGATCGGCGTGCCGCTGACGACGACCGTGCCGGCGCGCCCGTGGTAGCCGATCGGGAGGTGGCGCCAGTTCGGCGGCAGCGGGTCGGCGTCGGGGCGGAAGAGGCGCCCGACGTTGCTCGCGTGCTCGACCGACGAGTAGAAGTCGACGTAGTCGGCGACGGCGAACGGCAGCAGGAGCCTGGCCTCGTCCAGCGGCACCGCCGTGGCCTCGGCGTCGGGACCGCGCACGATCCGGCGCAGGCCCTCGCGCACGCGGGCCCACGCCGCGCGCCCGGCGGCCATGAACGGGTTCAGCGTCGGCTGCGCGAACAGCGCCGGGTCCTCGTCGAGCAGGCCCTCGCGCGCGAGCACGGCGAGGTCGAGCACGCCGTCGCCCAGCCGAGCGCCGACGCGCGGCTGCTCGCCGGCGCGCTTGAAGACGCCGTAGGGGAGGTGGTCGGGGCCGAAGCCGCCGGCGGCGTCCGCCATCGGCGAGCATGATGCCATCGGCGCCCCTCCGCACGCCCGCCGGTGCAATGTGCGGGTTCTACGGTGGGTTTTCGTGCTGCGCCGCGTCACCCTGACCTGGTGCGTCTCGCGCGTTTGCCCATGCTGCTCGCCCTCCTGGTCTTCGCCGCCCCCGCGGTGGCGCTCGCCGACGGGTCGCCGACCGGGCAGGGCATCTCGATCGAGCCCGACGATCACGGCGAGACGCACGACGGCCCCGAGCTGGGCGCGGCCCGCTTCGCCGCGACCCGCACGGTCGCCATGCGTCGGGGCTACGCCGGGCGGCTGAGCCCCGGGCGCGCCGCCACGCTCATGGCCCGCCAGATCCGGGCCGGCGGCGACCAGCCCGCGCTGGTGACCTGCTCGATGCGCGCGCCAGCGCGCGCGACCTGCACGCTCACCGTCATCCGCGGCGGCGTGCGCTGGACCGGCAGCGGCGAGGTCTTCCAGGGCCGGCGCAACTTCCGCGTGAGCTTCGAGATCGCCACGCACGACTGACCCTCGCGGACTTCGTCGTCGACTGCCCGATCGTCATCGCGACGGGCTGACCTCGCGCTCGTCGGTCGCCGGCCGGTCGCCGCTCGCGCGATCGGCCGGCGCGCCGCTACAGTCGCGCACGGGGCCATGGCGGAGCTCATCCAGCGCACGCGCGTCGACGGCCACGAGGCGGTGCGGCTGCGCTGCGCCTCGGCGCCGCTGGAGGCGACGTTCGTCCCCGGCGTCGGGATGGTGGGCGTCTCGCTGCGCGACGGCGACGCCGAGCTGCTCGGGCGCGCCGACCGCCTCGCCCGCTACGCGGCGACCGGCTCGACGATGGGCATCCCGCTGCTGTACCCGTGGGCCAACCGGCTGGCGGCCTGGAGCTACCGCGTCGGCGACGTCGAGGTCGCGCTCGACCCCGAGTCGCCGGTCCTCCGCCGCGAGGAGCACGACCTGCCCATCCACGGGGTGCTCGGCGGATCGCCGTACTGGGAGGCGGGCGTGACGGCGGCCGGCCTCGCGGCCGAGCTGGACTTCGGCGCCCACCCCGAGCTGCTGGCGGCCTTCCCCTTCCCCCATCGCCTGCGGCTCGACGTCGAGCTGCGCGACCGCGCGCTGACGCTGCGAACGACGATCGTCGCCGGCGCGCAGCGCCCGGTGCCCGTCGCCTTCGGCTTCCATCCGTACCTGCGCCTGCCCGGCGTGCCGCGCGAGCGCTGGCGCGTCGAGCTGCCCGCCATGCGCCACCTCGAGCTCGACGAGCGCAAGATCCCCACCGGCGCGTCCACCGCCGTCGACGCCTGGGCCGGCGAGCTCGGCGCTCGGATCTTCGACGACGGCTACGCCGACGTCGCGCCGGGCGCGGCGTTCGTCCTCGCCGGCGGCGGGCGGCGCATCGCCGTGCGCCTCGAGCACGGCTACCCCGCCGCGCAGGTCTTCGCGCCGCCGACCGAGGACGTCGTCTGCTTCGAGCCGATGGCCGCGCCCACCAACGCCCTCGTCAGCGGCCAGGGACTCGTCCTCGTGCCCCCGGGCGAACGCCACGAGGCGACGTTCTCGATCGCCGTCGAGCCGGAGTAACGCCACCGCCCCGGGGAGGACTGACCGCGCATGGACGACGACCGGCCGATCAAGGCCCTGTTCCTCAACTGCACGCTCAAGCCCTCGCCCGAGGTCTCCAACACGCAGGCGCTCGGCGACCGGGTGCTGGAGATCATCGCGTCGCTGGGCTGCGAGACCGAGACCGTGCGCGTGGTCGACCACCGCGTGCCCTTCGGCGTCACCAACGACGAGGGCGACGGCGACGAGTGGCCGCTGATCCTCGAGAAGGTGATGGCGTGCGACATCCTCATCGTCGGCACGCCGATCTGGTTCGGCGTCCGCGGCTCGGTGGCGCAGATGGTCATCGAGCGCCTCGACGGCACCTACCAGCTCACCAACGACGTCGGCCAGTACCCGATGTACGGCAAGGTCGGCGGCGTGGTGGTGACCGGCAACGAGGACGGCGCCCACGACGCGGCCGGCACCACGCTCTTCAACCTCAGCCACCTCGGCTTCACGATCCCGCCCAACGCCGACACCTACTGGGTCGGCGACGCCGGGCCGGGCCCGTCGTACATCGAGGCCGGCGGCGACCAGAGCGCCTACACGCAGAAGACCTCGCGCTGGATGGCGCACAACGTCGTCCACCTGGCGCGGATCCTGCGCGCCAACCCGATCCCGGCCGACGGGAACACGGCGCCGGGGTTCATGCCGGACATGGCGCACGGGGGTTAGGTTGTCGCCCCATGGCAGACCCCAACGCCGGCGACGTCGGCTCCTTCTTCCCCGTCCCCGACGAGGCGGCGCTGCCCGAGCGCCTGCAGGGCCTGTTCGCCAAGGCGCGCGAGGCGCTGGGCTTCGTGCCCAACGTCTTCCGCGCCTACGCGTTCCGGCCCGAGCGCCTGAGCCTGTGGTTCGCCCACTTCCGCGCCGTGCACGAGCCGACCGAGAACCTCGGCGCCGCCGACCGCGAGATGATCGCCGTCGTCGTCAGCGCCGCCAACGACTGCCTGTACTGCCTGGTGGCCCACGGGGCTGCGCTGCGCGAGGCGCTCGGCGACCCCGTGCTCGGCGAGCGGATCGCGTTCGACTGGCGCCGCGCCGGCCTCGACGAGCGCCGCCGCGCGATCTGCGCCTACGCGGAGAAGCTCACCCGGTGCCCGCGCGACCTCGACCGCGCCGACCTGCAGAGCCTGCTCGACGTCGGCCTCACGCTCGAGGAGGCATGGGACGTCGCGGAGGTCGCGGCGATGTACAACTTCACCAACCGCATGGCGATGGCCACGAACATGCTCCCCAACGAGGAGTACGCGGCCATGGCGCGCGGGTAGCGGCGGCGGTCAGCCGGGCACGTCGAGCACGATCTTGCCCAGCGCGCCGCGCTCGTCGAGCAGGCGCAGCGCGTCGGCGGCGCGGCGCAGCGGGAAGCGCGCGCCGACGATCGGCCGGACGCTCCCGTCGGCGACCATCGCCGCGAGCGCATCGCCGATCTGGGCGCCGACCTCGGGGCGCCGCAGGACGTAGGCGCCCCAGCCGGCGCCGACGACGTCGACGTTGTTGAGCAGCAGGCGGTTGACCTTCACCTCGGGGATGGCGCCGCCGGCGAAGCCGACCACGACGAGCCGCCCGTCCTCACGCAGGCTGCGCAGGCTGTCGAGGAAGCGGTCGCCGCCCACCGGGTCGATGACGACGTCGACGCCGCCGCCCGTGAGCTCCTTGACCTCGTCCTTCCAGGGGCCGTCGGAGCGGACCACGTCGTCGGCCCCGGCCTCGCGGGCGACGCGCTCCTTGTCGTCGCTGGAGACGACGGCCACCGTGCGCGCGCCCAGGCCCTTGGCCACCTGCAGCGCCGCGGTGCCGACGCCGCCCGCGGCGCCGTGGACGAGCACGCGCTCGCCCTCGCGCACGCGTCCGCGCAGCTTCAGCGCGAAGTAGGCCGTGTGGTAGTTCATGATCATCGCCGCGCCCTGGGCGAAGTCGAGCGGCTCGGGCAGCGGGAACGTCAGCGCCGCGAGCCCGACGCTGCGCTCGGCCATCCCGCCGACCATCGTCATCGCCATGACGCGCTCGCCCGGCGACAGGCCGGTCGAGGCCGGCGCGCTGACGACCTCGCCCGCGACCTCGGTCCCCGGGACGAACGGCAGCTCGGGCTTCATCTGGTAGAGCCCGCGCGTCTGCAGGAGGTCGGGGAACGAGACGGCGACGGCCCGGACGTCGATGACGACGCCCTCCTCGCCGGTCATGGGATGGCGCGACCCGGGCTCGGGGAGGTCCACGACCTCGAGCGCGTCGGGGCCGCCGAGTTCCGAGATCTGCAGCGCTTGCATGGCGCGAAGCCTTCCACGTCGCCCGCCCGGAGGGTTGAATGGACCGATGGCCCCGACCCCGCAGCGCCTCGCCGACGGCCTCTGGCGCTGGACGGCGCGCCATCCGCAGTGGCATCCGGGCGAGTTCGGCCGCGAGGTCGCGAGCTTCGCCGTGCAGGCCGACGACGCGCTGCTGCTCGTCGACCCGCTCCTGCCCGACGCCGACGGCGACGGCGGCGAGGACGCCGTCCTCGACGTGCTCGACGCGGCCGCGGCGGACGCCGGCGGCGCGGTGGCGATCCTCGTCACGATCCCCTACCACGCCCGCAGCGCCGAGACGCTGTGGGAGCGCTACCGCGCGGACGGGGCCACGATCCACGGCCACCCCAACGTCGCCAAGCGCCTGCGCGACCGCTCGGCCCTGCGCCCGCTGGAGGCCGGCGACGCGCTGCCGGGCGGCGCCGTCGCGTACGCGATCGGCCGCCCGCGGCGCATGGAGCTGCCCCTCCACCTCCCCTCGCACGACGCGCTGGCCTTCGGCGACGCCGTCGTCGAGGAGGGCGGGCGGCTGCGGGTGTGGGCCCAGCGGCCGGTCGACGAGCGGGTGCAGCGCTTCCACCGCGAGCGCTTCAACCCCACGCTGCGCCCGCTGCTCGAGCTCGGCGCGCGGCGCGTCCTCGTGACCCACGGCGAGCCGGTGCTGACCGGCGGGACGGCGGCGCTGGCCGCCGCGATCGACGACGAGCCCTGGTACCACCGCCCGGGCTGAGCGCGGGACGCGCCGCGAGGATCGGCGCAACGTTCCGCGCGGCAGCGGAGACTGACCGCACATGGCGCTCCTGGTCCTCTTCGCGGTCGTCGCCGGAGCCGGCACCGCTTTGAGCCCGTGCGTGCTCCCGGTCCTGCCCGCGCTGCTGAGCGCCGGCGCCGCCGGCGGGCGCCGGCGGCCGGTCGGGATCGCCCTCGGGCTGGCGACGACCTTCACCGTGACGATCGTCGGGCTGGCGAGCCTCATCGACGGCGTCGGACTCGGCCCGGGCGCCACGCGGACCCTCGCCATCGTCGTGCTCGCGGCGTTCGGCGTGGCGATGATGGTGCCGGCGGTCGCCGCCCGCCTGGAGGCGCCGCTGTCGCGGCTGGCGCGATTGGGCCCGCGCGGGCGCGGCGACGGCTTCGCCTCGGGCCTGCTCGTCGGCGCCGCGCTGGGCTTCGTCTACGCGCCGTGCGCGGGGCCGATCCTGGCCGCGGTCATCACCGTCGGGGCCGCGTCCTCGCGCGCCGTGCCGGTCGGGCTCGGCTTCGCCCTGGGCTCGGCGCTCGTGCTGCTCGCCCTCTCGCTCGGCGGCCGCGCGCTCGCCGGCCGGCTGCGCTCGGCCGGGCGCGGCCCGCTGCTGCAGCGGGCGCTCGGCGTCGTGCTCGTGCTCACCGCGGTCGCGATGGCGACGAACCTCGACCTGCGCTTCCAGTCGGCGATCGCCCGGCACCTGCCCGCCGGGCTCGTCGACCCCACGCGCGCCCTGGAGAGCTCGCACGCCGTGGCCGGCCGCCTCGCGCACCTGCGCGGGAGCTCGCGCTTCGAGGTCGCCGCCGCCCAGCGCGGCGCCGGCGTCGGCGGCGCGGCGCTGCCGCGGCTCGGCCGCGCGCCCGACTTCACCGGCACGCAGCGGTGGTTCAACACCGCGGGCGGCCGCCCGCTGACGCTGGCCGGCCTGCGCGGCCACGTCGTCCTCGTCGACTTCTGGACCTACACCTGCATCAACTGCATCCGGACGATCCCGTACCTGCGGGCGTGGGACGCGCGCTACCGCCACGACGGTCTCGTCGTCGTCGGCGTGCACTCGCCCGAGTTCCCGTTCGAGCGCATCGCCTCCAACGTCGCCACCGCCATCCGCACCGACGGCATCCGCTACCCCGTCGTCCAGGACAACGCGCTGGCGACCTGGAACGCGTGGTCGAACCAGTACTGGCCGTCCGAGTACCTGATCGACGCGACCGGCGAGGTGCGCTCGGCGAGCTTCGGCGAGGGCGACTACGACAAGACGGAGATGTCGATCCGCTCGCTGCTGCAGGAGGCCAACCACCGCAGCCCCGGCGCGATGGCCAGCCCCCACGGCGTCGTCCTGCCGACGGCGGCCACGACGCCCGAGACCTACGTCGGCCTCGCGCGGGCCGAGGGCTTCGACCCGGCGCCCGCCAGCGGGACGCGGACGTACACGGCGACGCGCGACCTGAGCGCGAACCGCTTCTCGCTGTCGGGGACGTGGACCGAGGCCGACGAGCAGGCGACGGCCGGCGCCGGCGCGGGCATCGACGCCGAGGTCGTGGGCAAGGACGTCTACATCGTCCTCGGCCCGCCGCCGGGCGGACGCGGGCGCGTCTCCGTGGCGCTCGACGGCCGCCCGATCGCGCCGGCGCAGGCGGGAGCCGACGTGCACGGCGGAGCGGTGACGGTCGACCGCCAGCGCCTGTACCACCTGGTCGCGCTGGCGGGGCCGGCGCAGCGGCGGCTGACGCTGCGGCTCTCCCCCGGCGTGCGCGCGTACTCGTTCACCTTCGGCTGACGCGGCGCGTCGAGGACGGGTTTCGGCGCCACTCTGTCATCCGGTCCAACCAACTGGGTAGGGTCGTCCACGTGCGGGGTACATAGCGCGCGAGTCCCTGCCGGCATCGACGGGCAGGCAACCATCTCGGGAGGTCGACGTGCCAGGTTTCGGGAGTCGCCGGTCGCGGATGACTGCGGGGCTGGGCGCGGCGGTGCTCGCGCTCGGTGGCGCCGCGGGGGCGGTGGCCAGCGTGCCCAAGCTCCACGCCCACTCCCGGCACCGCGGCCGCTCGGCGAGCGACGTCGTCGCTGAGGCGCGGTCCGTCTCCAGTCGCGTCATCGTCGTCCTGCGCAACCAGCACCGCGCCCACCCGGCGTCGGCCGCCGATCTGCGCGCGCGCGTGCGCCTCGAGGCGCGCGAGCGGGCGCCGCTGTTCCGGCGCATCCGCCGGGCCGGCGGGCGCATCACGCACCAGTTCCGCGCTCTCAACGCCTTCGCAGCCACCGTGACCGGCGCCCAGCGCGCGCAGCTCCGCGCCGATCCGGCCGTGGCGCGCGTGGTCCCCGACGCGGTGATCCGCCTGCCGAGGGTCGACGACGCACCCGGCTTCCCGAGCGCCAGCGCCAACCTGGCCGTGCCCAACGGCACCCCGCCGGCCGCCACGTGCCCGAGCGACCCGGCCAAGCCGCTGCTCGAGCCCGAGGCGCTGCAGACGACGCACACCGCGTTCACCGACCCGGCGACCCCGCAGGCCCAGAGCCTCGCCACGGGCAAGGGCGTGAAGGTCGCCTTCTTCGCCGACGGGCTGGACACCAACAACCCCGACTTCGTCCGTGCCGACGGGTCGAAGGTCTTCATCGACTACAAGGACTTCAGCGGTGACGGCCCCGACGCCGTGACCGGCGCGGCCGAGGCGTTCGGCGACGCGAGCTCGATCGCCGCCCAGGGCCGCCAGGTCTACGACCTCGCGGACTTCGTCAACCCCGCCCACCCGCTGCCCGCGGGCTGCAACATCACGGTGCGCGGCATCTCCCCCGGCGCCTCGCTGATCGGCATCAAGGTGTTCGGGAACGCGAGCTCGGCGTTCAACTCGACGATCCTCGAGGGCCTCGACTACGCCCTGACGGTCGATCACGCCGACATCTTCAGCGAGTCCTTCGGCGAGTACCCGATCCCGGACAGCACGCAGGACCTGACCCGCCAGTTCAACGAGCAGGCCGTCGCCGCGGGCGCGACCGTGGTCGAGAGCACGGGCGACTCGGGCGTCGAGTCGAGCGTGAGCTCGGCGGCGAGCGACCCGGCGGTCATCGCGGCCGGGGCGAGCACGAACTTCCGCAACTACGCCCAGACCACGTCCTACGGCTTCCAGCTCGGGGGCGGCGGCTTCGCGAGCGACAACATCTCCTCGATCGAGTCGGCCGGAGTCGACCAGGGCGGCCACGTCCACGACCTCGTCGCGCCCGGCGAGGCGGGCTGGGCGCTGTGCAGCCCGAACATCGCGATCTACGAGGAGTGCACCAGCTTCGCCGGCACCGGCTCGCCGCTGCAGCAGTTCGGCGGCACCAGCGAGTCGGCGCCGTTCATCGCCGGCGGCGCCGCGCTGATCGTGCAGGCCTACCGCGACACGCACGGCGGGGCCACGCCGTCGCCCGCGCTGGTCAAGCAACTCCTGACCAGCACCGCCAACGACCTCGGCTTCCCGAGCGAGGAGGAGGGCGCGGGCGAGATGGACACGCTCAAGGCGGTCCAGGCCGCGAGCTCGCTGGGCACCACGACGCGCACGGGCCACAGCCTGGTGATCGGGCCGACGCAGCTCGACATCAGCGGGCCGGCGGGCAGCGCGCCCGCCGACCAGGACGTGACCGTGACCAACACGGGCGCCGACGCGCAGACGGTGACCGCGCAGGGCCGCGCGATCGCGACCACGCTGGACGACGCGACCACGACCGTCCAGCTCGACGCCACCAAGCCGACGTTCATCGACCAGTTCGGCGCGCCGCGTCCGTTCCAGGAGGCGACGTTCACCGTGCCGGCCGGCGCCGACCGCCTCGTGGCCTTCGACGCCTGGCCGGGGCCGAAGGCCCGCATCGGCCTGGCGCTCGTCGACCCCGACGGCAACTACGCCGCCTACACGCGGCCCCAGGGCGACGGCAACCACGGCGAGGTCGACGTCCACCACCCGACCGCCGGGACGTGGAAGGCGATCGTCTTCATCCGCGACGGCACGTTCTCCGGGCCGGTGCACCTCGAGTTCACCAGCCAGCGCTTCGGCGCCGTGGACACGGTCACGCCGTCGAGCCTCGCGCTCGCGCCGGGGCAGACCGGGACGCTGCACCTCCACCTGACGCTGCCGGACGATCCGGGCGACACGACCCACGACCTCGTCATCGGCGACAGCTCCGGCGACCAGACGGTGGTGCCGGTGGTGCTGCGCTCGATGGTGGCGCTCGACCCGCGGTCCGGGGCGAGCTTCGAGGGGACGCTCATCGGCGGCAACGGCCGCGCGGCGTCGCCCGGCCAGCTCGACACGTTCGCGTTCGACGTGCCGGCCGGCGAGCCCGAGCTCGCGGTGTCGCTGCGGTTCGCCGACGACAGGGACACGCAGCTCATCGGGACGCTGGTCGATCCCGAGGGCAACGCGCTGAGTCAGACGAGCACGACGTACGCCGACGCCCAGGGCAACACGACGGCCACGCACTCGCTGCAGGCCTACCGGGTCGACCCGCGGCCCGGCCGCTGGCACTACGTGGTCGACGTGACCAACCCGGTGGGCGGCAACGCGCTCGAGGCGCCCTATCACGGGCGGATCTCGTTGCGCGCGCCGCGCCTGCGGGTCCACGGCGTGCCCGACGGGCCGGACGCCGTGCTGCGGGCGGGCCGCAGGGCCAAGGCGAGGATCGAGGTGTTCAACGACGGGGCGGCGATCGAGGACTTCTTCGTCGACCCGCGCCTGCAGGGCACGACCGACCTCGCGCTGGCCGCGCTCACCCCGCCGCACGTCACGCTGCCGCTCAAGCCGACCGACATCCCGCCGCTGTTCCTGATGCCGACGCAGACGAGCACGGCGCTGGCGACGGCGGACGCCACCGAGCCGGTGTCGTTCGACTTCGGCTTCGGATCCGGCGACCCGGACATCGCGTCGATGCCCAGCGGCAACACGGCCTCGGCCGCGTACAGCGCGCCCGAGACGGCCAACGGCATCTGGTTCGTCGCGCCGGCGCCGGTCGGGCCGTTCGCCGGCCCGGCGCCGCCCGGATCGGCCGACGTCAGCATGGTCGCGACCGCGCGTCCCTTCGACGACGACGCGACGCCGTCGACGGGCGACGTCTGGCGACAGGCGGTCGATCCCAACGCACCGTTCACCCCGGTCACGATCCGTCCGGGGCACCACGAGACGATCGAGATCGCGTTCACCCCGCACGGGCCGAGGGGCTCGGTCGTCGACGGCACGCTGTTCGTCGACGACTTCAGCACCTTCCTCGGCTTCGGGGACGAGGCCGCCGCGATCCCCTACCACTACCGGATCGGCTGACCGCCGCTCCGCGACGCACGCGCCCGGCCGCGAGGCCGGGCGCGTCGGCGTCGGTCGATCAGGTCGAGCCGGCCCCCCGGGGCCCGGCCGATCGCTCCGCCTGCGCGTCGGTTTCCGGCACGGGCCCTCCCTCGGGCGCCGCCACCCGCTCGGACGGCTCGGCGACGACCGTCGCCGGCGCCGGCCGCGGCGGGTGAGAGCCGCGGTCGAGGGCCACCACACGCGGATAGCTGAACTCGCGAGGCACGTCGATCACTCCCAGCGGGACACCATGACTTTATACCGACTGGATGGTATAAGACAGCGATGCAACCGTCTAGCAAGGTGGCGCTCGTGTCCGGCGCGGGCCGGGGAATCGGACGCGCGATCGCGCTGGCCTTGGCCGACGCGGGCGCCGACGTCGCGCTCACCTCGCGCACCCAGAGCGAGCTCGACGAGGTGGCGGGCGAGATCGAGGCGCGCGGGCGCCAGGCGCTGACGGTCGTCTGCGACATCTCCGACCGGCGCGAGGTGCAGGCGCTCATGGACGAGGTCGACGCGTGGCGGGGCCAGCTCGACGTCCTGGTCAACAACGCCGGAGGCGCCCACGTGCGCCGCGACCTGCACGAGCTCAGCTCCGAGGACTACGAGCAGGGCATCGCGCTGAACCTGGGCGCGACGCACTACTGCATGCACGCCGCGGCTCCCCTGCTCTTCCGCCAGCCCGGCTCCAGCGTGGTGAACATCGTCTCGATCGCCGCCGTCCGCGGCCTCGAGGGCATGTCGTACTACTCGGCCGCCAAGGCCGGCGTGGTCGGCCTGACCAAGGCGGCCGCCCAGGAATGGGGCCCGCGCGGCGTGCGCGTCAACTGCGTGGCCCCGGGATGGATCGACACCGCGCTGAGCAAGGGGCTCAAGCGCAAGCAGGAGTTCTACGACCGCACGCTGCGCGAGATCCCGCTCGCGCGGTGGGGCAAGCCCCACGAGATCGCCAACGTCGTCGCCTTCCTGGCCTCCGACGACGCCTCCTACGTCAACGGCACCACGCTGTACGTCGACGGCGGACTGCTCGCCTGAGATGGACGACACGGTCCTCTACGAGGTCGACGGCCCGCTGGCCACGATCACGCTCAACCGCCCCGAGCAGCGCAATGCGATCGACCCCGAGACCTCGCACGCGGTGGCGGAGTGCGTGCGGCGCCTGGACGCCGAGCCCGGCGTCCGCGTCGGGATCCTCACGGGCGCCGGCCCGGTCTTCTGCGCCGGGGCCGACCTGAAGGCCGTCGCCGCGGGCCGGCTGCGCGAGATCATCGACCTGCCGGGCGGCTTCTGCGGCCTCGTCGCCGCCGAGCGCCGCACGCCGCTGATCGCCGCGGTCAACGGGCACGCGCTGGCCGGCGGCTGCGAGCTGGCGCTGGCGTGCGACATGGTCGTGGCCGACGAGAAGGCGCAGTTCGGCCTGCCCGAGGTCAGCCGCGGGATCATCGCCGGCGCCGGCGGCCTGTTCCGCCTCGCCCACGCGATCCCGCCCAAGCGGGCGATGGAGCTCATCCTCACCGCGGACCGGATGACGGCCGAGGAGGCCCACGGCTACGGCCTGGTCAACCAGGTCGCTCCGGCCGACCAGGCCCTCGGACTGGCGCGGGCGCTCGCCCGGCGCGTCGCCGAGCACTCACCCATCGCGGTGCGCGAGAGCCGGGCCCTGGTCCAGCAGGCGACCGAGCACGCCGGCGAGGCCCTGTGGCAGGGCATCGCCGAAGCGTGGGAGCGCGTGCTGGCGAGCCCCGACGCGCTCGAGGGGTCGCGGGCGTTCGCCGAGCGCCGGGCGCCGGCCTGGAGCGACGCCGGCTGAGAGACCGCCCTAGGCTTCGGCCGCATGGCCGAACGGGGAACGCAGGTCGTCGCGCTGCTGCGCGGCATCAACGTCGGGCGTCACAACCGCATCGGCATGGCCGACCTCCGCGCCCTGCTCGAGGACGCCGGCTACCGCGACGTGCGCACGCATCTGCAGAGCGGGAACGTCGTCGCCACCGCGCCGATCGCGGCCGGGAAGGTCGCCGCGGCGATGCGCGATCTCATCGCCGACCGGCTCGGCCTGACGGTGGACGTCGTCGTCCGCACGGCGCGCGAGCTCGCCGCGGTCGTCGACGCCGACCCGCTCGCCAAGGCGGACGCGGACGGCGCCAAGCACCTCGTCGTCTTCCTCTCCGCCGCGCCCGACCCCGACGCGGTGGCGCAAATCGAGGCGCAGGACTTCGCGCCCGAGCTGTTCGCCGTGCGCGGTCGCGAGGCCTACATGTGGTGCCCGGACGGCATGCGCGACAGCCCGCTGGTCAAGGCGGTCAACCACCGCCCCCTCGCCCCGATCACGACCGCGCGCAACTGGAACACGGTCACGCGGGTGCTGGAGATCGCGCGCGAGGGCTGAGCCGGCGCGTCGCCTGGGCTTGTCGTCCGCCGTCGCGTGCGGCGCATCGCGTTCGTCCGCGGGACGCCCGTGGCGCTGCGCGGCGAGGGCACCGAGGGGAGGAGTCGGGCGCGGCGCGTCGCGCGCGCCGCGTGGCCAAGAGCCGTGGTCCGGCCGGGGGGGGGGGGGGGCCACCCCCCCAA
>JAXDHQ010000317.1:0-19287 GCA_034664395.1 Solirubrobacteraceae bacterium | reverse complement strand
TGGGCACCGAGCTGCTGACCGCGGCGCGCGAGCAGTGGGACGCCTTCGCGGAGGCGAGCGCCAATCCGTTCGCCACGCACGCCTGGCTGACAGCATGGGCGCGCGCGCGGGCCCGCCGGCCGGTGCTCTGCGCCGCCCTGTGCGACGCCGGCGGCGACCTCCTGTCCGGCGCTCTGCTGCAGGATCTCCGCTGGGGCCTCGCCTCGGCAGCCGACGTCCACAGCGGCGAGTGGGGCACGGTGGCGGCCGGAGCGCACGAGCGCCGGCGCCTTTGGCGGGAGATCTGCGCGATGGGGACTCGGCGCGTGGCGCTCGAAGCCCTCCGCGAGGGCGCGCCGGACGCGGAGATCGCCCGCGCGGCGCTGCAGGCCGCGGGCTACGGAGTGCTGACGCCGCTGCGGGGCTTGACGCGGAGCCCGTACGTGCCGTTGCCCGCGTCCTTCGACGAGCTCCTCGCGAGCCGCAGCCGTCACCTCGCCTCCCAATGGCGGCGCAAGCGCCGCAAGCTCGAGCGCGCAGGCGCCGCGCGGGTACGTCTCATCACCGGCGGATCGACGCTCGAGCGCGACCTCGATGCCTTCATGGCGGTCGAGGCGTCGGGCTGGAAGGGCCGCAACCGCACCGCCATCCTCGCCGAGCGGGGCGCCGAGCAGCTCTACCGCGACTTCGCCCGCGAGGCGGCCGAGCGCGGCTGGCTGCGCCTGCTCCTGCTCGAGCTGGACGGGCAGGTGCTCGCCGGCGACCTGGGATGCGTCCTCGGCGGCGTCGGCTTCCTGCTCAAGACCGGATTCGACGAGCGCCGCGCCGATCTCTCCCCCGGCATCGTCCTGCGCGGCGAAGCGCTCCGCGAAGCCGTCCAGGAGGGCCTTCGCGGCTACGACATGCTGGGCGGCCCGGACCGCTACAAGCTGGAGTGGACCGACGACGTCCGGCCCCGCCATGGGCTGCGCGCCTACACGGGCCCGGCCGGCCGCGCCGCGGCGCTGGCATGGCACGCCGGGGTGCGCCCCGTCGGCGGTCGAGCCATCGCCTATCTGCGCGAGCACCCGCAGATGCGGCGCGCGGGAGCGAGCGCCAGGGCCAGGATCCGGCCGCACTGAGTGATCGCGCGCGGTTGCTCCGCCCGGAGCAGGCCGGCCGTCGCCTCAGCGGGCCGGGGCCGAGCGCGGCGCGGGCGCCGGGACAGGCGCGGGAGCGCTCGCGGGACGCGGCACCGGGGTGACCTTCGGATACATGTACTGACGAGGCGACATCTGGCCCTATAGACGGCAGCGGAGCGCACATCCTTAACGCGGGACGTCGGTGGGATTCGGCGCCGGGGCGCCGGCACCTGCCGGCCGCCGAAGCGCGTCGGCTAGCGTGCAGCGCCCAATGCACGCGGTCACCTTCCAGGCGCCCGGCGAGGTGCGCATCGAGGAGCGCCCGGACCCCGTGTTGCAGGCGCCCGGCGACGCCATCGTGCGCATCGACGTCAGCGGGGTGTGCGGCAGCGACCTGCACATCTACCACGGGCGCGTGGCGATCGAGCCCGGGTTCACGATCGGCCACGAGTACGTGGGCACGGTGGTCGACGCCGGCGACGCGGTCGACGCCGTGGCGGTCGGCGACCGCGTGCTCGGCTGCTTCCACGTCGCGTGCGGCGCGTGCGCCCTGTGCCGCGCCGGCAACTTCCACCGCTGCGAGCGCTCCCGCACGTTCGGCCACGGCGCCACGCTGGGCGCGCTGCAGGGGACGCAGGCCGAGCTCGCGCTCGTCCCCCACGCCAACCTCACGCTGCGGCGCGTCCCCGAGGGGATGAGCGCCGACGTCGCCCTCTTCGCGGGCGACGTCATGGGCACCGGCGTCCACGCCGCGGCGCCGGTGCGCGCCGGCGACAGCGTCGCGGTCCTCGGGCTCGGCCCGGTCGGGCTGTGCGCGGTGCAGGCCGCGCGCGCCGCCGGCGCCGCGCAGGTCCTGGCGATCGACGCGGTCGAGGCGCGCCTGGACGTCGCGCGCGCCTTCGGCGCCCAGCCTGTGCACCTGACCGAGGACGACCCGCGCGCGGCCGTGAAGGCCGCCACCGGCGGACACGGCGCCGACGTCGTCATCGAGGCCGTGGGCGACGCGCGGGCGCTCGACCTCGCGATCCGGCTGGCCGCGAGCTGCGCCACCGTGAGCGTGGTCGGCGTCTACGCCGAGCGCTGCGAGGTGCACATGGGGCTCGCCTGGATCAAGGCGCTCACGGTGAGGACCGGCCCCGCCAACGTCATCGCCCACCTCGACCGGGTCGTGGCGCTGATGGCCGCGGGCGTGCTCGATCCCACCCCGCTGGTGACCCACCACATGCGCCTGGCCGACGCGCCGGAGGCCTACGAGATCTTCGACCGGCGCGAGGCGCTGAAGATCGTCCTGACGCCGTGAGCGCCCGGCGCCCGCGCGCCGGCACCGTCATCCATCCGTCCGGCCGGTTGCCCCGGCCGAAGGGCGCGGCCGACCACCGGGGTCATGCCCGGTCCGCGCTCACTGCTCGCCTGCGCTCTCCTCGCCCTCGCGGCGTCGGGCATCGGCGCCGCCTCCGCCGGCGCCCACGAAGGCCCGCTCGAGATCACGCCCCTGTTCGTCATCCCCGCCGCGAGCGGGAACTCCTTCGACGACGCCGGCGTCGCGCCGCTGGCGGTGCCGGCGGCTCCCGACCTCATGGCCGCGGCGCACGCCGTCGCCGCCGCGCACTGGGGCGTCGACCCCTGCGCCGGCGCGTGGACCGAGTCCTGGCAGCACCTGGGCGCCACGATGAACGCCGAGTCCCGGTGGATGGCGACCGACCAGGCCGACCCGGCGACCTACAGCTCGTGCTCGATCGCGTACAGCCTCGACGTCGACTGGAACTGGCCCAAGCTGTGCACGATCGTCGAGCACGAGCTCGGCCACCTCACCGGCCACGGGCACGTCGCCGACCCGACGAACGTCATGTCGCCGTACTACGTGCAGCCCTCGCCCGATTGCGCGGCGACACCGCAGCCGGGCGCGACGCCCGCGCCGGGAGCGGCGCCCGCGCCGGCCGCCGCGTCGACTGCGGCCGTGGCGTCGGCGGCGACCCGCAAGGCCAAGCGGATCAAGGCGAAGCGGCGGGCCCGCGCGGCCCGCACCCGCAAGGCGTCAGCGCGCCGCTAGCGCGACGCGCGCGGCGGCGCCCACTGCGCCTCGGCGAGATCGCCCTCGGGCAGGCCGGCGGGCGTCGGCACCTGCGGCGTGTCGCGCATGTACCACTCGGCGTCGAGCGCGGCCTGGCAGCCCGACCCGGCGGCGGTGACCGCCTGGCGGTAGGTGTGGTCGACGAGGTCGCCGGCGGCGAAGACGCCCGGCACGCCGGTGCGGGTCGACCTGCCCTCGGTGATCACGTAGCCCTCGTCGTCGGTCCGCACCTGGCCGGCCACGATGCCCGACTGCGGCTCGTGGCCGATGGCGATGAACGCGCCGCCGATCGGGAGATCGAGCTCCTCGCCGGTCTCGGCGTGGCGCAGCTTGGCGATCCGCTGGAAGGCGCCCTCGCCCTCGAGGAACTCCTCGACCACGTACGGGGTCAGGAACTCGATGTTGTCGATCGACCGCGCGCGCTCGAGCATGATCTTCGAGGCGCGGAACTCGTCGCGACGGTGCACGACGTAGACCTTCGAGGAGAACTTGGACAGGAAGATGGCCTCTTCCATGGCCGAGTCGCCGCCGCCGACGATGATCGTGTCGCGGCCGCGGAAGAAGGCGGCGTCGCAGGTGGCGCAGTAGGACACGCCGGCGCCGCCGAGCTCGACCTCGCCCGGAATGCCCAGCTTCTTGTGCTCGGCCCCCATGGCGAGGACGATCGTGCGCGCCTGGTGCTCGTCGTCGCCGACCCACACCCTGTGGACGCCGCCGGGCTCGTTGGAGAGCTCCACCTTGGTCGCCTGGTCGGTGATGAACCGCGCGCCGAAGTCGCCGGCCTGGTCGCGCATGCGCTGCATCAGCTCGGGGCCGTTGATGCCGCCGCCGGGGAAGCCCGGGTAGTTCTCGACCTCGGTCGTCTGCTGCAGCAGGCCGCCCCAGAAGAAGCCCTCGATCACGAGCGGGCTCAGGTTGGCGCGCGCGGTGTACAGCGCCGCCGTGTAACCGGCCGGGCCACTGCCCACGATGATGACGTTCTCGACGTCGCCCACAGCTTCACGCTCGCTTTCCAGGTTCACTTTACTTTGTATAGTAGCCCGACGCCGGCCCGCCGTTACGCCTGCGCGACCGCCGCTCCGGGCCCGCGGCGCTCAGCCCGCCACACCGACACCCGCCGGCGAAGCTGGAAGTACGCGATGGCGCCCGGCAGCGTCGGCAGCCAGAACGCGAAGGCACGGTAGGTGAGGACCGCGACCGTGGCATACCCGAGCGGCACGTCGAAGGCGGCGAACGCGCCGATCATCCCGCCGTCGACGCCGCCGATCCCGCCCGGGAGCGGCAGCGTGTTGGCGATCATGCCCACCAGGTAGGCCATCACGATCACGGAGAAGGGCGGCGGATGCGCTCCGTACGCATGGAAGCACGCCCACAGCGTCGCGATGTCGAAGCCCCACCACATCACCGCGCCCAGGAAGCCCCACTCGCGCTGGCGGACGAGGTCGATCGCGGTGCGCACGCCGGTCGCCGCCGACGCCGGGATCGTCACCACGCGGGCCATCAGCCGCGCCGTGCGGCTCGAGCCGTGCCCCCAGCGCTGCAGGCGCCGCTCGACGTCCCCGGGCACCCGCGACATCCCCAGGAACAGCGCGATCAGGACCAGCGCGAAGATCGCCGGCACGACGGTGATCGCGAACGGCGCGGGGCCGGGGAACAGCCCGAAGTAGAGGCCGAGGCCGTCGATGAAGAGCCCGCCCATGTACACGGCGTAGAGCAGCGACAGGAAGGCGACCATGCGGCAGGCCACGAGCCGGCGCTCCATCCCCGACCGCCGCAGGGCCCAGGCGGTCAGGGCGATGCCGCCGGCGCCGGCGGCCGCGAACAGCCGCGTGGCGGCCAGGCCCGCCATCGTGATCTCGTAGCTGGCGCGCCAGCCGATGTAGGTCCGGCCGCGGACGAAGACGGTGCGGAAGAGGATCACGTACCCGACGAAGGACAGCACCTCGAACAGCAGCGCGCCCACCAGCCACAGCGGCTCGCCGTCGCCGAGCCGGTTCCACGTCTCGTGCAGGCCCGTGAGCTTTGGCAGCACGAAGTACAGGAAGCCCACCGTCGACAGGACGAACAGCCCGAAGAGCAGGGCCCGCTCGCGCGTGATGACCACGCGCGGCATCTCCTCGTCGTCGGGGTCCTCCGGGGAGGGCGCGTTGGGGACGTCGACCGGAGCCGAGGTCATGCGTGCGCGCGGGACTCGAGGTGCTGGACCGCGCGGACGGCCGCGCGCAGGGCCGGCGCGGCGCGGTGGCCGTGGCGGCGGACGCCCTCGGCCAGGGCCAGTCCCGCGAGCAGGTCGGCGACGTAGTGCTCGCCCAGGTAGACGAGCGCGAACCCCAGGGTCAGCGCGTAGCTCCAACCCAGCGTGCCGGGCAGCGGACCGGCGTCGGTGAGCACGTGGGCGGCCATCACGGATGTGGCGAAGTGCAGGGAGGGCATGGCGGCTAGGGGATTGCCCCCGAGGACATCGTAGAGCGGGCCCCAGGCGGTCTTCCAGAACGCCTCGCCGTGCTCCAACATCATCCGCCGCAGCTCGGGGGTGCGCTCGCCGAGCGCCCCGACCTGCGCGGCGTACCACGGCGGGGCCGTGGGGATCGCCCAGTAGGCGATGACGCCCAGGTCGAAGACCCCGTAGATCTGGGCCGCGGCGCGCTTGAACTGCTCGGGCCGGCGCAGCAGCACGAAGGCGGCGCTGCCGTGCGGCACGAGGAACCACACCCAGTGGCACCAGACGAGCACGCGGTCCAGGCGCCCGGTAGCCCCCTCGCGCGCCATGAGCCGCTGCAGGCGCAGCCCCGGCAGATCGCCGAGCCCGAGGACGTCGTCGATCACGATCGGATACCGGATGCGGACCCTGGCGCGGAGCCGCTCGGCGTCGTCGTGGGGCAGCTCGTAGGTCGTCAGGTAGGCCTTCATCTGCAGGCAGACGACGGCGACGTCGCGCAGCCGCGAGCGCGGGACGGCAACGCACAGCGCGACCGGCGCGGCGGCGGCCGCGGCGACGACGACGGGCGGTGGGAGGCGGAGTCGCCGGCGGACGATCGGGGCGATCGCGCCCGCGGCCACCACCCCCCACGCGGCCGCGGATATGGCGATCCGACCGCGCATCGAGGCTGGCCAGGATAACGGTGCGTGCGGACCCCTCGGTTGCCGAGGCGGACGGTCCGTGCTGCACAATGGCCCGCGTGCCAGAGCTGCACGAGGGAGACGAGTTCGCCGGCCACCGGATCCTCGGGATCGCGGGGCGCGGCGGCATGGGCGTCGTCTACCGGGCCACGCAGCTCGATCTCGATCGCCCCGTGGCGCTCAAGCTCATCGCGCCGCAGCTCGCCGAGGACCCGGACTTCCGCGAGCGCTTCGAGCGCGAGTCGCGCGCGGCCGCGTCGATCGACCACCCCAACGTCATCCCGATCTACTACACGGGCGAGCACGAGGGCGCCCTGTACATCGCGATGCGCTACGTCGAGGGCTCGGACCTGCGCACGCTGGTGCGCGCCGCCGGACGGCTGGAGCCCGAGCGCGCGGCGCAGATCGTCAGCCAGGTGGGCAGCGCGCTCGACGCCGCCCACGCGCGCGGGATCGTCCACCGCGACGTCAAGCCCGCCAACGTCCTCCTCGGCCCGGGCGACCACGCCTACCTGACCGACTTCGGCCTGACCAAGCGCGTGACGTCGCACACGGGCTCGACGCGCGAGGGCGGCTGGGTGGGGACGCTCGGCTACGTGGCGCCCGAGCAGATCCGCGGCGAGCGCGCCGACGCGCGGATCGACGTCTACGCGCTGGGCTGCGTGCTCTTCCACTCGCTCACGGGCAAGCCGCCCTACCACCGCGACTCCGACGAGGGGACGCTGTGGGCCCACCTGCACGAGGACCCGCCACCGGTCGGCGATGGCGGCTCGGCGGACTTCGACCCGGTCGTCGCCCGCGCGCTGGCGAAGGATCCCGACGCCCGCTACCCGTCCGCCGGCGACCTCGGACGCGCGGCGCTGGCCGCCGCCGGACGTCCGGTGCCGGCCGGCCCCGAGCGGCGCGTCGCCGTCGGCGCGGCGGCGCCCGGCGAGGCGGAGACCGTCGCCTCGCCCGACGAGGCGCCGACCGCGATCGCCGCGGCGCCGGCGCGACGTCGGCGCCCATGGGCGTGGGCGCTGGCCGCCGTGCCGGCGGCCGTCCTCGCCGTGGTCGCCGCCATCGTCCTGGACGCCGGCGGATCGGGCGGCGGCCACACGGGGTCGACCGGGCCCGCGTCGCCGGCGGCGCCCGAGCCGTTGACGGCGAAGGTCGGACGGACCGTCGCGCTCGGCGGCCGGCCCAACTCCATCACCGTGGCCGACGGGTCGGTGTGGGTGACGCGCGCCCGCGACGATCGCCTGGCCGTGATCTCGACCGCCACCGGGCGACTGCGCGGCGCCAGCCCCAGGGTGGGCACGCTGGCCGCGGCCGCCGCGGCCGGCTTCGGCCAGCTCTGGGTCGCCAACCAGAGCGGCCCGGCGCTCGTGTCGGTGAGCCTGCGCTCGCACCGGACGTCGGGCAGTCCGATCGCGCTGCCCTCGCAGGGCAAGGTGGTGGCGGTGGGCATCGGTCAGCGGGCCGTGTGGGTGGGCATCCGCGGGACCCCGGGACTGCTCATCCGCGTCGATCCGCGCACCCGCCAGATCAGCAAGACGATCTCGCTGCCCGACGGCCTGCAGAACCTGGCGATCGGCGCCGGGGCGGTGTGGGTCCTCGCCCGCCGGGCCAACACCCTGACGCGCGTCGACCTGCGCACCGCGCGCCAGCAGTCGCTCATCGTGGGCGACAGGCCCGCCGACCTCACCGTCGGCGAGGGGGCGGTGTGGGTGACCAACGCGGGCGAGGACTCGCTCACGCGGATCGACACGAGGTCGCTGAACCCGACGCGGATCGGCGTGGGCCGGGCGCCGCAGGGCGTGGCGATCGGCGGCGGGGCGGTGTGGGTGGCCAACCTCCTCGACAGCACGCTGACGCGGATCGACCCGGTCAGCGGCCGCCCGGTCAGCGCGCCGGTCGACGTCGACCCCAACCCGTTCGCCATCGACGTCGACGGCAAGCACGTCTGGGTCGGCAGCCTCGGCCGCGGGACGCTGCAGCGCGTCGACTTCGGCTGAGCCCGGCCGGCGCCGCCTACAGGTCGCGGGTCGAGATCAGCCCCGACTGCAGCGCCTCGGCGACGAGCCGCGAGCGCTTCTGGTTCTGGGGCAGGTGCTCGATCCCGAAGCGCTGGAACAGCGTGCGCAGGTGGGACTTGACGGCGTCGACGCTGAGGTGCAGCTCGCCGGCGATCTGCTGGTTGGTGGCGGGGACGGCGAACTCGTCGACCTTGTAGGGCCGGGCGAGGGCGACGAGGACCTGGCGCTGGGTCGGCGGCAGGTCGCCGAGGGTCAGCCGCACGCCGGCGACCTGGGTGGGCATCGAGTCCTCGGACTCGGGGCGCCGGAAGGCGATCGCGGTCTGCCCCACGCGCAGGACGTCGCCGTCGCGCAGGCGCGTGCGCCCCGAGATGCGACTGCCGTTGACGTAGGTCCCGTTGCGCGAGAGCCCGTCGTCGCTGACCGTCCACTCCCCGGCGATCGCCTCGAGCTCGGCGTGCAGCCGCGACACCTCCGTGTCCCACGCCAGGCTCAGCTCGTTGCCGTTGGCGCGGCCGATGCTGACGCGGTCGTGGGCGGCGAGGTCGAGCAGGCACTGGGCCCCCTCGCCGTCGCGCAGGACGAGGAACGGCCGCCCGGTTCGCTCGGCCTCGATGCGGTCGCGCAGCTCGGCGGGCGTGGCGGAGTGCGCCTGCAGCGGGGAGTTCGGCACCGCCGTCAAGGCTACAAAGGGTGAAAGACGCCCCACCTTCGGGGGGCAGATGTAGCCCCGGGGTGGGCGGACACGGGGCGGTCGCGCCCGCAAGCTGGCGCCATGACCGCGATCCTCCTGCACCCCACCGCCTACCGGGCCGCGACCGACGAGCAGCTCGTCGCCCTCGTGCGCGGCGGCGACGACCGGGCCTTCGACGCCATCCACGAGCGCTACGCCCGGCGCCTGGTCGCCCACGCCCGCCAGCTCCTGGGCGGCGCCCACCACGACGCCGAGGAGGTCGTGCAGGACGCGTTCGTGCGCGCGCTGCACGCCCTGCGGGCCGACGCGCGCGCGATGGCGCTCAAGCCGTGGCTCTACACGATCGTGCGCAACGGCGCGCTCGACGTCCTGCGCCGGCCGCTGCGCACCACCGACCTCGCGGTCCACGCGCCGGTGCTGCGCGACGCCGGCGACGACCCGCACGAGCGCGTGCTGCGCGCCGACGAGCTGCGCGCCCTCGTCGGCGACCTGCAGGGCCTGCCCGAGCGCCAGCGCACCGCGCTCGTGCTGCACGCGCTCGGCGACGCCTCCCACGAGGCGATCGGCCGTCGCCTGCACGTGTCGGCCGGCGGCTCCAAGGCGCTCGTCTGCCGCGCCCGGGCCGCGCTGGAGCGAACGCGGGCGGCGGCCTAGCGGTTGCCGTTGCGGGCGGCGTCGGCCTCGCGCACCAGCGCCTCGATGAGACGGCTGCGCTCGTCGGCCTCCGGGTGCCACTGCACGCCGAGCGCGAAGCGCCGCTCGGGCACCTCGACCGCCTCGGGGAGCTCGTCGAGGACCGCCCAGCCGGTGACGCTCAGGCCGTCGCCGACGCGGTCGATCCCCTGGTGGTGGTGGGACTTCGTCCCGTGCACGACCTCGCCGGCGGCGCGCGCGGCGAGCGAGCCCGCGGCCAGGCGCACGTCGTGGTCGGCGCCGTCGAAGGTGCCGGGGTGGCGGCGGTGCTCGTGGTGGCCGTGGCTGTCGGGCAGGTGCTGCAGCAGCGTTCCGCCGGCGGCGACGTTCATGAGCTGCATGCCGCGGCAGATGCCCAGCAGCGGCAGGTCGCGCTCGAGGGCGCGGCGCGCGAGCGCGATCTCGAAGCCGTCGCGCACGGGCACCGTCCCGGTCGTCTCGCGGTGCGCGGGCTCGCCGTACGCCGCCGGGTCGATGTCGGCGCCGCCGGCCAGGATCAGCCCGTCCAGGAGATCGAGGACCTCGTCGGGATCGCGCTCGACCTGCTCGTCGGGGGGCAGCAGCACGGCCATCCCGCCGGCGCGGTGCACGGCGTCGACGTACGAGCGCGCGAGCAGGAACGCCTCCTGGTCCCAGACGCTCCAGCGGGCACGCTCCAGCGCGGTGCACAGGCCGATGACGGGGCGTCGCATCCCATCGAGCCTACCCACCTCGCGAGGGTGGGCGAGAGGCGGGCCGCAGCGGTTGCGGCCCGCCTCCCGGTCCGGTCCCAGCGACCTGACCCGCGCTTCCGGCGCAGTCAGGTCGCGGGGAACGGTGGACCGCCCTACGGGGCAAGTGGACGGCGGTCCAGGGGCACCGTGAACTCTCTCGCGACGGCGGCCGGCTCTCCACCGTGCAATGTGCAGGATCGCGTGCGCAGTCGTGCAGCCCACCGCCGACTCCGGTCGGAGCCGACGTGCGACCTACACTCGCGTCGATGTCGCCGCGACGCCTCATCGTCGTCGCCCTGGATGTTCGTCGCCGGCTGGGCGCTGACCCTCGACTACATCATCACGATCGCCATCTCGGCGTTCTTTGTCCCCCACTTACGGCTCGGCGCTCGTGCCGATCTTCGGCACCGACGTCAGCGCCCGGGCGATCACCAAGGCGGCGCGCCTGGTCGGCGAGGACGCGGTGGTCGACGCGCTGTACATCATCGAGGTCCCGAGCCAGCTTCCGATCGACGCCGAGATGCCGGTCGAGGAGGCGCGCGCCCGCAGCGCCCTGGACAGCGCGCGCCTGGCCGCGCGCCGGGCCGGGCTGCCCGTGCTCACGAGCGTGCTGCGCACCCGGCGCGCGGGGCGCACGCGGCCGGCGGCGGCCGAGCGTCCGGCCGTCCTCGTGCCGACGGCCTGAGCCCCGGCCCGCGGGTCGATAGGTTGCCGGCCATGCCCGACCTGAACACCGTCAACGTGCGCCGCGACGGAGCGGCGGCGACCATCGAGCTGTCGCGCCCCGAGACGCTGAACGCGTGGAACGCGCAGCTCGGCGCCGACCTGCTCGCCGCCCTGCGCGAAGCCGCCGCCGACGACGCCGTCCGCGCGGTCGTCCTCACCGGAGCCGGCCGGGCGTTCTCCGCCGGCGCCGACCTGCGCGACGTCACGAGCGGCGACCGCACCGCGGCCGGGCATCCCGACATCGGGTCGGCGCTCACCGACCGCTACCACCCGATCATCGAGCTCGTGCGGACCATGCCCAAGCCGGTCCTCGCCGCGGTCAACGGCCCCGCCGTCGGCATCGGCTGCTCGCTCGCCCTCGCCGCCGACCTGCTCGTGGCCCGCGAGTCGGCCTACTTCCTGCTCGCGTTCGCCAACATCGGCCTCGCGCCCGACGGCGGCTCGTCGCTCTTCGTGCCCAGTCGGGTCGGCTTCACCCGCGCCGCCGAGATGGCGCTGCTCGGCGAGCGGGTCCCCGCGCCGCTGGCGCTGGAGTGGGGCCTGATCAACCGGGTCGTCCCCGACGCGGCCTTCGACGAGGAGGTCGCCGCCCTGCGCGACCGCCTCGCCACGGGACCGACGCGCTCCTACGCCGGCACCAAGCGCCAGCTCAACCGCTGGCTGTACGCCGACATGGCACAGCAGCTCGCGTTGGAGGCGGAGGTCCAGCAGGAGCTCGCGGGCTCGGCCGACTTCGCCGAGGGCGTGGCCGCGTTCATCGAGAAGCGTCCGGCGACGTTCGGCGGCGGGTAGGCACGCGCCACCTACGGTCCGTCGTCCGCCGACCTGTGAATACAATCCCGCGCCTTGCCCCGGACCCCAGCCACGAGACGCCGTTCGCGCCGCCTGGCCGCTGTCGTGATCCTCGCCTTCGGACTGGTGCTCGCGTTCGCAGGCTCGGCCATGGCGGACGCGCTCACGCCCGAGAGCGGCGGCTCGCCGAACGCCGACGCGATCGACTCGCTCTACAAGCTGATCCTCGCGGTCGCGTTCATCGTCTTCGTCGGCGTCGAGGGCTGCCTCTTCTACTCGCTGTGGAAGTTCCGCGCCCGCCGCGGCGCGGTCGCCGCCCAGATCCGCGGCAACACGCGGCTGGAGGTCGGCTGGACCGTCGGCGCCGCGCTCATCCTCGTGGTGCTGGCCGCCTTCACCTTCGTCAAGCTGCCTGAGATCCGCAACCCGCCGAACTCCGGCCCCAACGGGCTGCAGATCGCCGACGGGACGCTCGTGGCCTCGGGGCCGACCAAGAGCCTGCCGCCCAACGGCAAGTCGCTGAACGTCTGCATCAACGGCCAGCAGTACATCTGGCGCTTCACCTACGCCAACGACTGCTCCAACGCCCCGCTGAGCTCGCCGTACTCCTACGAGCAGCTCGTCGTCCCGACGGACACCACCGTCACGCTGGACATCAACGCCCAGGACGTCGCGCACTCGTGGTGGATCCCCAAGCTCGGCGGGAAGTTCGACGCCATCCCGGGCTACACCAACCACACCTGGTTCCAGATCCCCGGCAGGCTCGCGGGCAGGACCTTCTCGGGGCAGTGCGCCGAGATGTGCGGGCGCAACCACGCCAACATGGTCGCCCAGGTCAAGGCGGTGCGGCCGGCGGAGTTCGAGCGCTACCTCGAGCAGCTCCGCGCCAACCTCAAGGCCGCCGACGCCGCCGCTGCGCGGGAGCGCAAGCAGGTCGCCAAGCAGATCCCGTAGGACCTCCGACCCCTCTTCATGGCCGCCACCACTCACGAAGCAGCTCTCGCCCCCGTCCCCCAGGTCGTCGCCCGCCGCATCGAGCGCGAGCGCACCGGCTGGACCTCATGGGTCACGACCACCGACCACAAGCGCATCGGGATCATGTACCTGGTCCTGACGTTCGTGTTCTTCCTGCTCGGGGGGACCGAGGCGCTGCTGATGCGCCTGCAGCTCAGCCAGGCGAACAACACGCTGCTGGACCCCAAGACGTACAACGAGCTGTTCACGATGCACGGGACGACGATGATCTTCCTGTTCGTCGTCCCGATCATGGCCGGCTTCGCGAACTACTTCGTGCCGCTCATGATCGGCGCCCGCGACATGGCGTTCCCCAAGCTCAACGCCCTGTCCTTCTGGCTGCTCGTCGCCGGCGGCATCGTGTTCTACGGGTCGATCTTCTTCAACCCGCCCGAGTGCGGCTGGACCTGCTACCCGCCGCTGTCCTCGAGCAGCTACCTGCCCAACGGCGGCGTCGACGCGTGGATCTACCTCATCCACCTCACGGGCCTGAGCTCGCTGGTGGGCGCGATCAACTTCTACGCCACGATCGCCAACATGCGCGCGCCGGGCATGGGCTGGGGCCGGCTGCCGCTGTTCGTGTGGACGATTCTCACCTACTCGATCCTGCTGATCCTGGCGCTGCCGGTGATCGCGGCCGCGGTGACGCTGCTGCTCACCGACCGACATTTCGGCACCCACTTCTACGACGCGTCAGCGGGCGGCTCGCCGCTGCTGTGGCAGCACCTGTTCTGGTTCTTCGGTCACCCCGAGGTCTACATCATGGTGCTGCCGGGCTTCGGCATCATCTCCGAGGTCCTGCCCGTCTTCTCGCGCAAGCCGATCTTCGGCTACAAGGCGATCGCGGCCGCGACGGTGGTGATCGCCTTCCTCGGGCTGCTGGTGTGGGCCCACCACATGTTCGCGACGCCGAGCCCGACGTTCGTCTTCGTGTTCTTCATGCTCGGCTCGTTCCTGATCGCCGTGCCCACGGGCGTGAAGATCTTCAACTGGGTGGCGACCCTGTGGCGAGGGACGGTCGAGTTCACGACCTCGCTGCTGTTCGCCGTCGGCTTCATCGGCACGTTCCTCATCGGCGGCATCACCGGCGTGTTCCTCGCCGTGTTCCCGGTCGACTGGCAGCTCACCGATACGTACTTCGTGGTCGCCCACCTGCACTACGTGCTCATGGGCGGCGCCGTCTTCGCGATCTTCTCGGGGATCTACTACTGGTTCCCGAAGATCACCGGCCGCCTGCTCGGCGAGGGCCTGGGCAAGCTGAGCTTCTGGCTGATGCTCGTCGGCTTCCACGTGACGTTCCTCATCCAGCACTCGCTGGGCCTGGACGGCATGCCGCGCCGCGTCTACGAGTACAACGACGTCGGCCACCTCGAGCTCTACAACCTGATCTCGACGATCGGCTCGTTCATCCTCGGCCTCGGCGTGCTCGTGACCGTGGCCAACGTGCTGCGCAGCCTCAAGCACGGCGTCAAGGCCGGCCCGGACCCGTGGAAGGCCAACACGCTGGAGTGGTTCACCACGTCGCCGCCGCCGGTCAACAACTTCGACGTCATCCCGCGCGTGCGCTCGGTGGAGCCGATGAAGGACATCCGCCGCCAGGTCGAGCGCCAGAGCGGCGTCGGCGAGGCGCCCCCGGCCCCCGTGCCCGAGTCCGCGGTCCGCGGCTGATGGCCGGTCCGCGCGCCAGCGCCCTGCGTCTGGCGCCGCTCGCCGGCGCGCGGCAGGTGGTCGTCGACTACGTCACGCTCACCAAGCCGCGCGTCCAGTCGCTGCTGCTGTTCACGACGGTCACGACGATGCTCGTCGCCGGCTCGCCGTCGCTGACGCTCGTGCTCCTCACCTGCCTCGGCGGCTACCTGTCGGCCGGCGGGGCGGGCGCCGTCAACCACTACTTCGACCGCGACATCGACGCGCGCATGCCGCGCACCGCCAACCGCCCGGTGCCGTCGGGCCGCGTGGCGCCGCGCGCCGCGCTGATCTTCGGCTGCGTGCTCGGCGTGCTGGCGGTGATCGAGCTGTCGCTGCTCGTCAACCCGCTGGCCGCGGCGCTGTCGCTCAGCGGCTTCCTCGGCTACACGCTCGTCTACACGGTGTGGCTCAAGCGCCGCACCGCGCAGAACATCGTCATCGGCGGCGCGGCCGGCGCCGTGCCCCCGCTCGTCGGCTGGGCGGCGGCCACCGGCGGCCTCGACGGGATGGCGGTGTACCTCTTCGCCATCGTGTTCTTCTGGACGCCGCCGCACTTCTGGGCGCTGTCGCTGCTGATGAAGGGCGAGTACGAGCGGGTCGGCATCCCCATGCTCCCGGTCGTGCGCGGCGAGGCCGAGACCCGCCGCCAGATCCTGCTCTACACCGTGCTGCTCTACGCGGTCACCCAGCTCCCGTTCTGCGCCGGCGGCCTGGGCACGCCGTACCTCGTCGCCTCGCTCGTCCTCGGCGGCCTGTTCATCGGCGGCGCCTACCTGCTCTACCGGCGCGCCGACCGCCGCTCGGCGCTGCGGCTGTACCTGTTCTCCCTGGCCTACCTGGCCCTCCTCTTCGGCGCGATGGTCGCCGACGTCAAGCTCTAGGAACCATGGATCGCAACCTCGCCCGCAAGAACGTCCGCTCCGGCCTGATCGTCACCGCCGTCTGCTTCTTCATGTTCGGCATGACCTTCGTCGCCGCGGCCATCTACATCTCATGAGCCCGCTCGAGCCGGAGGTCCCGCCCACGGGCGAGGAGCTCCACCTCCCCGGGCCGAGCGTCCAGCCCGTGCTGCTGGCCTTCGGCATCACGCTCGCGATCGTCGGCGTGACGACCTCGCTCGTCTTCGTGGTCGCCGGGCTCCTGCTCACGATCGGCGTCATCGTCGCGTGGATCCGCGACACGCGCCGGGACATCGAGGAGCTCCCGCTCCACCACGACGAGCACTGACCCGCTCGCGCGGGGTCAGCGCCAGTCCAGCTCCGACGCCGCCGGAAGGTCGAGCACCGGCGCGTCGGGATCGGCGGCCAGCGCCTCGCGGAGCTGGGTGCGCGAGGTGATGCCGAGCTTGCGGTACGCGTTGGTGAGGTGCATCTCGACGGTCTTGGGCGTGACGTAGAGCTCCTGGGCGATGCGCCGGTTGGCCCAGCCCTGGGCCGCGAGGTCGGCCGCACGGCGCTCGCTGTACGTGAGCGATCGCGGCCCGCTGACCTCGGCGCGGCGCGGCCGGGCGCCGGCGGCGACGAGCTCGTCGCGCGCGCGGCGCGCCACGCGCGCGGCGCCCGCGTGCTCGGCCAGGAGCTGAGCCTGGCGCAGGTGCTCGCGCGCCTCGACGCGCAGGCCGGCGCGGCGCAGGGCGGCGCCGAGCTCGACCAGGGCCAGCGACTGCGGCAGCGCCGCCGACCCGCGCTCGAGCAGCGCCACCGACTCGCGCAGCAGCTCCAGCCCGGCCGCCCCGGCGATCGTGCGGCCGACCTGGCACAGCGCGAAGGCCTCGGTCGTCGGCGCTCCGAACGTGCGCGCCAGCTCGAGCTCCTCGGTGGCCAGCTCGCGCGCGCGCTCCTGCTGGCCGAGCTGGCCGAGCACGACCGCGGCCCACGAGCGCCACGCGATGATCGCCGGGTTGCGCACGCCGCGGGCCTCGACGCGGCGCCCGCACGCGACGAGGTCGCCGAGCGCGTCCTCGGGCCGGCCCTGGGCGATGCGCAGGCGCCCGCGCGCGAAGAGCAGGCAGTCCAGCAGCGCCGGCTCGGGCGCCCCGTCGGCGGGGAAGGCGAGGTCGAGGACCGCCTCGGCCTCCGCGAGCTCGTCGCGGACGATGAGGATCGTGGCCAGGGCGGCGGCGGCCGGCGCCCCGGCGGCCGCGGCGCCGGGCCGGCGGGCGGCCTCGACGGCACTGCGCGCATCCTGCTCGGCCTCGGCCAGGCTGCCGCGCCGCAGGCGCAGCTCCGCGCGCAGGGTCAGGGCGACCGCCTCGGCTCCCGGGGCCGCGCGCGAGCGCGCCTCGGCCAGCGTGGCGCCGAGGACCTGTGTCGCCGTGTCGTCGCGCTCGGCCGCGGCGAGGACGGCGGCCACGGCGTAGACGGCGGGCGCGGTGGGACCCTCGTCGGCCAGCAGGCGACCGCTGGCCCAGGCGACGTCGGCGAGCGTGCCGACGCTGGCCGCCGGCTCGCCGCGCAGGGCGCCGTCGAGCGCGAGGTTGGCCACGAGCATGCGCGCGGCGGGGTCCTCGCGCGACAGCTCGCGGGCGAGGTCGCGCAGGCGCTGCAGGTTGCGGCCGCGGACGTGGAGGCTGACGCGCGCGACGATCGCCAGCTCGGCCTCCAGGCGGAAGGCCAGGCTCGCGTGGCGCCCCTCGAGGCGGGCGACCGCGTCCTGCGCCGTGCGCGCCGCCTCCGTCGGGCGGCCGTCGAGCGCCAGCTCGCGGCCGTGGGCCAGCGCCAGGCTCGCCTCGGCGGCCTCGTCGGCGCCCGCGGCCCCGGGGGCGCCGCCGGTCGGGGGCGCCGCCGGGCGCGGCACGCGGCGCATGCCCGACAGCGCCGATCCGGCGGTCTCGCGCAGCGCGTCGGCCGCCTCGGCCGTCGGCGTCACTCCGGTGGCCGCGAGCTCGCGCACGAGCCGCACGAGCTGCGCGGGATGACCGCCGGTGAGCTCGTGGCACGCGGCGGCGAACGCCGGGTCGACGTCGGCGCCGAGGCCGGACTCCAGCGCGCGGCCCACGCCGGCCTGGCTCAGGACCGCGGGGCGCAGGACGAGCGCGTCGGGCTCGGCGAGCACGTCCTCGACCGCCTCCGACCGCAGGCCGCCCTCGGCGGGGCGGGCCGCGACGGCCAGCACGATCGGCAGCGCTCCGACCCGGCGGGCGATGTAGGCGAGCATGCGCAGCGACGCCGCGTCGGCGAGCGGCAGGTCGTCGACGGCGAGCAGGAGCGGCTCACGCGCGGCGGCGGCGACCACGAGCTCGTGCAGCGCGTGCAGGACCGCGAATGTCGGCTCGGCCTCGGTCGCCCCCAGGCGACCGGTGGCGATCGGGTCCAGCGCGGCGGCGGCGAGGTCCTCGGGGTGGTCCCCTGACTCGAGCACCGGGGCCAGGAGCTGGTGGGCGACCCCGAACGCCAGGTCGCGCTCCAGGCGGCTGCCGCGGGCGGACAGGACGCGAAGCCCCTCCGCGCGGGCGCGGTCGCGGGTGGCGGCCAGCAGGCGGCTCTTGCCCACCCCGCCGGGCCCCTCGAGCACGACGATCGAGCCGAGCCCCTCCCGCGCGGCTACCAGCCGTCGAGCGACGGCCTCGACCTCGGCTTCGCGCTCGAGCAGCGGGATCGGCTCTGTTGACACTGTTGCCCCCCGGGGAACCGGCCTCCTGCCCGCCCCCGCCATGCCAGGCCGAACGCGGCAGGCGGCCAACCGGGCTCCGCGAGGTTAGCGGGCCGGCGGGTCGCCTGCCAAGAGCGGTGGATGGCCTAGGTCAGCGCGTGCTCGACGGCCCAGCGCGTGAGCTCGGAGCGGCGGCGCAGGCCGGTCTTCTCGCGGATGCGCGTGAGGTGGTTCTGCACCGTGCGCGGCGAGAGGTACAGCTCGCGGCCGATCTCGTTGTCGGTGTAGCCGCGGGCGACGAGACGCAGGATCTCGGTCTCCCGTGTGCTGAGCACCGGACGCAGGCTCGTGGAGTCCGACCCCGAGGCGCCCGCGTACTCGCGCAGCAGGTGCCGCGCGAGGCGCGGCTCGACCACCGAGCCGTCGCCGTAGATCGTGATGACGGCCTGGCGGAGCTCCTCCGGGCCGGTCAGCTTGGTCAGGTAGCCCTGCGCGCCCGAGGAGATCGCGCCGAGGAGCGACTCCGGGCTCTCGCTCGCCGTCAGCGCCAGGGCGCGGACGGCGGGCATCTCCGCCCGCAGACGCTGCAGGACGGCGATGCCACCGATGTCGGGCATGTGCATGTCGAGGACGATGACGTCCGGCGAGAGCTCGCGAGCGAGCTTCAGGGCCTCCTCACCGCAGGCGGCGCGGCCCACGACCTCGATACCGGGGTCGCGGTCGAGCGCCTGCGCGACACCGTCGCGCACCAGCGGAAAGTCGTCGGCAACGAGAACACGAATATGCATCAGAAAGCCTCCTGGACCGGCATCGCCATGACCACACGCGTCCCGACACCGGGCGCGGACTGCACAAGCGAGCGCCCGCCGTGGCGCCCGAGGCGCCCGGCGATGCTCGCGACCAGCCCGAGCCCGGACGCGCCCTCGAGCGCGGACGGGTGGGCACCGACGCCGTCGTCGGCGACGCTGACACGCAGCTCGCCGTCCACGTCCTCGACGCGGACGACGACGTGCTCGGCGCGAGCGTGCTTGCGCACGTTCGTGAGCGCCTCGCGGACGGCGTCGAT
>JAXDHQ010000316.1:0-3408 GCA_034664395.1 Solirubrobacteraceae bacterium | reverse complement strand
CCCCCAACCTGCGCCTCGAGCTGCGCCGGCGCACGCGCCGTTGGTCACGGGACCGTTTCGCCACTGCGGATCGACGCGCGCGTCGATCCGCGGCGCCGGCGAGTCCGCTTCCCCTCGATGCCGTCGCCGCGCAGCGCCGCAAGCGCCACACGGACGACGCCGGCCTACGCCCCGCCGACCGCGCCCCGGAGGAACGCGTACTGCGCCTCGCGCGCGGCGGCGGTGACGGCGAGCGGGAAGGCGTTGAACCCGTGGATCGCCTCGGGCCACACGCGCAGCTCGCCGTGGTTGCCGGCGGCGCGCCAGCGCGCCTCCATGAACAGCGAGTCGTCGAGCAGCGGGTCGAGCGTGCCGACGGTGAACAGCGCCGGGGGCAGGCCGTGCAGCTCGGCGTACAGGGGCGAGATGTCGGGATCGCGGCGCGCGTCGGCCGCGACGCCGGGCAGGAACTGGTCGCCGAACCACCGGATGATCGGCGTGGTGAGGATGAGGTTGCGCTCGCCCCAGTTGCGCTGGCTCGGCGTCAGCGCGAGGTCGAAGGCACCGTAGACGAGGTTGGCCGCGCGCACGGCGTCGATGCCGTGGCGGTCGCGCAGGCGCAGGAGCGTGACGGCCGACAGGTGCGCGCCGGCCGAGTCGCCGCCGATCGTGACCACCGGCGGCAGCCCGAGCTCGTCGAGCCCGTGGCGCAGGAGCCACAGCGCGGCGTCCTCGCAGTCGTCGGGCGCGGCCGGGTAGGGGTGCTCGGGCGCCAGGCGGTTGTCGACGCTGACCGCGCACAGGCCGGTGGCGTCGGCGAGCTCGGCCAGCAGCGGGTCCTGCATGTCGGCGGCGCTCAGCGTCCAGCCCCCGCCGTGGACATGGAGGTAGGCACCCAGCGCCTCGCCCAACGGCGCGAGCACCCGCAGGCGCAGCGGGCCCGAGCGCCCGTCGATCGTCACGTCGCGCGCGCGGTCGAGGAACACCGGGGCGGGGAACGGGCCCGTCCCGTCCCGGCGCCGGCGGCGCGTCTCCGTCACCGGCACGGTGTGCAGCGACGGCTCGGCCGCGAGCCTGCGCTCGAGGTCGGCGTTGAACGCCCGCGTCTCGGCCAGCATCTCGGCGTCGCTCGTCACGGTGCTCATGCCGGCGGATGGTAGGCGGCCGCTACTCGGGGATGCCGACGAGATCGAGGTCGACGCGCCCGCGCGCGGGGTCGACCGAGCGCACCGCCACGGTCAGCGGGTCGCCGAGGCGGATCGCACCGCCGGCGCGCGTGCCGACGAGGATCGTCCCCTCCTCGTTGAGCTCCCACCAGTCGCCGTGCAGGCGGCGAACCGGCAGCAGCCCCTGGTGGCCGCCGCCGAAGGTGACGAACGCGCCCGCGGGGATGAGCCCGGTCACCTCGCCGTCGTAGACCGTGGCCCAGCCGTTCTCGTAGAGGTCGCGCTCGAGCAGGAAGCAGCGCGCGACGTCATCGGCGTCGCGCTCGATGAGCATGGCGTCGCGCTCGCGCGCCGAGGTCCACTCCCCCGCCTCCTCGAGGACGCTGGCGCGCGGCGCGTCCTCCCCCGCTCCGACCGAGCTGAGCAGGGCCCGGTGGGCGACGAGGTCGGGATAGCGGCGGATGGGCGACGTGAAGTGCGTGTAGCGCGGCGACTGCAGGCCCGCGTGGCCGAGGTTGATCGGCGCGTAGCGCGCCTGCTTGAGCGCGCGCAGCACCAGGCCGGTCAGCGCCGCGCGCCCGTGGCCGGTGCGGCGCACGTGCTGGTCGACGAGCACCGAGCACTCGGCGACGATCTCGGCCGCCTGGGACTGCGACATGGGCTCGGGCACCGGCGGGGTGGCGACGCCGAGGCTGGCGAGCTGGGCGACCAGGCGCAGGACGGCCGGCGGCTCGGGGCGCTCGTGGACCCGGTACAGCGTCGGGATCGCGCGCTCGGACAGCACGGTCGCCACCGCCTCGTTGGCCGCGATCATCAGGTGCTCGATCAGGCGGTGGGACTCGGTCTGCGCGGAGGGCACCGCCTCGGTGACGTGGCCGCCGCGGTCGAAGGCGAACTCGGGCTCGACCGACTCGATGGCCAGCGCACCCCGCTGACGGCGGCGATCCTCGAGCGCGGCGGCCGCCGCGCGCGCCACGGCCAGCGGCTCTCCCCACGGCTCCTGCGCGGCCTCGTCGCCGGCGAAGATGCGGTCGACGCGGTCGTAGTCCAGGCGCTCGTCGGAGCGGATGACCGAGCGGTAGAACGCGGACTTCACGGTCTCGGCCCCGCGCAGCTCGAGCTCGACGGTCACCGCCAGGCGGTCGACCCCCGGGCGCAGCGAGCAGGCGTCGGCGGACAGCGCCTCGGGCAGCATCGGCTCGACCGCCCCGGGGACGTAGACGGAGGTCGCGCGCCGGTAGGCCTCGCGGTCGACCGCGCCGCCGGGCCGGACGTACGCGCTGACGTCGGCGATGTGGACCCAGACGCGCCAGTGGTCCTCGCCGAGCACCTCGCACGAGATCGCGTCGTCGAAGTCGCGGGCGGTGACGGGGTCGATCGTGAACGTCGGCAGGTCGGTGAGGTCGCGGCGCGGGACGTCGGCGATCGGCTCGGCCTGCGCCGCGCGCTCGACGCCGGGCGGGAAGCCGCGGCGCAGGCCGCGGTCGAGCATCAGCGCCTCGAGCACGTCGCGCGCGACGTCGGGCCGGCCCAGCATCCGCTCGACCTTGAAGCGCCCGCCCCGCTGCCCCGGGCGCAGCAGCGCCAGCCGCCCGGGCTGGGCGTCGCGCGAGCGCTCGACGGTGACCCTCCGTCCTCGTTCGAAGAACGGCTCGCCGACCAGGAAGCGCCCGCGCTGCTCGAGGAGCACGACGCGCGGCGGAGCTGTCGTCAGGGCCGGCATCGCGAGCCGACCACCGACACCGCGCGATCCAGCGCCTCGTCGCGCGCGGTCTTCGGGTCGTCCTTGGCCACCACGTCGGGCGCGATGCCCTTGCCGGTGGCGACGCCCTTGCCGCCCAGGTTGCGGCCCTTGGGCGTGAAGTACTGGCCGGCGGTGATGTCCAGCGCGCCGCCGTTGGAGAGCTCCAGGACCTCCTGGAACACGCCCTTGCCGAACGTCTTCTCGCCCACGACGGTCGCGCGGTTGTAGTCGCGCAGGGCGCCCGCGGTGATCTCCGCGGCGCTCGCGGTGCCGCTGTCGACCAGCACCACCATCGGCACACTGGCCGGGATGGCGTCGCCGGTCGCGTAGAGCTTCTGCTCGGGCTGCGTGCGGCCGCGGGTGGAGACGATCAGCCCCTTGTTGACGAAGATGCTCGCCACGAGCTGGCCCTCCTGGAGGATTCCGCCCGGGTTGCCGCGCAGGTCGAACACGATCCCCTTGGCGCCGTTCTTGAGCGCCTTGTCGACGGCCGTCCGGACCTGCGCGTGCGCGCCGTTC
>JAXDHQ010000315.1:0-5033 GCA_034664395.1 Solirubrobacteraceae bacterium | reverse complement strand
CTCGGTGGACGCGAAGACGTAGCCCGACGTCACGAGCTCGGGCAGCACCACCACGTCGGCGCCGGCCTCGACCGCGTCGCGGATCGCCCGGACCGCGAGCTGGCGGTTGGCGGCCAGGTCGGCGATGCGCGGCGCGAGCTGCTGGCAGACGATCCGGGTCACCGGGGTCCGGCCGCCTCCTGCTCGCCCGAGCGGGCGAGTCCGATGCCGACGCGCGAGGCCATGTTGGGCGACAGCATCACGATCGCGAGGCCGATGATCAACCATGCCGCGACGATGTAGGGGAACCGGTCGTACGGAGCGGCGAGCCCGAAGACGTTCTTGTAGATCGTGTAGCCGACGAGCCCGATCGCGGCGACCGGGACCACGACCTGCCAGCTCGGCGCCCTGCGCTCGGCCCCGAGGAACAGGAACTTGATCGCGCCGACCGTGGCCATGACGTAGGCGACCAGCAGCGCGAGGGTGCCGATCGTCAGCGCGTAGAAGGTCGCGTCGAGCACGGCCGAGCCGGCGATGCGCTGGCCGACCATGACGCCCAGCGTCATGAGCAGGACCACCGTGAGGGCGACGACCGGCGCGCCGCTGGACGACAGCCGGGCGACGCCACGCGTGCCGCCGGAGTCGCGCGCCAGGGCGAACAGGATGCGGGCGCTGGCGGCCACCGTGCCCAGCAGGATGGCGAACAGGCTGAGGCTCGCGGCGAAGTTCAGCGCGTCGGCGAGGACGGGGCCGACGTAGGCCTTGGCCAGGTCGCCGTAGGGCGAGTCGGCGCCCTGGAAGGCGGCGATCCCGGCCTTGTCGGTCCCGTAGCCGAGCGTCTGCGCGGCCATCGTCAGCAGGTAGAAGGCGCCGACGACCGCGATCGCGATCTTGATCGCGCGGGGGATCTGGGTCCGCGGGCTCTGGGTCTCCTCCCCCAGCGTCGCCGCGCCCTCGAAGCCGGCGAAGGCGAGGAACCCGAAGACGGCGGCGGACGCGATCGTCCCGATGCCGGTCCCGCTGGGCAGCGAGAGGAAGTCCGCGTTGAGCGTCTGGCCGTGGGGCGCGTCGCCGGCCGCCAGGCGGACGATGATGACCACGCTGAGGACGGTGACGAGCAGCGCGCCCACGAGCTCGGAGAGCAGCAGCGAGCGCGTGATGACGTGGATCTGGGCGAACGCGAGCCCGGCGCCAACGAGGAGCGCGACCCCGGCGATGACGATCCACTCCTTCGTGTCGGCGATGCCGACCCCGCGCAGGAACTCGCCGCCGAAGAGCCCGATCTCGATCGCCGAGCCGGCGCCGATGATCATGTAGGCGCCGAACAGCGACCATCCGGCGAAGAACCCGGCGCGCGGCCCGAGCGTCACTCCGACCAGCGCGTACACCGACCCGGTGTGCGAGATGTGCCGCGAGAGCCGGACGAACGCGTACGCGACGAGCGACACGGCGACGAGCGCGAAGATGAAGGCCCAGATCGCGCCGCGCCCGAGGATCCCGGTCGCGCCGGCGCCCAGCAGCGCCATCACGCCGACCGGGCCGATGAGCCCGACCGAGAACGCCGCGGCGTCGGTGAGCTTCAGCTCCCGCCGCAGGACATGGGTCTCGGATGGTTCCCCGTGCTCGCGGGACACCGACTCCGTCGTCGCAGCCATCTCAGCGTTCTCCCTCGTACCTGTCTTCGACGACCCGGCATCTCACGCCGGGTGCGGGCAGGCTAGGGAGGTCACGAGCCCTCGACCAGAGTTGGATGTCCTGCGGCAGTTCAAGGCGCAGGCTTGACGTGGCCTCAGGCGCCGTGCGCCGTCAGCCCCCACCCCTCCAGCGTCCGTTCCAGCAGCGCGTCGATCTCGTCCGCCGCGACCGGGCGGGCGAAGTAGAAGCCCTGCGCGAGGCCGCAGCCGAGCTCCTGGAGCTGCGCGGCCTGATCCTCGGTCTCGACGCCCTCGGCGACGACCGGCAGGCCCAGCGCGGAGGCCATCGCGATGACCGCGGCGTAGATCGCGCGGCTCTGCGGGTTGCCGACAAGGCCAGTGGCGAACGAGCGGTCGACCTTGAGGATGTCCAGCGGGAAGCGCTGCAGGTAGCTCAGTGAGGAGTAGCCGGTGCCGAAGTCGTCGAGGACGACGTTCACGCCGAGCTCGCGCAGCTCCTGCAGGGTCCTCACCGGCGCCTCGCCCGCCTCGATGAGGACGCTCTCCGTCAGCTCCAGGTACAGGATCTCCGGCGGCGCGGCGGCGGCGGCCAGAGCGGCGGCGACGATGTCGGCGAAGTCGGGCTGGACGAGCTGCAGCGCCGACACGTTGACGGAGACGTTCAGGGGCTCGTCGGGGCGCATGCGCAGCCAGTGGCTGGCCTGGCGGCACGCCTCCTGCAGCACCCAGGTCCCGATCGGGACGATCAGTCCGCTCTGCTCGGCGACGGGGATGAACTGGGCGGGCGCGACCGACCCGCGCTCGGGGTCCTCCCACCGCAGCAGGCACTCGACGCCGCGCAGCGCGCCGTCGGCCAGCGAGACGACCGGCTGGTAGACGAGGCGCAGCTCGCCGCGCTTGATGGCGCCGCGCAGGCGCGTCTCGGTCTGCAGGCGCTCGAGCGTCCGCTCGCGCAGGCGCTCGTCGAAGAGCTCGAAGCGCGCGCGTCCGCGCTCCTTGGCGCGGTACATCGCGGCGTCGGCGTCGCGCAGCAGGGCCTCGGGGCTGGCGTCCGCGGTGTCCGCGAGCGCGATGCCGATGCTGACCGAGACGAAGTGCTCGTTGTCGCCGACGACGACCGGCTCGGTGAGGGCCGCCGCCACGCGCTCGGCGATGCCGACCGCCTGCTGCTCGCCGTCGAGGTCCTCGCACAGGACGGCGAACTCGTCCCCGCCGAGCCGGGCGAGGGTGTCGGCCGAGCGCAGCGCCGCCTGCAGCCGCGGCGTCAGCGCGGTGAGCAGCTCGTCCCCGGTGCCGTGCCCGAAGGTGTCGTTGACCGCCTTGAAGTTGTCGAGGTCGAGGAAGAGCACCGCGACCGTCGCCGGGCGCCGCGCCGCGTGGGCGAGCGCGTGCTCGAGGCGGTCGCGGAACAGCGTCCGGTTGGGCAGGCCGGTGAGCGGGTCGTGCAGCGCGCGGTGGCGCGTCTCCTCGTCGGAGCGGATCCGATGGATGGCCTCCGCGAGGACGTGCGCCACGGCCTGCAGGAAGGCGACGTCCTCCGCCGTGAACGCGCGCGGGGTGGTGCTCTGCACCGAGATGACGCCGAACGGGCGGCCGCGGCCCTGGATGAGCACGCACATCCCGCTGACGAGCACGTACTCGTTGGCGGTGGCGCGCGAGAAGCGGGTCTCCTTCGACCAGTCCTCGACGACGACCGGCTCGCCGGTGGTGACGGCCAGGCCGGACTGCGAGTCCGCGATGTCGACGGTCCGGTGTCCGACGACGCCGTCGGCCACGCCGCGGCCGGCGCGCACGAGCAGCGTGTGCTCGTCGGACAGCAGCTCGAGGATCACGCCGCGGTCGGCGCCGAGCGTCTCGCACACCTCGTGGATGGCCTCGTGCATGAGGCGCGAGAGGTCGGCGTCGGCGAGCGCGCGCTGGCCCAGCCGGGCGACGGTCGCCTGCTCGGCGGCGCGCTTGCGCCACTGCTCCTCGGCGAGCTTGCGCGCGCTGATGTCGTCCATCTGCACGATGAAGTAGTCCTCGCGGCCGGGATCGGTCTCGACGAGCGAGACCGCGACCAGCGCCCAGACCGTCTCGCCGTCGGGACGGACGAGGAGCGTCTCGCTGTGCCACGAGCGCAGCTCGCCGGTCGCGAAGCGCCGCAGCGAATCCATGCTCTGCGCCAGGTGGTCGGGATGCACGAGGGACCGGAAGTGCGCGCCCAGCAGCTCGTCCTCGGTGCGCCCGGTGATCTCGCAATAGGCGCGGTTGACGCGCAGCAGCGTCCCATCCAGGGAGACGAGGGACGTGCCGATGGGGGCGTCGTCGAACGCGCTGATGACGCGCTCCTCGGTCTCGGCGGTGGCCAATCCCGGGCGACGTCCTCCGACGCTCGGCGGACCAGTGCTCATGCACCGGCTATCGACCGGCCGGTCGGCCGCTTGACGAAGCTGTCGCGCCGGCGGTGGCCGCCCAGGCTAGGTCGCGGGCGCCGGGAAGCCGCGCAGCCACGTCCGGCGCTGCCGCCAGAGCGTCGCCCACGCGGCGTCACGCGCCAGCAGCGCGCGCGCCGCGACGCCGCCGGCGAGCAGCGCCAGTCCCAGGGCCCGGCGCGGGCCGCGCCAGTGGCAGCGCATGAGCGTCGCCTTGCCCCGGAACAGGAGCAGGAGCTTGTCGGCGCGATGGGCCGAGGCACGGCCGACCTCGTGGACGACGACCGCGTCGGGGCAGACGATCGGGCGCAGCCCGGCGGCGCGGGCGCGCAGGGCGAGGTCGGCGTCCTCGCCGTACATGAAGTAGCGCTCGTCGAAGCCGCCGAGCTGGTCCCAGGCCGCGCGCGGCACGAGCATCAGGCAGCCGGTGACGACGTCGACCTCGCGCACCGTGTCGCGCGCCCAGCCGCCCATCGACTCCGGGTCGAGCCAGCGGCTGCCGCGCGCCAGCGAGCTCAGGCCGGTGACGAACATGAGCGTGCTCCACAGGGTCGGCAGCGCCCAGCACGACGAGGGCTCGAGCGCACCGTCCGGCCGCACCGTCCGGCCGCCGTAAAGGCCGTGACCGGGGTGCGCGCGGGCGAAGGCGACCAGCTCGTCGACGGCGTGGTCGAGCACGACCGTGTCGGGGTTGAGCAGGAGCAGGAAGTCGGCGTCGGCGCGCGCGGCGGCGAGGTTCACGCCGCGCGCGAAGCCGAGGTTCTCAGGCGACGCGACGAGCTCGACCTCTCCGAAGCGCTCGCGCACCGCCGCCACCGACCCGTCCGAGGAGGCGTTGTCGAGCACGACCACCTGCTGCGTCACCGAGCGCCGCTGCGCGCGCAGGCTCTCCAGGCACCGGACGAGCTCGCGCTCGGTGTTGTAGGAGACGATCAGGACCGCGACGTCGGCGCGCATGGCGCGACCCCGGCGAGCCGGCGCGCGG
>JAXDHQ010000314.1:0-2586 GCA_034664395.1 Solirubrobacteraceae bacterium | reverse complement strand
ACGCGCGCGACGCCTACGACCTGCTCGTGGCGGCCATCCGCGCCGACCATCCGGTCTGCTTCGTCGAGAACCGCCGCCTCTACGGCAAGCGCCATGGCGCCTGGGACCGCGAGCCCCTGCCGCCCGGGCGCGCCCGCGTCGTCCGCCCCGGCGACGACGTGACGGTGGTCACGTGGGGGCGGATGGTCGTCGAGGCGCAGGCGGCCATCGACGAGCTCGGCGACGAGGTGTCGGTCGAGCTGATCGACCTGCGCACGCTGGTGCCCCTCGACGTCGACACGATCGTCGCGAGCGTCTCGCGGACCGGCCGCTGCCTCGTGGTCCACGAGGCGGTCGAGCGCTTCGGCCCCGGCGGCGAGATCGTCGCGCGGGTCACCGAGTCGGCGCTGTTCGACCTCGACGGGCCGGTGCGCCGCTACGGCGCGATGGCGTCGCCCGTCCCCTACAGCCCCGGCCTCGAGCGCGCCGTGCTGCCCGACGCCGCCGGCGTCGCCGACGCCATCCGCCAGGTGGCCGCTGGCTGACCGCTCCGCAGCCGTGCCGACCGATCCACCCACCGACCGAGGGACGCCCGAAGCATGAGCCTGACCAGCATCCTCGTCCACCACGCCGAGCGGTTCCCCGACCGGGTCGCGCTGGAGTACGACGGCACCGAGACGACGTGGGCGCAGCTCCTGGACGGCACGCGCCGGACGGCGGGGGTCCTGCGCGAGGTCGGCGTGCAGTCCGGCGACGTCGTCGGCGTGCTGCTGCACAACTCCGACCGCTTCGTCGAGCTCATGCACGCGATCTCGCACATCGGCGCCATCTTCATGCCGATCAACTGGCGCCTGGCCGGGGCCGAGATCGCCTACATCGTCGAGCACTCCGGGGCCGCCGTGCTCGTCTCCGAGCCGGAGCTCGAGCCGCTCCTGGAGCCGGTCCGCGACCAGCTCGCGTGCCGCCTGCTCCGCGCTCAGGGACCCGCCGGCGACGGCTGGGACGCGCTCGACGAGCTGCGCGAGAGCGTCGCGCCCGTGGTCGACGCCGTCCCCCTGGACGAGGACGACGTGCATCGCCTCATGTACACGTCGGGCACGACGTCGCGGCCCAAGGGCGTGATGATCACCTACGGCAACCTCAACGCCAAGAACGCCAGCCACGTCGTCGAGTTCGGGATGACGGCCGAGGGCGTGAACCTGGCCTGCGGCCCGCTCTACCACGTCGGCGCGCTGGACCTGACGACCTCGACGATGATGTACCTGGGCGCGCGCACGCACATCGTCCGGCGCTTCGAGCCGACCGCCGTGCTCGACGCGATCGAGCGCCACCGCATCACCGACGTGTGGCTGGCGCCGGTGATGATCAAGCTGCTCGTCGACCAGCCCGACATCGGCAGCCGCGACCTGAGCTCGGTGCGGCTGATCATCGACGGCGGCGAGAAGATGCCGCTGCCGCTGATCGAGCGCGTCCTGTCGGCGTTCCCCAACGCCTGGTTCGCCGACGCCTACGGCCTGACCGAGACGGTCAGCGGCGACACGGTCCTCGACAAGGGGCGCTCGCGCGACAAGATCGGGTCGGTCGGCAAGCCGGTCGTCCACCTCGAGCTGCGCGTCGTCGACGACGAGGGCAACGACGTGGCCGCCGGCGAGCGCGGCGAGGTCATCCTGCGCGGGCCGAAGGTGTGCAAGGGCTACTGGCGCGACGAGAAGGCGACCGCGGCCGCCCTGCGCAACGGGTGGTTCCACACCGGCGACCTCGGCGTGCTCGACGAGGACGGCTTCCTGTTCATCGTCGACCGGCTCAAGGACGTGATCATCAGCGGCGGCGAGAACATCGCCTCCTCGGAGGTCGAGCGCGCGATCTACGAGCACGCGGCCGTGGCCGAGGTCGCCGTCGTCGGGCGGCCGGACGAGCGCTGGCTCGAGGTGCCGGTGGCCTACGTCGCCCTGGCCGAGGGCGCGGACGACGTGAGCGCGGCCGACCTGGAGGCGCATTGCCGCCAGCGCCTGGCCGGCTACAAGGTGCCCAAGGCCTTCCAGTTCGTGGACGCGCTGCCGCGCAACCCCTCGGGCAAGGTGCTCAAGCGCGAGCTGCGCGATCGCGAGCGCGACGGCGACGCCGGCGCCCCGGAAGCCACCTCGCCTTCTTGACTCATACCGACCGACCGGTATAAAATAGACCCGAATCTTGCGAGCGGCGGCCGGTCGAGCACTCCCTCCTCCATCGGCCGGCCGTCGCCCGCGAGTTCACCTTTTCGCCGGCAGCTCTCACCGGCGCGCGCCGGCGGCGATGCGCGGCCAGGCACCGAGGGGAGGCGGTCCGGGCCGCCGGGGGCGCGCCGCGCCAGCGCGCGGCGAGGTGTGACGACTCGCACGCGGTTCGTGCGCACGTGGCGCCCGGGGTGCCACGACCGAGGCTGGGTGGACGGTCGACCCGGGGGGTGGCAGGTGTTGCAACTCGTGCGCGGTTCGTGACGTGTCGCTCCCGGTCCTGAAGCGGCCGACGCACGATCCGCGGGCCGGGGCGGGGGGTGTGGGCGCGTTTGCCTGGCATACGGGGGGTTGGGCGCCCACCCCCCGGCCGGCCCACGGCTCGTGGCCCCGC
>JAXDHQ010000313.1:0-10082 GCA_034664395.1 Solirubrobacteraceae bacterium | reverse complement strand
CGCCACGCTGGCGCCCGAGCTCAAGGTCATCGCCCCCGTGCGCGGCTGGCAGATGGGGCGCGAGGAGGAGATCGCCTACGCGCGCCAGCACGGCATCCCGATCAAGGGCGGGGCCGAGCAGACGCCGTACTCGATCGACGACAACCTCTGGGGGCGCTCGTCGGAGGGCAAGTGGATCGAGGACCTCGACCACGCCCCCGACGACGACGTCTTCCAGCTCGTCACCCGTCCCGAGGAGGCGCCCGACGAGCCGGAGGTCGTGACCGTCGAGTTCGAGCGCGGCGTGCCGGTCGCGCTCAACGGCGAGCGCCTGGAGATCGTCGAGCTGCTCGAGCGCACGGCCGAGATCGGCATCCGCCACGGCGTCGGCATCGTCGACCACATCGAGGACCGCATCGTCGGCCTCAAGGTCCGCGACATCTACGAGGTGCCGGCGGCGGCGATCCTCCTGCCCGCGCACGCCGAGCTCGAGCGCCTGGTGGGGACGATCCACCAGAACCAGTTCAAGGGCGAGCTCGACCGCAAGTGGGCCTACCTCGTCTACGCCGGCCTGTGGTGGGAGCCCCTGCGCGGCGACCTCGACGCCTACATGGAGTCCGTCAACGCCCAGGTGACGGGCACGATCGGGCTCAAGCTCTACAAGGGCTCGGTCCGCGTCGTCACGCGCGCGTCGCCCAACGCGGTCTACGACGCGGCGCTGGCCACGTTCGAGACCAGCGGCGGCCTGTTCAGCCAGCAGGCGTCGCCGGGCTTCATCGAGCTGTGGTCGCTGCAGTCGCGGATGGCGCACCGCTTGCGCCATCGGGACGAGGGGTAGAGCGAGCGCGATGTTCTACAAGGCACTCGGATTCGCGGTCTGGAAGGGCGCCAAGTGGTACGTCCGGCGCCGCCTGCCGCCGCGCAAGCTGATCGTCGGGGGCGCGGTCGCCCTCGGCATCGCGACGCTGGTCGCGGCCGGCGCCAAGCGCGACGCGCTGCACTGAGCCCGGCGGCTCTGAGCCGTCCGGCGACGCTACTAGCGTCCGGCGCGATGGAGCCCGCGCTGCCGCCCGAGGACCAGGAGGCCCGCGTCGTCGACCTGCGCACGCGCGCGTCGGCCGCCACGACGCGACGGCTGCTGGAGGCCGAGTCGCAGGTCGCCGCATTGCAGACGCGCGTCGACGCGCTCGCGGCCGAGCGCGACGCGGGTCACGCTGCCGCGCGCACCGCCCAGGACGACGCGCTCGCCATCCGCGCGGAGCTCGCGGGCAGGCTCGCGGCCGAGAGCGAGGCGATCGCCGCCGTGGCCGGGCTGCGCGGCCAGCTCGAGGAGCTACGCGTGCGCACCGAGTCGCGCGATGCGCGCGACGCCGTCCTGGCCCGCCTGGCCGGCGAGCTCGCCGCTGCCGCGCGCGCCGCGCGCGAGGACGTCGAGCGCCACGCCGGCGCGCGCGCCGAGGCCGAGGCGGCGCTGGAGGCCGAGCGCCGCCGGGCCGAGGAGGCCCAGGCCGCGCTGGCCGCCGAGCGCGAGCGCGCGAGCCAGGCCGAGCGCGCGCTGCGCGCCGAGCTGCAGACCCTGAGCAGCGCCCGCGACCGCGCGGTCACCGCCGAGGTCGAGGCGCAGGCGGCGCGCCGCGCCGAGCTCGAGGCCCTGGACGCCGCGCGCGACCGCCTGCAACCGCCTGCCCCGGCCGCCGCGGAGGCGGCCGCCGACGGCCTCATCCTTGAGCTCGGCCGCGCCGCCGAGCGCCTGCGCCACGAGGTCGCGGTCGTCGCCGACGCACCACCGCCGCCGCCGGCGTCGCTGCCGCCGCGCGCGCGACTGCCGCGCTCGCCCCTGCTGCGCCGCCTGCTCGCGCGCCTGCTGGCATCGTCGCGACGGTGAGCCCCGCCGAGCGCCTCGGCGTCACGCTCGCCTGAACGTCCGCAACGTGCGGGAAGGCCCCCCGCCGGGGCCTCGGGGCGGCCGCGCCACGTCCGGCCCGGCGCCTATCCTCGAAGACCCGTGAGCCCTGCCGCCTGCGCCCACCTGCACGTCCACTCCGAGTACTCGCTGCTCGACGGCGCGTGCAACATCGAGGCCCTCGCGGCCCGCGCGGCGGAGTTCGGCCAGCCCGCCCTCGGCCTCACCGACCACGGCGTCATGAACGGCGCGGTCGAGCTCTACAAGGCCGCCACCAAGCACGGCATCAAGCCGATCCTCGGCTGCGAGATCTACTTCGTCGACGACCATGCGGCGCTGACGTCGAACCCCCCGACGCGGGTCGAGCGCAACCACCTGACGCTGCTGGCGGCCACCGACACGGGTTACCGCAACCTGGTCAAGCTCTCCTCGCTCGGCTTCCTGGAGGGCCTGCACCGTGGCAAGCCCAACCTCGACATGGGCCAGCTCGCGACCCACGGCGAGGGGATCATCGCGATGACGGGCTGCCTGGCGTCGCGCTTCTGCCAGCGCCTGGTCGACGGCCGCGACGCCGAGGCGCGGGCGCACGTCGACGACCTCATGCAGGCGCTCGGCGCCGAGAACGTCTACTTCGAGGTCCAGAAGAACGGCATCGCCGACCAGGACAAGGCCAACGAGGGCATCGTCCGGATCGCGCGCGAGGTCGGCCGGCCGCTGGTGGGCACCGGCGACGTCCACTACCTGCGCCGCGAGGACTACCACCACCACACGGCGCTGCTGTGCGTGCAGACGAAGTCGACGCTCGCGGCGCCGAAGATGACCTTCGACACCAACGAGTTCTACCTGCGCACGAGCGAGGAGATGGCGCAGGCGTTCGCCGAGTGGCCCGAGGCGATCGCATCGACGATCGAGATCGCCGACCGCTGCGACGTCACGATCGAGCTCGGCCGCCAGCTCATCCCGCGCTACCTGCCCGAGGGCGAGGACGAGCGCGCCTACCTGCGCGAGCGCGTCATGGAGGGCCTCCGCGCGCGCTACGGCGACCCGATCCCGGCCGACGCGGTCGAGCGCGCCGAGATGGAGCTCGCGGTCATCGACCGCATGGGCTTCAACGCCTACTTCCTGATCGTCTGGGACTTCGTCAAGTGGGCCAAGGACAACGGCATCGCCGTCGGCCCCGGGCGCGGCAGCGCGGCGGGCTCGATCGTGGCCTACACGCTGCGGATCACCGACATCGACCCGCTGCGCTACGAGCTGCTCTTCGAGCGCTTCCTCAACCCCGAGCGCGTGTCGATGCCCGACATCGACATCGACTTCTCGGTGCGCGGGCGCGAGCGCGTCATGCAGTACGTCGTCGCCAAGTACGGCCGCGAGTCGGTGGCGCAGATCATCACCTTCGGCCGGATGTTCCCGCGCGCCGCCACCCGCGACGCCGCCCGCGTGCTCGGCCTCGACTACGGCGTCGGCGACCGCCTGGCCAAGCTCATCCCCGACCCCGAGCAGGGGCGCGCGCCGACGTTCGAGCGCTGCCTGCGGCCCGGCGAGATGCTGCGCGTCGCCTACGACAGCGATCCGCAGGCCAAGCAGATCATCGACGTGGCCAAGGGCCTGGAGGGGATCGTCCGCAACGCGTCGATCCACGCCGCCGCGGTCGTCATCGCGGGGATGCCGCTGACCGACGTCGTCCCGCTGCAGCTCGCCGACAGCGGCAGCGGGGGGAACGGCAACGGCAGCGGCGAGCGCGACTACCGCCTCGTCACGCAGTTCTCGATGAAGCCGGTCGAGGACCTCGGCCTGCTCAAGATGGACTTCCTGGGCCTGCGCAACCTCGACGTCATCGAGGACGCGCTGGACATCATCGAGCGCTCGACCGGCGAGCGCCCGGACATGACGCGCCTGCCGCTCGACGACGCCAAGACGTACGAGATGATGGCCCGCGGCGACTCCGTCGGCGTGTTCCAGTTCGAGTCCGAGGGCATGCAGAGCGCCCTGCGCCAGGTCAAGCCGACCGAGTTCGACGACCTCGTCGCGCTCGGCGCCCTGTACCGCCCGGGCGCGATGGACCAGATCCCCGCGTACGCGCGCGGCAAGCGCAACCCCGACGCGGTGGCGGTGCCGGACGAGCGCCTGGAGCCGATCATCGGCTCGACCTACGGCGTGATCCTGTACCAGGAGCAGGCCATGCAGATCTCCAAGGAGCTGGGCGGCTTCTCGGGCGCCAAGGCGGACGACCTGCGCAAGGCGATCGGCAAGAAGAACCGCCAGGCCATGGCCGCGCTCAAGCCCGAGTTCGTCGAGGGCTGCCGCGCCAACGGCGTCTCCCAGCAGGTCATCGACTGGCTCTGGGAGACCAACGAGCGCTCGGCCGACTACAGCTTCAACAAGTCTCACGCCGCGTGCTACGCGCTGATCGCCTACCGCACCGCGTGGCTCAAGGCGAACCACCCGGCCGAGTACATGGCCGCCCTGATCTCCTCGGTCATGGACACGAAGGACAAGGTCCCGTTCTTCGCGGCGCAGGCCGAGGGCATGGGGATCGACATCCTGCCGCCCGACGTGAACCTGTCCGACCACGAGTTCGTCGTCGTCGAGGGCAACATCCGCTTCGGCCTGGACGCCGTGAAGGGCGTCGGCTTCGCCGCGGTCGAGGCGATCAAGGCCGCTCGCGAGGAGGGCGGCCCGTTCGGTTCGCTGTGGGACTTCTGCGCCCGCGTCGACCCGCGCGCGGTCAACAAGCGCGCCATCGAGGCGCTCGTCAAGTGCGGCGCGTTCGGCTCCACCGGCGCCTCGCGCAAGGGCATGCTCGGCGTGCTCGAGCAGGCCCAGGCCGCCGGGCAGAAGAGCCAGCTCGACGCGCAGATCGGGCAGGGCTCGATCTTCGACCTGGGCCAGCCCGACGACACCGCCGCGGCGTCGCCGTTCATCGCCCCGCAGCACCCGCCGATCCCGCTCGAGGAGTTCGACCAGGCCGAGCTGCTGGCGGTCGAGAAGGAGGCGATCGGCCTCTTCATCTCCGCCCATCCGCTCAAGGAGGTGCGCGAGGCGCTGCGCGCCGCGGTCGACGTGCCGCTGGCGGCGCTGCGCGAGCGCAAGGACGGCGACTGGGTCACCGCGGGCGGCATCATCACCGCGGCGAAGAAGATCCGCACCAAGAAGGGCGACCCGATGATGTTCGCCACGCTCGACGACCTCGAGGGGTCGATCGAGGCGCTGATCTTCGGCAACGCCCTGGCCGAGTACGAGGGCGCGCTCGGCGTCGACGAGGTCGTGCTCGTCCGCGGCCGCGTCGACCACGGCGACAAGGGCACCTCGCTCATCGCCCAGACCGTCGAGCCGTTCCGGCCCAGCGAGGAGGAGGTCGAGGCCGCCCGCGAGGCCGCCGCCCGCGCCCCGCGCGGCCCCGAGCAGGTCACGGTCCGCCTCGATGCGACCGCGCTGCCGGCGTCGATCATCGACGAGCTCAAGCACGTCCTCGGCAACCACACCGGCGAGAGCGAGGTCGTGCTCGCCATCGTCACGTCGGAGGGGTCGCGAACGCTGCGCCTGGGGGAGGGCTACCGGGTCAAACCGACGCCGAGCCTGCGGGCGGAGCTCGCGTCGATCCTGGGCCCGGCGGCGCTGCAGACGGGCTAAGCGGGGCCGCCGCCCCTGCGAGGAAAGGCGTTGGCACCACGCCTTGCCTAGGCACGACCTGAAGATCTGGCACGTAGACCACCATCTCGGCTACGTTCGCACGCGCGGCCCCTCGCTCTACCGCTGGACCGGGGGCGGGGGGTCGCACTACTTCCCGGGGCGACGCGGGTGGGAGGGGCGTTTGGGGGACGCCTCTCGCTGTAGGACCGGGGGCGGGAAATGCCCTGCTCGTCTCGCTCTACCCGGTCGCCGGAGGCCTTAACGGCGGCGACGCAGGCCCTGGGTGCGCAGGCGCCGGGTCAGCGCGATCTCCTCCCGCGTCGGTCCCGATCGGTCCGGACCCGGCGTCTCCAGGACGCAGGGCAGGCCGGCGAGCCGGGGGTCGGACAGGAAGACGGAGCATCCGCGCCGCCCGAGCTCGCCCTCGCCGATGCTCGCATGGCGGTCGCGGTTGGAGCCCAGCGGGGTCTGCGAGTCGTTGAGGTGCAGCGACCCCAGGCGCTCGAGCCCGACCAGCTCCACGCAGTCGTCGAGCACCGCGGTGAGCCCCTCCTCGGTGCGGATGTCGAAGCCCGAGGCGAGCAGGTGGCAGGAGTCCAGGCACAGCCCGAGGCGCTCATCGCCGCCCGCGGCGTCGAACAGCGCCGCCAGCTCGTGGAACGAGCGCCCGAGCGTGCCTCCGGCGCCGGCCGTGTTCTCCAGGTGCAGCGCGCAGCGGTCGCTCTCGGCCAGCGCCTCGGCGATGACCTTGCCGGCGCGCTTGATCGCCGGCCCGACCTCGCCCGTCTTGGCGCTGCCCGGGTGCAGGACGACGGCGTGGGCGCCGAGCGCGTCGCCGGCGCGCAGCGAGGCGATGAGCGACGCGCGCGTCTTGTCGCGGATCTCGGCGTCCTCGCTGGCCGCGTTGAGCAGGTAGACGGCGTGGATGAGCAGCGCGTCGACGCGGCTGGAGGCCATCTCCTCGTGGAACGCGGCGACCTGCTCCTCGGAGTAGACCGTCGGCCGCCAGGCGCGCGGGTTCTGGTTGAAGATCTGGATGGCGTCGCAGCCCTTCTCGACGCCGCGCTCCACGGCCTTGGCCGGGCCGCCGGCGGGGGAGACGTGGGCGCCTATGAGCATGGCGACAGCGCGCGGCGTGGGGTGGATGGCATCTCCTAGAGTCCTACACCAATGCGCGTCCGCTTCGCCCCGAGCCCGACCGGCCAGCTCCACGTGGGCGGCGCCCGCGCGGCGCTCTACAACTGGCTGGTGGCCCGCGGCCAGGGCGGCACGTTCGTCTTGCGCATCGAGGACACCGACCGCGAGCGGTCGACCCCCGAGAACGTCGAGCAGATCCTCGACGCGCTGCGCTGGCTCGAGCTCGACTGGGACGAGGGGCCGATCTCGCAGGTCGCGCGCACCGAGCGCCACCAGGAGGCGCTGGCCCAGCTTCTCGACCAGGGCGACGCGTACCGGTCGAGCGCCACCGCCGAGGACGTCAGGGCGTACAAGGAGCGACACGGCGCCGACCGCGGCTTCCGCGGCGAGCCTGAGGCCGAGGGCGCGGTGCGCCTGCGCGTCCCCGACGCGGGCGCGACCATCGTCCACGACCTCATCCGCGGCGACACGACGTTCGCCCACGAGCACATGGACGACCCGGTCATCGCCCGCGCGGACGGCAGCGTCCTCTACAACTTCGCCGTCGCGGTCGACGACCTCGACGCCGGCATCACGCACGTCATCCGCGGCGAGGACCACCTCTCCAACACGCCCAAGCAGCTCCTCGTCTTCGAGGCGCTGGGCGCGCAGCCGCCGGTGTACGCGCACCTGCCGCTGCTGCACGGTCCCGACGGCAAGAAGCTGTCGAAGCGACATGGATCGGCGTCGGTGCAGGAGCTGCGCGACGCCGGCTACCTCCCCGAGGCCGTGCGCAACTACCTGGCGCTGCTGGGCTGGGGCGACGCCGACGACGAGACGATCATCCCCACCGACGAGCTGGTCCGCCGCTTCCAGATCGAGCGCGTGTCGCGCAACCCGGCGCGCTTCGACGAGCAGAAGCTGCGCTGGATGAACGGGCGCTACCTGCGCGAGCTCGGCACCGACGAGCTCACGCGTCGGCTCGAGGAGCGCACCGGCCGCACCGGCCTGCGCGACGCGGTGGCGATCTCGGAGGAGAAGATCCAGACGCTCGCGGACTTCTGGCCGCTGGCGGGCTTCATCTTCGACGGCCCGGCCGACGATCCGCAGGCGCGCGAGCGGTGGCTGTCGGACGGCGGGAGCGAGCTGCTCGCCGACGTCCGCGCCGCGCTCGAGCGCGCCGAGCCCTTCGACGTCCCCCGGATCGAGGAGGCGCTGCGCGGCGTCGTGGAGGCCCGTGGCGCCAAGCCGCGCGACGTCTTCCAGCCGGTCCGCGTGGCCCTGGCCGGGTCGACGGTCTCGCCCGGCATCTTCGAGACGCTCGAGGTGCTCGGGCGCGACGAATCGCTGCGGCGGATCGACGCCGCCCGACGCGTCTGACAAGCTCCGCGCCGTACGCGATCGGACGTCGGCCTCAAACACCCGTCCATAGGTGCCGATAACAGGGGCAGTCAGCTTCTGCACTCTCCACATGAGGCCTGATCCGATCCATATGACTCTCCCTTCCATCGCCCCCGTCACTCCCATTCGCCCGAGCAACACCGACGCCGCCGGCACGCAGCGCCGCCACAACGAGGGCCATGGGCGTCGTCTGACCGCGGCGTTCGAGGCCCTGGAGAACTTCCCCGCGCTGGCCGAGTCGCGCGACCGCCTGCTGCGCCTGGTGACCGCCGAGCGCATCTCGCCCGGCGACGTCGTCGCCGCGGTCGAGTCCGACGTCGCGCTGGTCATCGCCGTGCTGCGCCTCGCCAACCAGGTCGAGGGCCGTTCGCGCGGGCGCGTCGAGTCGGTCGTCGAGGCGGTCGAGCTGCTCTCGCCCGAGGCCGTCCAGGGGCTCGCCACGCGGGCCCGGACCTTCGACTTCTTCGAGCGCTCCTCGGTCTGGGACGCCGCTCCCGAGCGCTTCCGCCTGCACGGCGTCGCCACGCAGCGCGCCGCCGACCGCCTCGCCACCGAGGCCGGCTTCGAGCACCGCGACCGCCTGATGGTCACCGCTCTCCTGCACGACATCGGCAAGCTCGTGCTCATGCACGCCTACCCCGGCTACCCGGGCCAGGTGCACGGCACCGCCCGCACGCCGGAGGAGCGCATCCACCGCGAGCGCCGCGAGCTCGGCGTCGACCACGCGCTCGTCGGCGGCGTCCTCGCCCGCCGCTGGGGCCTGCCCAAGGCCGTCGCGTCGGTCATCGAGCGCCACCACTCCGACGACGCCGTCGGCGAGGCCGCCTTCGTCCGCCTGGCCGACATGCTCGCCCACTACTCGCAGGGCGGGGCCGTGAGCCCGACCGAGCTGCTGAAGTGCGCGCGCACGATCGGCCTGGGGCCGACCGAGCTGCGCAGCGTGATGTACGACCTGCCCTACCCGGTCGGCACGCGCACCCGCCAGATCGACCCGTGCCCGCTCTCCGGCCGCGAGGTCGAGGTCCTCAAGCGCTTGGCCGAGGGCAAGGTCTACAAGCAGATCGCCCACGAGCTGTCCCTGTCGACGAGCACCGTCCGCACCCACCTGCACAACATCTACGGCAAGCTCGGCGCGGTCGACCGCGCCCAGGCCGTCCTGATCGCCACCGAGCGCGGCTGGCTCTGAGCCGCCGCGCGCGCCGAGCGCCGTCCCGCCGGCCGTAGGCGGGCGCTCGCGCTCCGCGCGTCTCGCCGGGCCGTGCCCTACGATCGCTGGGCCGGCCATGCTGTCGATCACCACGAAGAGCCCCTACGCGCTGCGCGCCCTGGCCGAGCTCGGGCGCTCGGGCGAGGGCCCCGTGCCGATCGGCGAGCTCGCCCGCCGCCGCGACATCCCGGTCCAGTTCCTCGAGCAGCTCTTCGCGGTCCTGCGCCGCTCCGGCATGCTGCGCTCCCAGCGCGGCGTCAAGGGCGGCTACTCCTTCGCCCGCCCGCCGCACGAGATCACCGTCCTGGAGATCGTCGAGATCCTCGACGGCCCCCTCGGCCGCGACTCCCAGGGCATCTTCGCCGACGCCGCCGCCGCAGCCCGCGACGTCCTCGGCGGCACGACCATCGCCGACATCGTCGAGCGCGAGGCGCGCGAGGCGGGCTCGGCGATGTACTACATCTAGATCACGGCCCGAAAGCCCAGCAACCACGGGACTTCTCGTGGACTCTGTCCACGTGCTGGCCATCGATCGTCGTTCGCGTCCTCGTCGCCGGTCTCCGGTGGGTGGTCTGGCCATGGTTCGATCGGTCCGGCCATGAGTCCGGCGGCCGGACCAGTCGGAAGGCCGCTCGGCCCCAGCCCACGGGCTATCGGTGGCCTCTCACAAACCCGACCACCCGCCCACACCATGTACTTCGTAGCGATGGGGTGCTCGGGTGGTCGGATTTCTTCGAGGCCATCGTTCTTGGTGGGCCGGGGCCGAGCGGCATCAGATGTGCTGGTGGGCCTACAAGATCACCTAGGGGAAGAGGGGACGAGACGCGCCTGGAGGGTCATGAG
>JAXDHQ010000312.1:0-13716 GCA_034664395.1 Solirubrobacteraceae bacterium | reverse complement strand
GCCCGCGTCGGCCGCGGCGGGCGCGAGCTGGGGCAGCAGGCTCGCGAGCCCGGCCCGCGTGTCCGGGCCGAGCTCGTCGAGCACGGGATCGCCGTCGCGCGTGAGGGATCGCAGGGCGGCGATGATCGGCGCGTAGGGAAGCTCGTCCTCGCCGAGGGAGACGCATTCCCCTCCGATGACGCGGGCCTCCGCCGTGAGCGCGCGGCGCTCCAGCTCCTTCAGCAGCCGCGTCTTGCCGACGCCCGACTCACCCGCGATGAAGACGAGCGACGGGCGCCCGGAGGAGGCGTCCGCGAGGGCCGCCTCCAGCTCCGCGAGCTCGCGGGTGCGGCCGATCAACCGGCTGCTCGTCACGCGCGTGGCCACGGGCCCAGTATCGCTTGGCGTCGTCTGTGCGGGCATCTGAGAGGTGGTGGAGGAAGTGGTCGTTGAACATGGCCGCATGCTCCTCCGGCGGACCCCGCGCCACATCGGGCGGATGGAGCCGGTTGGGCGGCGCCGCCCCTTACCCGCCCGCGGACGACCCCTTACCCGTCCGGCGGGGCGCCGTGGCCGCCGCCGCCGGGCGTCTCCAGGCGCAGCCGCTGCCCGGGCGCCAGCGTGCCCGAGGCCTTGGGCGCGAGCTCCTCGCCGTCGAGGAGGTTGCGCCCGCGCGCGCCCGGACGGCCGCCGTCGGCGCCCGGCGGCGCGTGGCGGCGGCGCTCGGTCAGCAGCGAGAAGCCCATCGGCTCGAGCGCCTGGATCTCGCGCACGATCCCGTCGCCGCCGCGGTAGCGCCCCGCGCCGCCCGAGCCGCGTCGCAGCGCGTACTCGGTCACGCGCACCGGGAACTCGAGCTCGAGCGCCTCGATCGGCGTGTTGAGCGTGTTCGACATCGCGACGTGGACGGCGCTGGGCCCGTCGGCGTCGGCGCACGCGCCCTGGCCGCCCCCGAGGGTCTCGTAGTAGGTCCAGTCGTCGGTGCCCAGCGTGAGGTTGTTCATCGTCCCCTGGCCGAGCGCGTGGCCGAACGCGGCGAGCACGAGGTCGGCCACGCGCGAGGAGGTCTCGACGTTGCCGCCGGCCACCGCCGCCGGCGGGCGCGCGTTGAGCAGCGAGCCCTCGGGCGCGAGCACCGTGATCGGGCGGTAGGCGCCCGCGCTCGCCGGGATGTCGGGGTCGGTGAGCACGCGCACGGCGAACAGGCACGCGCTGACCGTGACCGCCAGCGGGCAGTTGAGGTTGCCCTCGTGCTGGGCGGCCGAGCCGCTGAAGTCGAGCGTCAGCTCATCGCCCGCAACGGTGGCGGCGACGCGCAGCTCGACGTCGCCGCCGGCGGCCTCGAGCACGTCGACCGCGGTGCGCGTGCCGTCGTCCATCGCCGCCAGGCACGCGCGCGTGCGCCGCTCGGCGTAGTCGAGCACCGCGCCCGTGGCGCGCCGGAGGAAGTCCAGCCCGACGCGGTCGACGAGCTCGGCCAGCCGCTGGGCGCCCACGCGGTTGGCCGCGAGCTGCGCGCGCAGGTCGGCGCGGCGCTGGGCCGGCTGGCGCATCTGCGCGGCGAGCTCGGCGAGCGCCGCGTCGTCGAGGACGCGCGGCGCGATCACGACGCCCTCCTCGTCGAGCGTGGTCGAGTCGGCCGGCATCGAGCCCGGCACGCGTCCGCCCACGTCGGCGTGGTGGGCGCGCGAGGCGGCGAAGCCCAGCAGCTCGCCGTCGTGGAAGGCGGGGGTGACGACCGTGATGTCGGGCAGGTGCGTGCCGCCGGCGTAGGGGTCGTTGAGCACCCAGGAGACGCCCGGCGCGTGGTCGCGGTCGCGCACCGCGGCCACCGCGGCCGGCATCGCGCCGAGGTGGACGGGGATGTGCTCGGCCTGCATGACCATCTGGCCGTCGGGGTCGAAGACGGCGGTCGAGCAGTCGCGGCGCTCCTTGATGTTGGCGCTGTGGGCCGAGCGGACGAGCACCGCGCCCATCTCCTCGCACGCCGCGCGCAGGGCCCCGGAGATGACCTGCAGGTCGATGGGGTCGATGGCGCTCACGCGCGCCGCTCCAGGATCAGGGTGCCGGTCTCGTCGGGGGCGCCGCTCCAGCCCTCGGGCACGACGAGCGTGGCCTCGGGCAGGGCGACGACGGCCGGGCCGGTGACCGCCTCGCCGCCGCCGGACTCGAACGCGACCGGCGCCGCCGGCAGCCGCCCGGTGACCCGGACGGTCACGAGCTCGATCGCGCCGTCGGGGTCGCGGTGGCCGTAGCGCTCCTCGTGGAGCGCCTCGAACGCCTCGCGCAGGTCGTCGGGTCCGTCGGCGCGGACCGTGAGCTCGTGCGACTGGCCGCGGTAGCGCACGTCCCACGCGACCTCGAGCTCGGGCTCGGCGCCGAGCGTCCGCGACACCTCGGCGCGCAGCGGCTCGAGGTCGAGGCCGCTCAGCTCGTCCTCGCCGACCAGCACCGTGCGCTGCGCGTCGGCGCGGCGGTCGGCGGCGGCGAGGCCGAGCGCGCTGAGGACGCCCGACGCGCGCGGGACGAGGATCCGCGTCATGCCCAGCTCCTGCGCGATGGCGGCCGCGTGCAGCGGGCCGGCGCCGCCGAAGGCCAGCAGCGCGAAGCGCCGCGGGTCGACGCCGCGCTCGACGGTCATCACCCGCAGGGCGCGCACCATCTCGGCGTTGGCGACGCGGACGATCCCCTCGGCGCACGCGCGGACGTCGAGCCCGAGCTCGCCGGCCAGGCGCGCGACGGCCGCCTCCGCGGCGTACGCGTCGAGCGCGACGTCGCCGGCCAGCGGCGCGTCGGCGCTGAGGTGGCCGAGGACGAGGTTGGCGTCGGTGACGGTCGGCTCGGTCCCGCCGCGCCCGTAGGAGGCGGGGCCGGGCTCGGCGCCCGCGCTGCGCGGCCCGACGCGCAGCGCGCCGCCGGGGTCGCGCCAGGCGATCGACCCGCCGCCGGCGCCGACGGTGTGGATGTCGACCATCGGCAGCGCGAGCGGGCGGCCCCCGACCTCGCGCGCGGTGGTCTCGCGCACGCGGCCGCCCTCGACGACGCAGACGTCGCACGACGTGCCGCCCATGTCGAAGCACAGGAGGTCGGGCTCGCCGCAGCGCTCGGCCAGCAGCTCGGCCGCCGCGGCGCCGCCCGCCGGCCCGCTGAGGACGGTGAGCGCCGCGTGATCGGCCGCGGTCTCCAGGCTCGCCAGCCCGCCGCTTGACTGCATGATCGCCGGCGCCGGCAGGCCGCCGTCGCGGGCGGCGTCGAGCAGGCGGCGCAGGTAGCGAGCGAGCAGCGGCGAGAGGGCCGCGTCGACCTCGGTCGTCGCCGCGCGCTCGAACTCGCGGAACGTGCCGACGACCTCGTGGGAGAGCGAGACGTGCGCGTCCGGAAGGCGCTCGGCCAGCGCCGCGCCGATCGCGCGCTCGTGCTCGGGGTGGCGGTAGCTGTGCAGCAGGCAGACGGCGATCGCCTCGGGCTCGGCCGCCGCCAGCGCCTCGCACAGCTCGTCGAGACCCTGCAGCGGCGCGATCACCCCGTCGGGGCCGGTGCGCTCGCGGGCGCCGAAGCGCCGCTGCGGCGGCGTGAGCGGAGCGGGGTGGGCGGCGCACAGCCGGTAGAGCTCGCGTCGCGCCTGGCGGCCGAGCGCGACGAGGTCGGTGAAGCCCTCGGTGGCGACGAACGCGGTCCGCGCCCCCTCGCCCTCCAGGAGCGCGTTGGTGGCGACGGTCATCCCGTGGGCGAAGGCCTCGACGTCGCCGGGCTGCGCGCCGGCGCTCTCCAGCGCGCGGCGCACCGCCGCCATGACGCCCTCGGACTGGTCGGCGGGCGTCGTCGGCGCCTTGGCCGTGTGGAGGCGTCCGCCGGCGACCAGGACGGCGTCGGTGAACGTCCCGCCGACGTCGACCCCCAGGAGCATCCCGGGACCCTATGTCAGGGACCTACGCCGCGATCGGCTCGGCCACCGGGAGCTCGACGTCCTCGGTCTCGGCCAGGTGCTGGTGCGACGGGCAGTAGCCGTTCGCGTGCAGCGGCACGCGCTGGCACGGGGTGCCGCGACGCGTGGTGGCGCGGCACTGCAGCGGCCGGCCGTTGGCGTCGACGCCGGTCTTCGGGATGCGCTCGAGGACCTCCAGCGCGCACGAGACGTAGCCGTCGACCACGCGCCACACCCTCGGCTGGGCGTACATGTCGAAGTGGGGACGGACCTCGTGGAAGAGGTACCGCGCGGGACGCGCGAAGTAATGGCGGTCGTTGACGAGGCGCTCGATGGTCGCCTCGCAGGCGCGGAGCACCTGCTCGTGGGACTCCCGCCCGCCCCGGATCTCTGGGGAGAGCTCCCGATAGATCGCCCGACTCAGTTGGTACATGCGGTGTCGACCCCTGTCCTTCCGCTCCAAGATGGATCCCTGCCCGGACGAGCGCGAGTATGGCCAGCCCTTGTGAAGGCGAGAACGGAGCCAGTGTTGAGTTCGCGTTAAGAAACGCAGTCGTTCAAGCGAACTTGCGGTCAGTCCAGCGCTCGAACGCGGGGCCCGAGACGGCGTCGCGCGTGACCGAGTGGTGGAGGTCCAGCGCGGGGTCGGTGGCCGGATGGTCCGAGCGCCAGTGGGCGCCCCGGCTCTCGGTGCGCAGCAGCGCGTGACGGGCGATCAGCGCCGCCAGCGGATGGGGGTCGCGCGCCAGCGCCGCCAGGCCCTCGGCGTCGCGCACCAGGCCCGCGTGGCGCCACAGCGCGGCGCGCGTCTCGGCGGTCGGCGGCTCGAGCGCCTGCGCCGCCGGCGGCTCGCCGGCGGCCTCGCGCGGCTCGGCCAGCGCCGCCAGCGCGGCGCGCGCGCCGAACACGAAGCACTCGCTCAGCGAGTTCGACGCCAGGCGGTTGGCCCCGTGCAGTCCGGTGCAGGCGCTCTCCCCGACGGCGTAGAGGCCCGGCACGGTGGTGGCGCCGTCGAGGTCGGCGACGATCCCGCCCATCCCGTAGTGGGCGGCGGGGGCGACCGGGACGACGTCGCGCGTCGGGTCGACGCCGGCGTCCTGCAGCGCGGTCACGACGTTGGGGAAGAGCTGCGGGTCGACGGCGCGCATGTCGAGGGCGACGCTGGGTGCGCCGGTCGACGTCATCTGGTCCCAGATCGCGCGGGCGACCTCGTCGCGCGGGGCGAGCTCGTCGACGAAGCGCTCGCCGGACGCGTCGAGCAGCACGGCGCCCTCGCCGCGGATCGCCTCGGTCACGAGGAAGCCCTCGCGGCCCTTGACGCCGGTGACGGCGGTCGGGTGGAACTGCATGAACTCGAGGTCGGCCAGCGCCGCGCCCGCCGCGTGCGCGAGCAGGAGGCCGATGCCCAGCGATCCGGGCGGGTTGGTCGTGCGCTGCCACAGGGCCGCGGAGCCGCCGGTGGCGAGCACGACGCCGCGGGCGTGGACCGCGCGCCCGTCCTCGCAGACGGCGCCGACGCAGCGGCCGTCGACCGTCCAGAGGCCGGCGGCGCGAGCGCCCTCGATGATGGCGATGCCCGGCGTCTGGGCCACGACCGCCGACAGCTCGCGCACGACGCGCCGGCCGGTGGCGCTGCCGCCGGCGTGGACGACGCGGCGGCGCGAGTGGCCGCCCTCGAGTCCGAGCGCGAGGTTGCCGTGGCGATCGGCGTCGAAGTGCACGCCGAGGCGCTCGAGCTGGCGGACCGTCCGCGGCGCGTCGCGGCACAGGACGGCCGCGGCGCTCGAGCGCACGAGGTCGCGGCCGGCGCGCTCGGTGTCCTCGCGGTGCAGGTCGGGGGAGTCGTCGACCGCCAGCGCGGCGGCTAGGCCGCCCTGCGCCCAGTAGCTCGCGGTGCGGGCCAGCGGCGTCGCGGACACGAGGGCGACGCGGGCGCCGCTGCGCGCCGCGGTCAGCGCCGCGAAGAGGCCGGCGGCGCCCGCGCCGACCACCGCGACGTCGGCCTCGATGCGCTCGGGCTCGCCCATGGGCCGGGTACCGTAGCGGCATGGCGGCCCCGCTCCTGCTGCGTCATCCATCGTCCCTCGAGCACGAGACCGGAAGCCATCCGGAGCGGGCGGAGCGGATCGTCGCCGTGGAGCACGCGCTGGCGCAGCGCGACTGGCTGGGGTGGGAGGTGCGCGAGTCGCCGCCGATCGAGCGCGAGGCGCTGCTCGCCGTCCATCCCGAGTCGCACGTCGAGCGCGTGGCCGCGATGTGCGCCCGCGGCGGCGGGTTCCTCGACGCCGACACCGTCGTGTCCGAGGGCTCCTATCGCGCGGCGCTGCACGCGGCCGGTGGCGCCGTCGCCCTGGTCGACGCGCTGCTCGGCCCCGACGGCCCGCGCGTGGGCGCCTCGCTGCACCGCCCGCCCGGGCACCACGCGCTCGCGGCGCGGGCGATGGGCTTCTGCCTGTTCAACAACGTCGCGCTGGCCGCGCAGCGGGCGCTCGACCGCTGGGGCGTGGGGCGGGTGATGGTCCTCGACTGGGACGTCCACCACGGCAACGGCACCAACGACATCTTCCACGCCTCGCCCGAGGTCCTGTTCGTGAGCGTGCACGAGTCGCCGCTGTATCCGGGCACCGGGCCGGCGAGCGACATCGGCTCGGGGGCGGGGGAGGGCTTCACGGTCAACCTGCCGGTCGGCCCGGGCTCGGGCGACGCGGTGTGGTGCTCGCTGGTCGAGCACGTGGCCGTGCCGCTCGGCCTCGAGTTCCGCCCGGGACTGGTCCTCGTGTCGGCCGGCTACGACGCCCACGCGCGCGAGCCGCTGGCCGACTGCACGATGAGCACCGGCGGCTACGCGACGATGGCGGCCAGCGTGCGGCGGCTGGCCGACGACCTCGGCGTGCCGCTCGGCCTGGTGCTGGAGGGCGGCTACGACCTCCAGGCGCTCAGCGAGTCGGTCGTGACGACGCTCGAGGTCGTCGCGGCGGAGGAGGCCCCGCACGCGCCGCCGCCTGCGCTGCACCCCATCGCCGGCGAGGCTGCGCGGCGGTTGTCGGACCGGTGGCCGCTCGTCGGGACGCTCGCGGGGTAGGCGCTCGACTGCTGGTCGCTCTGCTCTTGCTTTGCGTTGGTGGTCGGGTGGGCCGGGTCACCCGTCCGCCTCACGGCTTCGGGTGGGTGGGCCCAGTTCCGTCGGACGGGCGCCCGGCCCCACCCAGTCGCGTGGCGGTGGTGCTGCCAGTGTGTGCGTCCGCGCCTCGTGTGTGGCCGGGGCTCCGATCGCAGTCGGCGGCGGACGTCGCGTCGCCAGGCTTGGTTTTGCCTGATGCCCCAACCTCGCTGCCATCGCGGGCGGTGCTGCGCGACGCAGGGCACCGAGGGAAAGCAGAGTCGCGGAGTGTCGTGACGCTCCCGGGGTCTTCCGTCGCACACCGCCGCTCCGGCTGGGGGGGTGGACAGCGAACGTCACGCTATGCGTGACAAACGCTGACCACCCCTCCAGCGCTGGCGGCGCCGCCCGCCCACCCCGCGAAGGGCAAGCAGACGCTGCGCAGAGTCGCGACGCTTGCCGTGATCGCCGTTGCAAACCACAGCCGGCGCCAGGCGCACGACGAACTTCGTCCGCATAGCGGACATTTTTCGTCGAGCACGCTCCCGCGAGGACGACCGCTCGCGCCCCGCAGCGCCGCGCGCTCCGCTTCCCCTCGATGCCGAACGCCGCGCAGCCCCGCCAACGCCACGCGGAGACCGCGGCGCGCGGAACTCAGCCGCCCGGCGCGGTGCTGCCGGTGCCCGTCCTGGTCGTCGCCGTCGCGGCCGGGGGCGGTGCCGTCGCGGCCGGGGGCACCGCCGTGGTGGTGGGCGCCGCCGTCGTGGCGGCCGGGGGCGGCTGCGGGGTCGTGGTCGCCTGGGGCTGGCCGGTGCCGGGGGCCGGCGGGGCCGCCTGGGAGTTGGCGGGCGCGGCCGGCTCGGCGTCGTTGGTCAGCGTCACGAAGGCGATCGCAAGGGCCAGACCGGCGAGCACGGCGACGACGGCGACGAACGCGATCGGCGCCCGCCAGTTGGGCGTGGGGACCAGGCGCGTGCGGGCCGCGTCGCCGCAGGCCAGGCACCAGTCCTGGTCGGGGCCCACGGACGCGGCGCAGCGCGGGCAGGGGATCTCGCCGGCCGCCCCCGGGGTGGCGGGGATGGCGCTCACGTCTCGGTGCGCTCGCCGGGGGCTCCAGGAACGGCGCCGTGGTCGCCGTTGCCGCCATCGGGCCGCACGACCTCGGTCGGCTGCTCGCCGGCGTGGTCGGGCTCCCTCGGCTCGTCGGGCGTCGACGCAGGACCGGCCTGCGGCGCCGGCGCGGGCTCGGCTGCGGGGCTGACCTGCGGCGGCTGGCTCGGGGCGACCGTGCAGATCTCGCCGACCGACGTGCTCACCGCCTCGCCGATCCCCGCCATCGCGCGCGGCCCGCTCAGCGGCACGCCGCACGACGGGCAGTAGCGCGCCTCGCTGCCGTGCAGGGCCCCGCATCGCGGGCACGCCGAGATCCCCGGCTCGCGCAGCTCGGTGATCGGGCGGCGGTCGCCGAGCGCGTGCTCGAGCGCCCGCAGCTCGGCGTCGAGCGCGGACAGCGCGGCGAGCTTGCCGCGCACGAGGTCCTCGCGCATCGCCGAGAACTTGTGCTGGTCGAAGACGAGTCCGCCGAGGTCGCGGAAGCCGAGCTCGCGCACCCGGCGCAGGTAGCGCAGCCGGCGGCGCAGGCGGCCGCGCTGGCGGAAGCTCGGAGCGCTCGGCGCGACCGGGTCCTGCCCGGCCGGCACCGCGACGGTCGGCTGGGGCTGGGTGGCGTCGGAGGGTGCCTGCACCGCGCCGGCGGCGGACTGCGCCCCGGTGGGCGCGTCGGAGGCGGGCGGCGGGGCGCCGGCCTCGTTCGCCGGATGCTCCGAGCGCCGGCGGCGGATGACGTTCAGCGGGCCCCTCATGCGGAAACGGCGCCTCTCCTCGGCGCCTCGACGGGCAACCGTAGCACCTCGCTCCACGCCTCGATGACACGTCCCGCCATGCGTCGCGCCGACCAGCGCTCGGCCTGCGCGCGTCCGGCCACGCGGGGGTCGGGAGCCTGGAGGTGGTGGGCGAGCGCGGCGCGCCAGGCGTCGGGGTCGTAGTCGGCGCAGAGCGCGCCGTCCACGCCGTCGAGCGCCTCCGGATGGATGCCGACCGGCGTGGCGAGCACGGGGACGTCGCAGGCCAGCGCCTCCAGGACGGCGAGCCCGAAGCCCTCCCGCTCGGAGGGGACCACGACGGCGTTGGCGGCGTTGACGTAGAGCGGCACCTCGAAGGGGTGGACGCGTCCGAGGGTCAGAAGTCGCGCTTCTCCGGCCGCCTCGCGGGCGCGGTCGAAGCGCTTGCCGGGGCGGGCCGGGTCGGCGGGGAAGAGGACGCACGGCTCGTCGAGCGGCAGGCCGAGGCGCTCGCGGGCCTCGGCGCGCGGCATCGGGGCGAAGCGGTCGAGGTCGACGCCGCACGGAAGGACCGCGACCCGGCGGCCCCCGTCGCCGGCTCCCGGCACGTCCCGGGCGAGCTCCTCGCTGACCGTCGCCACGAGGTCGAGGAACGGGAGCGCGGCGCGGGTGATGCGCCGCGAGCGCGGGTGGCGCAGGTCGGTGCCGTGCAGCGTGACGGCGTGGGCGGTCCGCCGCAGGGCCAGCGCGGGCCAGGCGGTCAGGCCGAAGTGGGCGTGGACGATGTCGAAGTCGGCACCGCGGTGGCGGCGGCGCAGCTCGCGCGCGGCGTGCACGTAGCGGCCGGGCGGGAAGGCGAAGACCTCGACCTCGACGTCGTCGAGCTCGCGCAGGGCGTCGACCTGGTCGCGCACGAAGCTGCCCAGGGCCGGGTTGGAGGCCGTGGGCCACATGTTGGTCACGATCAACGCACGCATTCGTGCGTGATTCTGCACAGTCGCCGTCTTTCCCCGTCACACGATCCCGCGCAGACTCGTAGGCGCTCTCGCACACGAACCGCAGGAGGCGTCAGATGGGCTACAGGATCATGGGTCGCGCGCACGGAGCCGCGCTGTGGGCACGGTCGCGGATGACGAGCGCGGACGGGCAGGGGACGGTCGAGTACGTCGCGCTGATCCTGCTCGTGGCCGGCCTGATGGCGGGCGTGATCGCCGCCGGCAAGGGGCTGAAGGGCGACGGGATCGCGAGCGCAATCGTGGGCAAGATCAAGCAGACGATCGAGGACGTGGGTGGGAAGTGAGGCGCTCGCGCGGTTCGCGCGGCCGGCTCCGCCGGGCGCCGCCGGACCCGGCGGATCGGTCATCTAGCATGGCGCCCGTGGCCTCCCGCCCCGCGGATCCGCGCGAGCGTCCGATCGCCGTCTTCGACTCCGGCGTCGGCGGTCTGACCGTGCTCCACGAGCTGCTCGTCGCGCTGCCGCAGGAGGACTTCGTCTACCTCGCCGACGGCGCGCGCTTCCCCTACGGCACGCGCACCCAGGCCGATCTGCGCCGCTGCGCGCTGCAGGTGGCCGAGGAGCTGCTCGCGCGGGGCGCGAAGCTGCTCGTCGTCGCGTGCCACTCGGCCACCGCCGCCGCGCTCCCCGCCCTGCGCGAGCGGATGCTGCAGACGACGCTGGGGATCGACGTCCTGGGCGTCGTGCAGCCCGCCGCCGTCCAGGCGGTGGCCGCCAGCCGCAACGGGCGGGTGGGCCTGCTGGCCACGCCGGCCGCGGTGGAGAGCGGCGCCTACGAGCGCGCGATCGCCGGCGTCGACCCGTTCGTCGAGGTCACGGCGGTGGCGTGCCCGGACCTGGCCGGGATCATCGAGGAGGGTCAGTTGGACGAGCACGTCATGCAGACCGTGCGCGGGTACTGCGCCCCGTTGCGCGACGCCGGGGTCGACACCGTGATCCTCGGCTGCACCCACTACCCGCTCGTGGCCCCGATGCTCCAGCGGCTGCTGGGTCCACGCGTGCGGCCGATCGCCTCCGGCGGCCCGGTCGCGCGCCAGGTCGAGCACGTCCTGGGGGCGCGCGGGCTGGCCAACACTCGCGAGGGCGAAGGGGACTACCGGTTCCTGACCACCGGCGACCCGCAGGCCTTCCGCGCCAAGGGCAGCCGCTTCCTGCAGCTCCCGATCGGCGAGGTCGAGCACGTCGTGCTGCCCGCCGGCGAGGCGGCGGCATGACGGCCGCCACTCCGCAGCGCTCCCACGGGCGCGCCCCCGACGAGCTGCGCCCGTTCACCATCCAGCCCGGGTTCGTCGCCACGGCCACGGGCTCGGCGCTCGTGGCGGCGGGCGAGACGCGGGTCATCTGCACCGCCTCGCACACCGAGGGCGTCCCCAAGTGGCTGGCGGGCAGCGGCCGCGGCTGGGTCACGGCCGAGTACGGCATGCTCCCGGCGTCGACCGGCGACCGCAAGCAGCGCGACGTCACGCGCGGGCGGCCCGACGGGCGCACGGTCGAGATCCAGCGGCTCATCGGCCGCGCGATCCGCGGCGTGGTCGACTTCAGCGCGCTGGGCGAGAACACGATCTACCTGGACTGCGACGTGCTCACCGCCGACGGCGGCACCCGCTGCGCGTCGATCACCGGCGCCTACGTCGCGCTCGGACTCGCCTGCGCCGCCCTGCAGGAGCGCGGCGTCCTCGAGCGCTCGCCGCTGAGCGCCTCCGTGGCGGCCGTCTCGTGCGGCGTCGTCGAGGGCCGGGCCCTGCTCGACCTCGACTACGCCGAGGACTCCGCTGCGGAGGTCGACGCCAACATCGTCATGACCGGCGACGGCGGGCTCATCGAGGTCCAGGCCACCGCCGAGCGCACCCCGCTGTCGCGCGCCAGCCTCGACGAGCTGCTCGCGCTGGGCGCGAAGGGCATCGCCGAGCTGCAGGCGGCACAGGAGCGCGCGCTGCGCTCTCCGGCCGCGTGAGGCTCGTCCTCGCCACCCGCAACGCGCACAAGGTGCGCGAGCTCGAGGCGCTGCTGGACGGCGTCGAGGTCGTGGCGCTGCCCGCGGACGTCGAGCTGCCGCCCGAGACGGGGGAGACGTTCGCCGCCAACGCGCTGGACAAGGCGCGGGCCGCAGCCGTGGCGACCGGGGCGCTGGCGTTCGCCGACGACTCGGGCATCGAGGCGGCGGCGCTGGGCGGCGCTCCCGGCGTGCGCTCGGCGCGCTACGCCGGCGAGGACGCGACCGACGCCGACAACCTCGCGCGCCTCATCGCCGAGGTCCCGCCGGGCAGCGCGCTGGCCTACGTCTGCGTCATCGCGCTCGTCGATCCGGCCACGGGCCGCGAGCGGACCTTCGAGGGACGCTGCACCGGGACGATGGCGGCCGCGCCGCGCGGCGCGGGCGGGTTCGGCTACGACCCCGTCTTCGTGCCCGACGACCGCGACGACGGGCGGACCATGGCCGAGCTCACGAGCGCCGAGAAGGACGCGATCAGCCACCGCGGCCGCGCGGCGCGTTCGCTCGCGGCGGCGCTCCGGGGCTGACGGCGGGCGCTACACCAGGTTGATCGCCGCCGTGACGCCGACGACGAGCACCACGGCGCCGTAGCCCTGGTAGCCGGACAGCAGCAGCGCCACGCCGGCGAGGACGCACACGAGCACGGTCACGAGCCAGGCGATGCGGCCGATGGTCACGCCGCGCATCCTCCCAAGCGCGGCCGATGGTCCGCTGCGCGGGGGCGGGGCGGGGCTCGCATCGAGCGCCTCAGCGCACCGCGAGCCGACGCCCCGCTACGCTCGCGTCCCACGCCATGTCGGCTCTCGATCGGGAGCCCGAATGGCGGTTCGTCCGGCGCTGCGTCCAAACTCCCGCCCCGCCGTCGCCCCTCAAAGCTCGCAAGAAGCGGTGTTTCAGTGGGCCGGCGCCTGGAAAACGGCGTAGACATGCGGATTTCGGACGCGAGTCGTCCGGAAGCGCTGATAGCGTCGAAACACCACGACCTCATCAGGAGGGATCAGAACGTGACGAAGTCAGAGTTCGTCGATCAGGTCGCCAGCCGCGCTGACCTGGGCAAGGCCGAGGCCGGCAAGGCGGTAGACGCCGTGCTCGACACGATCCAGGAGACGCTGCAGCGTGGCAGCGATGTGACGTTCTCCGGGTTCGGCAAGTTCCACGTCGCCGACCGCGGCGCGCGCCAGGGCGTGCACCCACGGACCGGTGAGCCCATCCAGATCGCGGCGTCCAAGGTGCCGCGCTTCACGGCCGGCTCGGGACTGAAGAAGGCCGTCAACGGCTGACCGCTGACCGCGGGCGAGCAACCTGGGTCGCCGGCCGGTCCGCGCTTCGCTGACCGGCTGGCCGACCTCGTCGAGCGGCGCGAGTCCCAGATCGTCCTGGGACTCGACCCCGACCCCATGCGACTGTGGCCGCACGCCGCCGCCGCGGCTCCCGACGAGGGCAGCGCGGCGCAGCGAGCCGGCGCGGCGGTCGCCGCCCATTGCAGGGCGGCGATCGACGCCGCCGGCCCGGCGTGCGTCGCGGTCAAGCCGCAGCTCGCCTGCTTCGAGCGCATCGGCGCTCCGGGCTGGCGCGCGCTGCGCCGGATCGTCGCCCACGCGCACGAGCAGGGGCTGCTCGTGCTCGCCGACGCCAAGCGCGGCGACATCGACCTCTCGGCGGCGGCGTACGCGCAGGCGCTGGCCGGCTCGACGCCGACGCCCTTCGGCGAGGTCGAGGGGGTCGGCGCCGACGCTTACACCGCCAACCCGTACATGGGCGTCGACACGCTGCGCTCGGTGCACGCGCCCGGCGCGGGGCTCTTCGTGCTCGTGCGCACGTCGAACCCCGGCGCCGCCGACGTCGAGGACCTCGTCACCGAGG
>JAXDHQ010000311.1:0-7882 GCA_034664395.1 Solirubrobacteraceae bacterium | reverse complement strand
GCGGTCGCGCCGCCGACCGTCGCGGTGCCGGTGGCCGCCGCGCCGCCGCCGGCCGCGGCCGCGCTGCCCGCGCCCTGGGCCAAAAGGAACTTCTTGAGCAGCAGCAGCGGGCCGACGGGGAAGACCGCGGCCAGCGCCTTGTTGGTCTGGCGGAGCTGCTTGCGGAACGCCGAGCAGCGGTCGCAGCCGCGCAGGTGGCGGCGCGCCGGCGCGCTGGTGCGGGCCAGGCCCTCGGCGACCTCGCCCAGCTCGACCCGGACGTCGTCGCAGGTGAGCTGGCGCGCCTCGGCCGCCTCGGCCAGCGACACCCGCGCGCGCACGAGCAGCGACTTGACGCTGGGGACGGTCGTCTCCATCGCCTCGGCGATCTGGTCGTAGCTCAGGGCGTCGATCTCGCGCAGCAGCAGCGCGGTGCGCTGGGTCTCGGGCAGGCCCTGGACGTCCTGGACGAGCTGGCGGAACTCCTCGCGGCGGTGGACCTTGTCCGCCGTAGACGCGCCGTTGTCGGACAGGTGGATGTCCATCGAGTCGACGCCGATGGCCTGCGTGCGGCGCAGGTGGTTGAGCGAGCGATTGCGCGCGATCCGGTACAGCCACGGGCGCACGTTGAGCGGGCGCTCGTCGGAGATCATCGCGTTGAAGGCGGCCGCGAAGACCTCCTGCAGCACGTCCTCCGCGTCCTCGCGCGAGCCGAGCATGTGCCGGCAGAACGCCAGCAGGCGCGACTGGTAGCGCGCCACCATGGCCTCGTACGCGGCCTGGTTGCCGCGCCGGGTCAGGGCGACGAGCCGCTCATCGGACTGGATCCGAAGCAGGGGCGTCGGGCCACGAAGGCCGTCGGCGGCGACGTGCTTGAGGGCTGAAGCTTCCACGTGGGTGAGAAGAGCTCGACCCTGCCAACACGAGCGAGCCCCTGAAGGTTGCGCTGGCCACAGGGTAGCCTCCGCCGCGCAAGCTCGCGCCCGGGTGGCGGAACTGGTGTACGCGGCCGGCTTAAACCCGGCTGTCCCTCGTGGACATGAGGGTTCGACTCCCTCCCCGGGCATCCGAACGTCCAGAGCGGGGCGCCTGCCGGTCGGCTCGCGGCCGCGTCTTCGTCACGACCGGACCGAGCACCTCAGCAATGCGCGAACTGCCCTCAAGTCGTCGCCCGAACGACCCGATGACCACAGGAGTCGATGGGGGGCAAGACCAGCGCACCGCGGGACCCGACACCGAACCGGCGTCACATCGCACGGTCGCTCGGCCTGCTGTTCGCGATCGAGGGCACGCTGGGCGAGGTCTGGCTGCTGCTCCCCCACAAGGGCGGCGGCCATCCGCTGCCGCTGCTGCTCGTCTGCGCCCTGGCACAGGCGGTCGGCGTCTGGCTGCGGCGCGGCGCCCTGGATCGCGCGCCGGTGTGGGTGCTCAAGCTCGTGGTCGCGGTCGGGACGGTGCTCGCCGCCGCCGGGTTCGTGCTCTCGGGCTCGACGACGAGCGGGTTCGCCTTCTTCTTCCTGTGGGTCACGCCCTACGCCGTCTACTTCGGGCTGCGCCAGGCCGCGCTGCAGACCGCCTTCGCCGCGCTGAACCTCCTCGGAGCGCTCCTGCTGCTCGACCACGGGCACATGGTCACCGCCGACGTGGGCCAGTGGCTGCTCCCCGGCGCCGCCATCGTCGTCGTCTCCTCGATCGTCTACCAGCTCACGCGCGAGCTCGGGCGCGCCGACCGCGAGCGCCTGAGCTCCGAGCGCGACCGCGCCGAGGCCGAGGCCCGGCGCGCCGCCTCCGAGCGCGAGCGGGCCCGCCGCGAGGCCGCGATGGCGCGGCTCGGGCGCCTGGCCCTGCGCGCGTCGGATCGCGCGCTGCTGCTCGAGGAGACCGTGCGCGTGCTGACCGAGACCCTGCGCGTCCGCCACTGCTCGATCCTCGAGCTGCGCCCCGACGACGCGCCGATGCACGTCATCGCCGCCGTCGGCTTCGAGCGCGACACCGAGGCGCCCGCCGACGAGCAGCGGCTCGCCGGCTACGTCCTCGCCGGCGACGAGCCGGTCATCGTCTGGGAGTGGGCCAGCGAGCGGCGCTTCACCGCCCCGAGCCTGCGCGCGCGCGAGATCCGCGCCACCGCGGCGGCCGCCATCCGCGGGCGCTCGGGGGCGTTCGGTCTCATCGCCGTGCACTCGAGCGACGTCGGCGCGTTCTCGGGCGAGGAGGGGCAGTGGCTGCAGTCGATCGCCGACCTGCTCGCCTCGGCGCTGGATCGCGAGCGCTCGGAGGCGGTCATGCGCCACCAGTCCCTGCACGACGCGCTCACCGGACTGCCCAACCGGGCGCTGCTCTTCGACCGCATCGAGCACGCCTTCGGACGCGCCCAGCGCTTCGAGTCGGCGGTCGCGGTGCTCCTGCTCGACGTCGACGGCTTCAAGACGGTCAACGACTCGCTCGGCCACCAGGCCGGCGACGAGCTGCTCATCGAGGTCGGCTCGCGCCTGCAGGAGGTCGTCCGCAGCTCCGACACGGTCGCGCGCCTGGGCGGCGACGAGTTCGTCGTGCTCGCCGAGGTCGAGTCCGACGAGGAGGCGTTCGAGATCGCCGAGCGCATCGCCACGATCTGGGAGCAGCCCTTCTCGGCCGCCTCCGGCGAGGTGTTCTGCTCCGCGTCGGTCGGCATCGCCGTGGGGCGCAAGTCGCAGGCCCCGGCGAAGATGCTGCGCGAGGCCGACGCCGCGATGTATCGCGCCAAGGAGCGCGGCCGCGGGCGCTCGGAGATCTTCGACGAGGAGATGCGCAAGGACGCCTTCGAGCGCCTGCGCACCGAGTCCGACCTGCGCCGCGCGCTCGAGCGCGGCGAGTTCCACGTCCTCTACCAGCCGATCTTCGACGTCGAGTCGCTGCGCCCGATCGGCGTCGAGGCGCTCGTGCGCTGGCAGCATCCGTCGCGCGGCATCGTCGGGCCGGTGGAGTTCATCCCGCTGGCCGAGGAGACCGGCCTGATCGTGCCGCTCGGGCGCTGGGTGCTCGAGCAGGCCCTGGCCGAGGTCGCCGGCTGGCGGCGGCGCTTCCCCGACATCCCGCTGCGCGTGGCGGTCAACGTCTCCGCCCAGCAGCTCGCCCGCCCCGAGTTCCTGCACGAGGTCCGCCAGGCGCTGGCCCGCAGCGACCTGACGCCCGACCAGCTCGGCCTCGAGATCACCGAGTCGGTCCTCATCAAGGAGTCCAGCTCGCCGCGCTCGACCCTCGAGGCGCTGCGCGACATCGGCGTGAAGGTCCTCATCGACGACTTCGGCACCGGCTACTCGTCCCTGGCGCGCCTGAAGAGCTTCCCGCTGGACGGCATCAAGATCGACCGCTGCTTCGTCGACGGCGTCGGCGTCGAGGACGAGGACACGGCCATCGTCGCCGCCATCGTCGAGATCGCCCGCTCGCTGCACCTGCAGGTCATCGCCGAGGGCGTCGAGGGCGAGGCCCAGCTCGAGCGCCTCGCCGCGCTGGGCTGCCACGGCGCCCAGGGCTATCTCTTCTCCGGCCCCGTGCGGGGCGACGCCTTCGCCGCCTTCCTGGCCAGCGAGAAGCCCCGCACCACCGCCGCCCTCGCCGGCCTGTAGCCGCCCACCGCAAGTTTCGCGGCGCTCCCGCGTTGTCGGCTGACGGAGAGTCACGCCGGCTGTCCCCGGCGTCGGGAGATCTGCATTGCGTCATTCGGCACGCATAGGGAGGTCGTTGGCCATCGCCGCGCTCATCGCGGCGTTCGTCGTCGTGGGCTACGTGCTCCTCGGCGGTCGCGGCGGCTCGTACGTCGTCCACGCCCGCTTCCAGGACGCTGCGCAGCTCGTGAAGGGCAACCTCGTGCAGGTCGCCGGCGTGCCCGTGGGCAAGATCCAGGCGATCGACCTCACCTCCGACGGCCAGGCCGACGTGCGGATGGGCATCGACGACGCCGCCTACCGGCCGCTGCGCCAGGGCACGCGGGCGATCATCCGCCAGGCGTCGCTGTCGGGGGTCGCCAACCGCTACATCGACCTCCAGCTCCCGGCCGCCGACCACCAGGCGAAGATCCCCGACGGCGGGGTCATCGACCAGAGCGAGACGACCACGGCGGTCGACCTCGACCAGCTCTTCAACACGTTCGACCCCAAGACGCGCAAGGCGCTCAGCGGGCTGATCCAGGGCTACGCCAACGCCTATGGCGGCCGGGGCGCCGAGGCCAACGCGGGGTGGGCCTACCTGAACCCGGCGCTGGCCTCGTCGAGCCGCCTGTTCGCCGAGCTCAACACCGACACCCCGCTGCTCAAGCGCTTCCTGACCGCGTCATCGCAGCTCGTCGGCGACCTCGCCGAGCGCCGCGCCGACCTCGCCGGGCTGGTCGACCACCTGGCGACCACGACCGGCGCGATCGGCAGCCAGAAGCAGGCGCTCCAGCAGGCGATCGGCGACCTGCCGACGTTCATGCGCCGTGCCGACACGACGTTCGTCAACCTCCGCGCGACGCTCGACGACCTGCAGCCGCTGGTCGACGAGTCCAAGCCCGTGGCGCGCAAGCTGCGCCCGTTCCTGGCCGAGCTGCGCCCGCTGGCGCGCGACGCGCGCCCGACGCTGCGCGACCTCTCGCGCCTGGTGCGCTCGCCGGGCGCGGCGAACGACCTCATCGAGCTGACGAGCTCGTCGGTGCCGGTGCGCGACCAGGCCGTCGGCCCGATCCAGCGCGACGGCAAGCAGCGCGACGGCGCCTTCCCGGCGTCGACCAAGGCGCTGGGCGAGGCGACGCCGGAGCTGGCGACGGCGCGCCCCTACGCGCCCGACCTCACCGGCTGGTTCGACGACTTCAGCCATTCGGGCATCTACGACGCGCTGGGCGGCGCGAGCCGCGCCGCGCCGTACATGAACCTGTTCGCCAACGTCGACGGCGTCCTCAAGCCGCTCGTCGACGCGGCGACCCAGAACCAGGCGTTCCAGAACGCCACGTCGCTGGGCCAGCGCTGGCGCTGCCCAGGCGCGGTCGAGCGCGGCGCGACGTACAAGCCGTCGCCGAGCTTCCCGTGCGACGCGTCCCAGGGGCCGCTGGGGCCGTGAAGCGCGTGATGCTCACCCTGGTGCTCGTGGCCGGCCTCGGCGTGGCCTGGATCGCCGTGACCGGCGCCGGCGACCCCGACAAGGGCAAGTACTGGGTGCAGTTCGACAACGCCTTCGGCCTGATCCAGGGCGGCGACCTCAAGGTCGCGGGCGTGCGCGCGGGGAAGATCACCGACATCAGGCTCGACCAGCGCACCAAGCACGCGCTCATCGGCTTCAAGATCGACAAGCAGGGCTTCGGCTCGCTGCGCCGCGACGCCTTCTGCGAGTCGCGCCCGCAGTCGCTCATCGGCGAGTACTACGTCGACTGCCTGCCCGGCACCAGCGACCAGGTGCTCAAGCCGGGCTCGACGATCCCGGTGACCCAGACCGCGTCCACGGTCGCGCCGGACCTCGTCCAGAACATCCTGCGCCGTCCGTTCCGCGAGGGCCTGAGCCTGATCATCGGCTCGCTCGGCGCGGGCGTGGCGGGCAACGCCGGCAACCTCAACGCGGCGATCCGCCGCGCGGTCCCGGCGCTGCGCGAGACCGACCAGGTGCTGCGCACGCTGGCCGGCCAGAACAAGGTGCTCGCCGACCTCTCGGTCAACGCCGACAGGGTCATCGGCGACCTCGCCGCCAACCGCAAGGACGTCGGGCGCTTCGTCGTGACGGCGCGCCGCACCGCACAGGCCTCCGCCGAGCGCCGCGGCGCGATCGCCGCCGGCTTCCGTCAGCTCCCCGGCTTCCTCGAGCAGCTCCGCCCGACGATGGCGGCGCTCGGCCAGGTCGCCGACGACCAGCGATCGGCCCTGTCGAACCTCGACGCCTCCTCCAAGCAGGTCACCGACTTCTTCGACCAGCTCGGTCCGTTCGCCGACGCCTCGCGCCCGGCCTTCCGCTCGCTGGGCCAGGCGTCGCTGACCGGCGATCGCGCGGTCAAGGCGGCGCCGGGGGTCATCGACCAGCTCGGCGCCTTCACCAAGGGCACGCCGGAGCTGGCCAAGAACCTGGCGATCGTGCTCCAGCACCTCGACGATCGCAAGCACGCGGTCGAGAAGGACCCGCGCAGCCCCGGCGGTCAGGGCTACACCGGCCTGGAGGCGCTGCTGCAGTACACCTACGACCAGACGACGTCGACCTCGATCTACGACCAGAACGGCCACATCCTCAAGATCGCTGCGTTCTTCGACCACTGCGCGAACTACGCCAACGAGGAGACGCTGCGCAAGGACCCGAGCCTCGACACGGCGTGCGCGTCGCGTCTGGGTCCGAGCCAGCCCGGCCTGACCACGCCGGACACGACCCACCGCAACGCCTCGCCGGCCGCCGACCGCGCCGCGCACCCGGGCGCGAGCGCCCAGCCGCTGCCGCTCCCGCTGCCCGAGCCGATCGTCCCGCTGCCCGGCCAGGGCGCGCCGGCGCCCGGCGGTCCATCGACGCCGTCCGTGCCGTCGGTGCCGCTGCCCAAGGTGGGCCCGGGCCTGCCGCCGGTGCCGGGCGTCCCGACCGTGCCCTCCGCGCCGCCGGTGCCGTCGCTGCCGCCCGTGCCTCCCGTGGGCGGCGGAGCGGGCGGCGGCGGGACCAACCGCGGCGGCAACACGCTGCCCCCGCTCCCGGGCGGCCTCAAGACCGCGGCGCGCATGGACGACCGCGCCAGCCGGACCCGTCTCCTCGACTACCTGCTCAAGCCATGAGCCGTCCCCGCCGCCGCTCGAGCGCCTCGATCGTCGCCAACCCCGTCCTGGTCGGCGCGGTGACGACGCTCGTCGTGGTGGTCGCGGTCTTCCTGGCCTACAACGCCAACAGAGGGCTGCCCTTCGTCCCGTCGCGCGAGCTCAACGTCCTCATCTCCAACGGCGCCAACCTGGTCAACGGCAACGAGGTCCGGTCGGGAGGCTTCCGCATCGGCGTCGTGTCGGACATGACGCCGGTGATGCTCCCCAACCGCCAGGTCGGGGCCAAGCTCACGCTCCGCCTGGACAAGAAGATCGGCCCGATCCCGGTCGACTCGCGCGTGGTCGTGCGGTCGCGCTCGGCGCTGGGGCTGAAGTACGTGGAGCTCGACACCGGGCGCTCGCGGAAGGTCTTCGGCGACGGCGCGACGATGCCCGAGGGCCAGACGACGGTCCCGGTGGAGATCGACCAGGTCTTCAACACCTTCGATCCGCCCACGCGGCGGGCCGCCCAGCAGAACCTCGAGGGCTTCGGCGACGCGTTCGCCGGCCGCGGCGCCGACCTCAACCAGACCATCCAGGACGCGCCCCCGCTGTTCACGCACCTGAGCTCGGTGATGGCCAACCTGAACGACCCGCGCACCGACCTGCCGTCGTTCTTCACGTCGCTGGACGCCGCCGCGCGCGAGGTGGCGCCGGTCTCGCGCACCAACGCGCACCTGTTCACGACGATGGCGAACACGTTCGGGGCGCTCTCGAGCGATCCCAAGGCGCTGCAGGACACGATCTCCAAGAGCCCGGCGACGCTCGCCGCGGGCACCGAGTCGCTGCGCGTCCAGCGGCCGTTCCTCGAGCACACCGCGGCGCTCTCGCGCGACCTCGACGTGGCGGCCAGCGAGCTGCGCGACGCGCTGCCGACGGTCAACTCGGCGCTGCGCGTCGGCACGCCGGTGCAGCGCCGCTCGGTCACGCTCAGCGACGGCCTGAACCAGGCGCTCGGGGCGCTGGACGACCTCGTCCGCACGCCGACGACCACCGGCGCGCTGCGCGGGCTGACGGCGACGGTCGACACGCTGGCGCCGCAGCTCCGCTTCCTCGGCCCGTACGTCACGGTCTGCAACTACTGGAACATCTGGTGGACCTTCGTCGCCGAGCACCTGTCGGCGCCCGACGACACC
>JAXDHQ010000310.1:0-2787 GCA_034664395.1 Solirubrobacteraceae bacterium | reverse complement strand
CGGGTTGCGCGTGACGCCGCCGGTGCGCGACTCGGTGAAGTGGGGCCAGAGCGCGAGCTCGGGCATCGCCGTCCGGCCGACGACGACCGCTCCCGCGACGCGCAGGCGGCGCACCACCTCGGCGTCGGCGCGCGCCGGCGGCCCGCTCTCGGGCGTGCCGTGGGCCGTCGTCTCGCCGGCCACGTCGACGTTGTCCTTGACCGCGATCGGCACGCCCAGCAGCGGGGCGGGGTCGCCGTCGCGCAGCCGCTCCTGGGCCGCGTCGGCCTCGGCCAGCGCGCGCTCGGCGGCCACCGAGCGGAAGGCGTGCAGGACGCCGTCGAGGCGGTCGATGCGCGCGAGGTGGAGCTCGACGAGCTCGCGCGCCGAGACCTCGCCGGCGCGGACGAGCTCGGCTTGCCGGGCGACGCCGGCGAAGGCGAGATCGTCGCCGCGCGGGCGGGTGGGCTGGGGATCGGTGCTGGCGATGTCGCTGACCATGGTGGGACCGTAGATCCACCGGCCGCCGCCGGCATCGGGCGAACGCCCTATGGCCCCAGGAGCCCGTGCTCGACGGCGAACAGCGCCGCCGCCGCCCGGGTCGAGATCCCGGCCTTGGCGTAGATGTGGCCGACGTGGTGGCCGACGGTCTTGGGCGAGAGGCCGAGCGCGACGGCGATCGCCTTGATCGACTGCCCGCGGGCGAGCAGCCGCAGGACCTCGACCTCGCGGGCCGTGAGGCCGGCGGGGAAGGCCCGGACCGCCGCCGGCACCCGCTGACCCGCGGCCTGCAGCACGGCCGCGACGGCCTCGCCGTCGAGCCGGCCCGCCGCCGCCTCGGCGCCCAGCTCGCGAGCGGCGTGCGCCGGCTGGAGCGCGAGCCGGTACGCCCGCGGCTCGGTCATCGCCTGGTAGGCGTCGGCCGCGGCGAGCACGCGCCCCCCGGGACCGAGCTCGCCCGCGCCGGCGCCGCGGTGGTAGCCGCTGCGGTCCATCCGCTCGTGGTGGGCACCGGCCAGCGCGGCCACCTGGCCCAGGCCCGCGCAGCGCGCCAGCACGCGCTCGCTGAAGTAGGGGTGCAGGCGCACGCGCTCCCAGTCGCCGGTGCGCAGCGGTCCCGGTCGCTCCCACACGCCGGTCGACACCGCGACGCGCCCGATGTCGTGGACGAGGCCGGCGCGGCGCACGGTGGCGACGTCGTCCGCCCCGAGGCCCAGGCGCCACGCCGCCGCCTCGGCCAGCTCGGCCACCGCCGGCGAGTGGCCGAGGGTGTGGACGGACTTCAGGTCGGCGAACTCGCCGACCACGCGGCACGCCTCGTCGAGCGCTTCGTCGCGCAGCGTCACCGGCGGGGCCGGCGCCGCGGCGACGACCGCCTCCCACGCCGGCTCGCCGTCGAGGACCTCCAGCGCCCCGGGCAGCTCGGCCGCGGCGAGCGCCGCGAGCTCGGGGTCGTAGGACCCCCCGGCCCGCTCGCCCACGACGGCCACGACCGCGGCGGCGCCGCCCGCGCGCCAGTGCAGGTCGGCGTCGCGCGCGAGGTGCAGCACGCGCGCAGCGCGCGGGATCGCCGCGCCGGCGACGCCGCGCGGGAAGCCGCGCCCGTCCCAGCGCTCGAAGACGTGCCACAGCCCGTCCTGGACGGCGGGCGACAGGCCGAGCCGCTGGGCGAAGCGCTCGCCGACCTCGCAGTGGGCGCGCAGCCCGGTGCGAGCGCGCCGCGGGCCGGCGGCGAGGGCGCGGCCGAAGGCGGCGACGTGGGCGCCTGCGGACCGGTCGGTCCCGGTGCGCCGCCACAGGAACGCCGCCAGCGCCCGCGGGTCGGCACCGTCGATCATCGCGTGGTCCGAGCGCAGCCGCCGGTCGTCGCCGTAGGCCTCGGCCGCCTCGTGCGCGTCGCTCGTGCAGCCGATCGCGTGCAGGAGGCCCAGGTAGTACGCGTCGGCGCGCTCGCGCTCGTCGGCGCCGGCCGCCTCGGCCAGCCGCGCGCTGACCACGCACGTGCGCAGGCCGTGCTCGAGCGGCTCGTCGGTTCCCAGGTCCGTCGCGAGCGAGAGCGCGGCCAGGACCTCGCCGGCGGTGGTCTCCACGGCAGGCTGGGCGGCCATGGCGCAACCCTACGCGGGCTGCGGACGAGCGACCGGGCCCGGGCTGGGCCCGACTAGTCCTGTTCGCCGAGCTCGCTCTTGATCCGGTCGAGCGCCTCGACCGGCTCGGGGTCCACGCCGCGCAGGGCGGCGACGTAGATCGAGACCAGGTCGCCGAGCAGCACGAGCGAGAAGACGCGTTCGACGGTCGTCTGCCCGCGCGACTGCACGCGATGCACGCCCGCGGCGCCCGGCTCGATCAGGCGCGCCGTGTGGTGGATGCGCTCCTTGACCCGCGGGTGGGTGTCGGCGTCGTCGAGGAAGACCGCCGAGAAGCGCCCGAACTCCGGCGCCGCGGCCCAGCCGACGATCTCGTTGTGGTCGAGCTCGGGCAGCTCGAGCGCGTAGGCCGGCGACTTCGCGTTCTCGTTGAACTGCGTCTTCCAGCGGTAGGCGATCGGCGTCGTCAGGCCGGCGCCGGCCACGACCGGCACGGTCCCGTGCAGCGCGCGGGCCAGGCGCTTGGCCTCCGAGCCGTCGGCGCCCTCGGGGCCCCACTCGATGACGAGCTCCTCGAGGTGGTCGGCGGCGACGTCGATCTCGGAGTTCATCCGCGGGCCCACGCCGCACAGGGCGGCGACCTCGAGCGACGCCACCGTCATGTACGCCACCGCCGCGCGCGGCTGGTAGCCGCCGGCGACGGGCACGACGGGCACGCCGT
>JAXDHQ010000309.1:0-89494 GCA_034664395.1 Solirubrobacteraceae bacterium | reverse complement strand
CCGCGCGCGCCCGGCACTGGAGCGCCGTGATCGCGACGTATCCCAGCGGCGGCTGCAGGTGCTCGTGCCGCGCCGCCTCGAGCTCGGCCAGCCAGCCGCTGTCGCGCAGGCGCGCGTGGGTGCGCGGGTGCAGCGGCAGCACGACGGGGTCGGGCACGGCGAGCAGCAGGTCGACGAGGGCGCGCAAGCGCGCGGGGTCGTCGACGTTGCCCGCACGGTGCGAGGTGGCCAGCACGTACTCCCCGGGGCCGACGCCGGCGGCCTGCAGCGCGGCTCCGTCGGCGCGGGCGCGCGGCTGGAACAGCAGGGCGACGTCGACCATGACGTCGCCGACGAGCTCGACGCGGCCGGCGACGTGCTCGCGCTCGAGGTTGGCCACGGCCGTCGGCGACGGGCACAGGAGCACGTCGGACATGTGGTCGGTGAGGACGCGGTTGAGCTCCTCGGGCATGGCCCGGTCGAAGGAGCGCATGCCGGCCTCGACGTGCGCGACGGGCACGTGCTGCTGCGCGGCGACCAGGCCGCCGGCGAGCGTCGAGTTCGTGTCGCCGTAGACGAGCACGACATCGGGGCGCTCCTCGGCGAGCAGCGGGCCCAGCGCCGCGAGCATGCGCGCCGTCTGGTCGGTGTTGCTGCCGCCGTGGATGTTCAGCTCGCGCTCGGGCCGCGGCACGCCGAGCTCGGTGAAGAAGATCGTCGAGAGCTCGTCGTCGTGGTGCTGGCCGGTGTGGACGAGCAGCTCGTCGTGCTCGGCGCGCAGCAGCCGCGAGACCGCCGCCGCCTTGACGAACTGGGGGCGGTTGCCGATGACCGTGACGATCCGCACGGTCAGCCCGTGGCCACGCCGAGTTCGTCCTGGATGTGCTGGCGCACGCGCGCCGCGGCGCGCTCGGTGAGCGGCCCGGGGACAGTCGCCAGGTCGGCGCCGTCGATCGACCGCACGGGATGGACCTCGCGCAGGGTCGACGCCATGAACGCCTCGCGCACGCCGGCGAGGTCCTCGCGGGTGAGGACCCGGTCGCGCACGTCGCACAGCGCCACCAGGCGCCGGCGGGTGATCGAGTCCAGGATGTGCTCCGACAGCGGCGGAGTCACCAGCGTCTCGCCGTCCAGCGAGCAGACGAAGGAGCACGTCGGGCCCTCGAGCACGCGCCCGTGGGGCGTGACGAGCAGGGCCTCGTCGCCCCCCTGCTCGCGCGCCAGGCGCCCGGCGAGCATGTTGGCGGCGTAGGAGAGCGACTTGATCGCGTCGAGCAGCCGCGTGGGCGCGTAGGTGACCGTCGCCAGCGCGAGCGTCGGCGGCAGCTCCCGGAGCGGCTCGACGATGCCCAGCCGGCGCCCCCCGCGCGTGACGACCAGGCGCAGCGCCGCGTCGCCCATCTCGTTGCGCTCGAGCAGGGACTCCACGTCGGCGCGCAGCGCCGCGACGTCGATCGGCAGGCGCAGGTTGGCCGCCGACCCCTCCAGGCGCCGGAGGTGGTCGTCGAGCGCGAACGGCCGCCCCCCGTACAGGCGGATGACCTCGAAGACGCCGTCGCCCCGCAGGAGCCCCTCGTCGGTGACCGGGATGCGGGCCTCCGCGGCTGGGCCGACGGTCCCGTCGAGGATCGCGAGCATGGACCGAACGCTAGCCGCTCGCGGCCCGGCGGGCCGCGCGGCGGCGTCTGGACCTCAGCTCGTGACGCCGAGGTCGAGCACGAACGTCGTGCCCGGCCCGCCGGCGGCGGCGGGAACCCCCGCCGCCACGCCGATGCCGACCTCGCGGTACACCGGCTCGAGGATCACGGCGCGGTGCGCGGCGCTGTTCATCCAGGCGTCCAGCAGCGCGGCCGGCGTGGCCTCGCCCTCCGGCGCCCACCCGATGTCCTCGCCGAGGGTCCACTCGCTCGCCGAGGCCAGGTACCCCGCGCGGCTGACGCGCTTGCTCAGCGTGCCCCCGCTGGGCGAGACGTGGTCGAAGAAGCGCCGCGCGACCATGTCGGCGCCGTGGCGCTGCGCGGCCAGGTTCAGGCGCGAGGAGGGCGTCACCGGCTCGAGGCCGTGCTGGGCCCGGATGGCGTTGACCAGGCACCGCAGCGCCACGCGCACGCTCGAGGGCGCGACGGCACTCGCCGTCGCCTGGGCGCCGGCGCAGGCCGCGGTCTGGGCCGACGCGGACGCGGGCGAGACCGAGATCGCCGCGACGGCCGCCACGAGGACCGCCAGCGCCTTCACCCGTCGAGCCCTTGCCCTGTTCATGACCGCCAGCATGCCCGGGGACCCGTCAGGCGCCGGTCAGGTCCGGGTTAGGGAATGGTTCAGGCCGGACGTCCGCCGAGGCGAAGCGCGACGGCGTGAGGGCGATCGTCATGGTGGTGGGACCCGCGCAGTCGCCGCCACATCACGCACGCGCCGTGAGACATTGGTCGTAGGACCACGGCCCCCGGAATGCCGAGAGCGCCGCGTCGCGGCGCTCTCTGAAAGCCCAGTGCCCCCGCCAGGAATCGAACCTGGAACCTTCGGATTAAGAGTCCGCTGCTCTGCCAGTTGAGCTACAGGGGCGGGCGCCGCTCATGGTAGCGGCGGGCGGCCGTCAGCCGCTGGACGGCGTGGACTGGGGCACGGCGGTGAGCTGGCCCTTGGCCGAGTCGATCTGCTGCTTGAGCGTCGTGCGCGAGGCCTTGGGCGCCAGCGACAGGGCCTTCTCCTCGGCGAGCGTGCTCTTGCGGTCCTGCTTGGCTCCGGCGGCCAGGATCGCGAGCTGCGCGTACAGGGCCGCGCTCGGCTGACGGGTGTCGATGACGAACTCCATCGCCTGGACGGCCTTGTCGTACTGCTGCAGGCCGGCCTGGCCGTAGGCCTGGACCATCAGGCTCGCGACCGTGTCGTCGGGCTTGGGCGGGTTGAGCGCCAGGTAGCGCTGCCACGCGTCGGCCGACTGGCGAAGCTCCTGCTTGCCCTTGTCGGTGTAGGCCTGCACGGACTGGTTGTAGTTGTCGCCCGTGCCGGCGAGTTGGAAGCGCAGCTTGGCGATCTGGACGAGCGCCGCCTGGTCGGTCGGGTTGGTCCGCGAGCGCTTCTGCAGCGTGTCGAGGCGCTTGGTGAAGACGTCGCCCGCGTTGGCTCCCGAGCTGCCGCCACCGCTCTTGAACGCGTCGAAGAGCCCCCCGCTGGTGTTGCCGCCGATCCCGAACAGGACGAGACCGCCGCCCATGAGGACGGCGAGCGAGAGGTAGATGGCCTGGATGGTGCGGCGCCTTCCGCGACCGCGCAGATCAAAGAGCATGAGCCACCTAGGATAGGGACAGGTCGTCGTCCAGGTCCCAGCGCTCCTCGGATTCCGCCTCGGCCTTCTCGCGACGGCGCTCGAAGATCCGCGCCATGACGACGCTGAGCTCGAAGAGCACCACCAGCGGGGCCATGGCGACGAGCATCGTCACGGGGTCCGGGGTGGGAGTCGCGACGGCCGCGACGACCGACAGGCCGAGGATCACGTACCCGCGGTTGTGGGCGAGCTGACGTGCGCTGACGATCCCCATGCGCGTGATGGCGAGGACGCCGACCGGGATCTGGAACAGCAGGCCGATCAGGGCGAGCAGGACGATGGAGAACCGGTAGTAGTCCGCCGCCCGGATGAGGATGTCGAACGAGTTGTCGTTGAAGTTCTGCAGGAAGTCGACGGCTCGCGGCAGCGCCACGAAGTAGCCGAACGCGACGCCGGACACGAACAGCCCGGGCACCATGAGCATCAGCGGCAGCGCCACCTTGCGCTCGCGCGCGCTGAAGGCCGGCAGGACGAACGCGTAGGCCTGGTAGAGGATGAACGGCAGCGCCAGCAGCAGCGCCGCGTAGCCCGCCACCGTGAAGGTGGTCACGAACGGCTCGGTCACCCCGAGGGTCACCGGCAATCGCTTGCGATTCGTCGGCGTCGCCTGCGCGGCCTGGCGCTGCGCCGCGGCCGCGGCGGCCACCGCGGCGGCGCTGGCGCGCAGCGCCTGGCGATCGGCGTCCGAGGTGCCCCGCTGCGCCTCGAGGCGTTTGAGCACGCCGTTGATGCTGGTCAGCGCCGCGCTCGTCGCCTTCGCGGCGCGCCCGGTCTCGAGCGCGAAGCGCGCGGACTGCTCGAGTGGGTCCTGGGTGTGCTGCTTGCCGTTGAGGTTCTGCGACGAGTACAGGGGCTGGTTGATCGTGTTCAGCAGCCAGTGGTTCTGCCAGTAGCAGACCGAGAACGCGGCGACGAAGATGAGGATGCAGTAGATGAGCCGCGTACGCAGCTCGTCGAGGTGCTCGACGAGGCTCAGCCGGTCGTCGTGGCCGACGGGCCGCATGCGGGACATCGCGGCCTGCCGCCCCCGATCAGGCGTCCGCGCGCGGGGCGTGCTGGTCCTGCGGGCGGGTCTCCCCGGTCACGACCTCGGGCTCGGCGGCGGCCGGGTCGAGGTGCTGCTGGCTCACCGGCTCGTCGCGGGGCGCGTCGTCGTCGGCGTCCTTGTCCTTGCCGGTGATCGAGTCCTTGAACTCGCGCATGCCGGACCCGAGCTGCCGGCCCAGGCCGGGAAGCCGCTTGGGCCCGAAGACGATGAGCACGATGAGCAGGACGATCCCGAGCTCGAGCGGTCCGATGGAAGGCATGGGCGAAGGGTAGCGGCAGGATCCCCGCTCCGGCGGTGCCCGTCCAGAGGATGAGCGGCGACGCGCCACATGTCAGCGGCCGGTGAGCACCGATCAAGAACCGGGCGCGCGCGGCCGATGAAGGGGCCATCAGGAGATTACGGATGAGCCACGACGCAGACAACCGCCAGTACGTACGCCGAGTCGTCCTGCCCTCGGGCAAGACGATCGAGGTCGTGTACTTCGACGAGCAGCCGGGCATCGCCCGGCCCGCCGCGCCCTCCGAGGTCGGCGACGAGCTCCACGTCTGCGGCACCTGCGACTCCGAGCTCGTCTACCCCATGGAGTGGGACGAGGCCGGCGCGACCCATTGGGAGGTCACGCTGCGCTGCCCCAACTGCGAGTGGGTGGGCACCGGCGTCTTCGAGCAGGACGTGGTGGAGCGCTTCGACGAGGAGCTCGACCGCGGCACCGAAGCGGTCGTCCGCGACCTCAAGCGCCTGATGCACGCCAACATGGAGGACGAGATCGAGCGCTTCGTCACGGCGCTCGACGGCGATCACATCGTCCCCGACGACTTCTAGTCGTCGGCGGGCACATCGCCTGACGTCTCAGGCGTAGCGGGCCACGACGCCGTCGGCCACGAGGCCCAGGGCGTAGCGCTGGCGCTCGGAGAGGCCGGCGGGCAGACCGGCCTTGGCCTCGGCCACCATCTCCAGCGCGCGACGGCGCGCCTCGTCGAGCGCCCCGGTCGCCTCGATGCGATCGCACACGCGCGAGGCCTCCTCGGCGGAGCCGACCGAGCGCGGATCGAGCGCGGCGAGCTGCGGATCGCGCTCCCGGGCCAGGATGAAGGGCAGCGTGACCGTCCCGTCGAGCAGGTCGGTGCCGCGGTGCTTGCCCGTGCGCGAGGCGGGGCCGCTGACGTCGAGCACGTCGTCGAGGAGCTGGAAGGCCAGGCCGATTCGCTGGCCGAAGGCGCCCAGAGCCTGGGCGTCGACGCCGCCCTCGATCGCGCCCAGCCGGCAGGCGGCCTCGAACAGGCGCGCGGTCTTCAGCTCGCAGCGGCGCAGGTAGCGCTCCACCGGCACGGCCGCGTCCCACGCGTCGGCGCGCTGCAGGAGCTCGCCGGCGGCCAGCGCCGAGGACGCGTCGGACAGCACGCGCACCTGATCCTCGCGACCGTTGGCGGCGAGCTCGGAGAACGCACGGGCGAACAGCAGGTCGCCCGTGGCGGTGGCGGCGTCGCGCCCCGCGGTCGCGACGACGGTGGGGATCCCGCGGCGCAGGTCGGCGGCGTCGAGGACGTCGTCGTGGACGAGCGTGGCCGAGTGCACGAGCTCGACCGCGGTCGCCGCACGGACGAGCCCCTCGCCCGCGGCGCCGTCGGCGGCAAGGAACACCAGCAGCGGGCGCAGGCGCTTGCCGCCCGCGGCGATGGTCGACACGGCGTGGGTGGCGAGCACCTCGCCGTGGCCGGCGGCGAGCTCGCCCAGGCGGCGCTCGACGCGCTCGAGCAGGTCGGGGATGTGCGGGCCCCCGGCGCGGACCACCTCGGTGACCGCGGTCGCCATCGCTACGCCTTCGTGCCGACGTGCAGCGCGATGCTCCCGCCGGCGGTGAGGATCCAGCGGATGTCGCGCAGCCCGGCGCGCTCCATGGCGCCGGCCAGCTCCTCGGGGGCCGGAAAGCGCCTGACCGAGTTGGGCAGGTAGGTGTACGCCTCGCGCTCGCCGGTGACGCGCCCGATCATCGGCACGACGCGATCGAACCACAGCGAGTAGAAGGTCGACAGCGGCGGCCGCCGCGGCGTGGTGATCTCGAGCACGACCACGCGCCCGCCGCGCTTGACCACGCGGGTCATCTCCGACAGGCCGCGGTCGAGGTCGGAGAAGTTGCGCGCGCCGAAGCCGACCGTGGCCGCGTCGAAGCGCCCGGACGCATAGGGCAGGTCCAGCGCGTTGCCCCACTCCCAGGACAGCTCCGGCGCCTTGACCCGCGCTCGCTCGAGCATCTCCTGCGCGAAGTCCGACCCGATGACCTCGCCCGTCGGCCCGACGCGGCGCGCGAGCTCGACGGCGAGGTCGCCCGTGCCGCAGGCGACGTCCAGCGCGCTGTCCCCCGGGCCGACGCCGGCGAGGTCGGCGGCGCGGGCGCGCCAGCGGTGGTGCAGCCCGGCCGTCATGACCGAGTTCATGAGGTCGTAGAAGCCGGCGATGCGGTCGAACATCGCCCGGACCTGCGGCTCGGACAGCGTGCCGGAGCCCGGCGTTCCGCCGCCGCTGCTCATGGGGCTACTCGCCCTTGAGCTGCGAGAGGAACGTCACCAGGGCCTTGAACTTGTCCGGCGAGTTCTTCTGCATGCCCGCGAACGACGGCATCGGCGCGGTCGGGTTGATGAGCGTGCGCGCGATCGCTTGGCGCGGCAGGCGCGAGGCGATCTCGGTCAGCTCCGGGCCTGGACCGTCGTTGCCGTTGTCGCCGAGGCGATGGCAGGCCAGGCAGCCCGACTGGCCGACCACCTGCTTGCCCTTCTCGTACTCGGCCAGGAACGCCGGGCCCTGGGCCGCCACGCGCGGGGGGGTGGGCATGTCCACCTGCGTCGGCGGCCCCGCGTTCGCGCCCAGGTAGGTGAGGTAGCCCATGGCGGCGATGGTGAAGAGCGCCGACAGCGTCGCGATCGGCCGCCGCTCGGGCCGCCGCTCGGGCCCGCGGTCGTAGAACGGCAGCAGGAAGAGCAGGATCATGCAGATCGTCGGGATCCCGATCGTCGCCAGCGCGACGAACTGGGGCGGCTTGATGACCCGCAGCAGCTCGAAGAGGAAGAAGAAGTACCACTCGGGGCGCGGCGTGTAGGTCGTCGTCGTGGGGTCGGCCTTGGGCCCCAGCTCGGCCCCCAGCACGAGCGCCATGAGGATGATCACGAGCATGACCACGCAGGCCATGGCCGAGTCCTTGGCCACCGCGTAGGGGAAGAACGGCTTCCCCTTCGACTTCAGGATCGAGTACTCGCGGAGGTAGGCCTCCTTCTCGACGCGGTTCACGCGCGCTCCTCGAGCAGCGAGTCGTCGACCTCGGCCCGCTGCCACGGCGGAGCCGTCGTGCCGAGCTTGGCGACGAGGTACAGGTGGGCCCCGATCAGCGCCGCGATCAGGCCGGGCACGAGCAGCATGTGGATCGAGTAGAAGCGCGACAGCGTGGTGGCCCCGAACTCGGGCCCGGCGCGAAGGAAGTCGCCCAGGTACGGGCCGATGAACGGGCCGCTGGCGGTGATGTTGTTGGCCACGACCGTCGCCCAGAACGAGCGCTGGTCGAAGGGCAGCAGATAGCCCGTGAGCCCCATCACGAAGGTCAGGACGAGCAGCGCGACCCCGATGACCCAGTTGAGCTCGCGCGGGTACTTGTAGGCGCCGAAGAAGAAGGTCCGCGCCATGTGCAGGAAGATCAGGACGACCATCACGGTCGCGCCCCACTTGTGCATCGCGCGCACGAACTCGCCCAGGAAGGCGTCGTTGGTGAGGTAGCGGGTGGACTCGTACGCGCGCGTGGGCGACGGGTCGTAGTACATGGCGAGGAAGACGCCGGTGACCGCCTGGTTGAGGAAGGCGAACATGGTCGCCGAGCCCAGGGTGTAGAACCAGTTGGTCCCCTTGGGGACCTTGCGGAACATCAACCAGCGCGCCGCGCCCGACAGCGAGGTGCGCTCGTCGATCCAGTCGACGGCCGAGACGCCGACCTCGGCGGCCGTGTCCAGCGGGCCGGCCTTGCCGTTGCCCTCGCCCGGGCGCTGAGGCCTGGGCTGCAGGACCTTGGGGAGCGGTGGCATTGGGAGCTTGAGCTTGGGCATGGCCTAGGTGCCGGGAAGCTTGCGGATGGTCGGGCGCGAGGGGTACAGGTACTGGCCGATGCCGTCGAGCGGCTCGGCCGGGTCGCGCGGCGAGAAGCGCTTGAGCTCGCGGTTGACCGAGTATCGCGGACCGATCTCGAGCAGGCCGTTGCGCACCCGCGTGTAGAAGCGGTCGAGCGGGCGGACCGGCGGGCCGCCGTCGACCTTGCCCTCGATGTCGTAGACGCCGCCGTGGCACGGGCAGATGAAGCGCTCGGCCGCCTCCACGAAGCGCACCGGGCAGCCCAGGTGCATGCAGCGCGTGGAGATCGCGATGAACTGGTTGTACTGGTCGGGCTTGTCGGTGTCGATCTGCGCGTTGCGCTTGCGCACGTACACCGTCGACTTGCCCGCCTGCCCGATCCCGTCGACGATCGTGATGACCTTCGGGATGTAGGTGTTGTTCGGGAAGTCGTCCGGCGCCCCGATGGCCTGCCAGCGCTCCTCGTGCCTCTCGAAGACCGGCCCGAGCGCGAAGCCGAGCGCCGGCAGCACGAAGGCGGCGGTCGCGATGGCGCCCGTCACGTGGACCGTGCCGGTCATGAAACGCCGGCGCGTGACGGTCTCGCCCTCGAAGGCCCCCGGGATCATCCGGTCGGCCGTGTACTTGCTCTTGGTCTGCCTGCGGTCGTCTGCCATGGAGGGAGGGCGCGGAACCTTACCGTCAGAGAAGTCTAGGGGTGCGCGGGGCTCGGCGAGCCCCCCAATCAGCGCCCTGGCGCCACGTCGCCGATGCGCTGGCGCGCGGCGGCGCAGAGGGCCCGCGCCGCCTCCGGAGCGCCGGCGCGGGCGGCCGCCTTGGCGGCCCCCAGCTCGGGCGATCCGCCCCAGCCGATGGCCGCGATCCCCGCCTGCCAGACCGCGTCGGACAGCTCCGGGCGGCCCTCGGCGCGCACCTGCGCGCACAGCGAGATCACGTCGGCCAGCTCGCCCACCGCCTCGAGGTCGCCGAGCGCGGCCAGGCGCGCGAGACCGAGCGCGTAGAGGCGGTCGCCGGCCAGCAGCGCGAGGTCGGGCTCGATCCCGGCGAACAGGCGCGGCGTGCCGTAGTGCAGCAGCTCGCCCTCGCGGATCGCCTCGACCACGAACGCGAACGCCGCCTCGTGGCCGGCCGCGCGCGGGCCCGCGGCGGCGCGGGCACCCAGGCTCCCGTCGGCGGTCGGCTCGGGGCCCACGGCGTGCGCCAGCAGGCCGCCCTCCGCGAGCAGGGCGGCGCGGACCGCCGCGAGGGCGTCGCCCGAGCCCGGCGGCGTCGCCGTCAGAGGATCTCCCGAAACGCCGCGGCGGCGGCTTCGACCGTGCGGTCGACGTGCTCGGCGGTGTGCGCCAGCGACGGGAACCAGGCCTCGAACTGCGACGGCGGCGGGTACACGCCGCGCGCCAGCAGCGCCCGACACCACGCCCCGTAGGCCTCGAGGTCGCACGCCTGCGCGCCGGCGTAGTCGCGCACCGGCTCGGCCGAGAAGAAGACGGTCAGCAGGCCGGGCGCCGTCACGACCTGCACCGGCACGTCCCCGGCGGCCTCGCGCAGACCGGCGGCCAGCGCCTCGGTGGTGGCGCTGAGGCGCAGGTAGGCCTCCTCCCCGAGCAGCGCGAGCGTGGCCCGTCCGGCCGCCACCGCGAGCGGGTTGCCGCTGAGCGTCCCCGCCTGGTAGACGTCGCCCGCCGGCGCCACGCGCTCCATGAGCTCGCGCGGCCCGCCGTAGGCCGCGGCGGGCAGGCCGCCGCCGAGCACCTTGCCCATGATCGTCAGGTCGGGCAGGACGCCGGTCAGCTCCTGGGCCCCGCCGGGCGCCACGCGGAAGCCGGTGATGACCTCGTCGAAGACGAGCAGCGCGCCGGTCTGCGTCGCGCTCTCGCGCAGCAGCTCGAGGAAGCCGACGTCCGGCGGGACGAGGCCCATGTTGGCCGCGTACGGCTCGGCGAGGATGGCGGCGAGCTCGTGCTCGGCGGTCGCGGCCACGAGGGCATCCGCGTCGTTCCAGGGCACGACGACCGTCGACGCCGTGGCGGCCGCGGTGACGCCCGCGCTGGCCGGTATCCCGCCGGTCGCCAGGCCCGAGCCGGCCTGGGCCAGCAGCCCGTCCACGTGGCCGTGGTAGGCCCCGGCGAACTTGAGCAGCTTCTCGCGTCCGGTCGCCGCGCGGGCGAGCCGGATCGCGCTCATGGACGCCTCGGTGCCCGACGACGTCATGCGCACCATCTCGACCGACGGCATGCGCCGCGCGACGTCCTCGGCCAGCTCGACCTCGGCCTGGGTCGGGGCGCCGAACGTCGTGCCGCGCTGCGCCGCGTGGACGATCGCCTCGAGCACGTCGGGGTGGGCGTGGCCGAGGATGAGCGGCCCCCACGAGCACACGTAGTCGACGTAGCGGTTGCCGTCGACGTCGACGATCTCGGCGCCCTGCGCACGGTCCACGAAGATCGGGTCGCGCCCGATGGCGCGCATCGCCCGCACCGGCGAGTTGACCCCGCCGGGCAGCCGCTGGAGCGCCCGCTCGTAGAGCTCCGCCGAGCGGGCGTCGGTCAGCGAGACCGTCACGCGCCGCCGTGCTCGCGCTCCCAGGCGCGGAAGTGGTCGGTGAAGTAGAGCAGGCGGATCTTCTTGAACTCGGTCGAGCTGTAGAGCGTGGCGCGATCCTGGATCTCGGGCGACTCGGCCGCGATCGCGTCGAGGATCGCGTCGCACTCCTCCTTGGAGCGGCCGTGGGCCATGGTGAAGATCGAGTAGTGCCAGTCGGCGTACGTCGGGCGCTGGTAGCAGTGGCTGACGCCGCGGAAGGCCGCCATGCGCGGCCCGACCGCGGCGATGCGCTCCTCGGGCACCTTCCACACGCCCATGCCGTTGGCGCTGAAGCCGGCGCGGCGGTGGAACAGGATCGCGGCGACGCGGCGCAGGATCCCGCGCTCGGTCATGCCGCGGAGGTGCTCGATGAGCGCGTCGGGGGTCACGCCGAGCTCGGCGGCGGCCGACACGTACGGCTCGGAGACCACCGGCAGGTCGCCCTGGGTGACGCGGATGACCGCCTGGTCGAACTCGTCGTAGGGCTGCTTCTCGAGCTCGACCGGCTCCTCGGCGACCGCGGACTTGGCGAGCTCGTCGGTGTCGCCGACCAGCTCGAGGTCCATGCGGATCTTGAACAGCTTGAGCGTCGGGAGCTGACGGATCGACTCGGCCCCGGTGAGCTCCTGCAGGATGTCGAGGGTCCCCTGCAGACCGAGCTTGGAGTCCTCCTCCACCGCGATCGTGAACCACATGTTGAAGTCGTGGTTGCGCAGGTAGTTGTGGCTGACCCCCGGGTGCGAGTTGATGATCTTCGCGGCGCGCCACGGGAGCTCGGGGTCGACCTTGGCGGCGACCAGCATCGAGCCGTAGCCGAGCGCGCGGGTGTCGTAGATCGGCGTGACCTGGCGGATGATGCGGGCGTCGAGCAGCTCCCGGACGCGCGTCAGCACGCGCTCCTCGGGCACCTCGAGGGCGCCGGCCACCGCGGCGTACGGGCGCCGCTCGATCGGGAAGCTGCCCTGCATCGCGTTGAGCAGGCGCTTGTCGAAGTCGTCGAGAGGGATTGCCGCGCCGTGCTTGCGGGAGCGGAGCTTGGGAGTCACTGAAGCCATCGCGCGACGTCCTTGGCGTGGTAGGTGATCACGATGTCGGCGCCCGCGCGGCGGATGGAGGTCAGCGCCTCGAGGACGGCGGCGCGCTCGTCGAGATATCCGGCGTTCGCAGCCGCCTTGACCATCGCATACTCACCACTGACGTTATAGGCGACAACTGGCAGATCGGTTTCGTCTCTCACCCTCCTGACCACGTCCAGATATGGCAACGCGGGCTTGACCATGACCATGTCCGCGCCCTCCTGGATGTCGAGCCGGACCTCGCGCAGCGCCTCGCGGGCATTGGCCGGATCCATCTGATAGCCGCGGCGGTCGCCGAAGGCGGGAGTCGAGTCGGCGGCGTCGCGGAACGGGCCATAGAAGGCCGACGCGAACTTGGCCGAGTAGGCGAGGATCGGGGTGTCGACGAAGCCCTCGTCGTCGAGCGCGGCGCGGATGGCGCCGACGCGGCCGTCCATCATGTCGCTGGGGGCCACGATGTCGGCGCCCGCGCGGGCCTGGGCCACAGCGGTGCGGGCCAGCAGCTCGACCGAAGCGTCGTTGTCGACCGAGCCGTCGGCGCTCAGCAGGCCGCAGTGGCCGTGGCTGGTGTACTCGCACAGGCACAGGTCGGCGATGACGAGCAGCTCCGGATGCGCCCGCTTGATGGCGCGGATCGCGAGCTGGACGACGCCTTCGTCGTCCCAGGCGCCGGAGCCCTCCTCGTCCTTGTGCGCGGGGATGCCGAACAGCAGCACGCCGGGAATGCCGAGCGATGCCGCCTCCCCCGCCTCGTCGACGCCCGCTGCCAGCGAGAGGCGCTCGACGCCCGGCATCGCATCGATGGGAGCCCGCCCGTCGAGGCCCTCCTCGACGAAGAGCGGCAGGACGAGGTCGCCGGCGTCCAGCCGCGTCTCGCGGACGAGGTCGCGCAGGACGGGCGTGCGGCGCAGGCGGCGCAGGCGGGTCTGGGGAAAGGCCATCGGCCTCCGAATGCTAGCCGGGCCCGGGCCCGGCTCAGCCACGCAGACCCTCCCAGTCCTCCAGCGTGAGGGCGTAGATGTCGTGGTCCTCCCAGATCCCGTTGATCCGCAGGTAGCGCAGCGCACGTCCCTCCAGTCGGAACCCGGCCTTCTCGGCGACGCGGATCGAGCGCGCGTTGCGAGGGATGATCGCCGGCTGGACGCGGTGCAGGCCGGCGTGCTCGAAGGCGAACCGCGCAGCGAGGCGGACGGCGCGGGTCGCGTGGCCGCGGCCGGTCACGCGCTGGTCGATCCAGTACCCGAGCGTCGCGTTCTGCCACGGCCCGCGGACGACGTTGGCCAGGGCGACGCGCCCGATGAGGCGCTCGCCGTCGTCGAGGTCGAGGACCGCGAAGGCGTACGCGCTGCCCGCCGACCACGCGCGCTGGTCGAGGTCGAGCTCCAGGCGCTGGCCCGCCTCGGTGTAGAAGCTCTCGTCGCGCAGCGGATCCCACGGGCCGGTGTGGTCGCGGTTGGCCCGGCGCAGCACGAGCTGGTCGCGAGCGTCCTCGGGGTACGTCGGGCGGATGGCCGTGGGCGGCTCCTCCAGGCGCAGATGCGAGGAGTTCATGCCCGTCCGGCGCGCGGCGTGGCCGTGCTCACCCGCCGGACGGTACTTGCGTGCGTGCCATCTCGTGGCCACAGGCTCGGCAATAGGCGTCGTCGGCGCCCACCTCGGCGCCGCATTCCGGACATCGCCGTGGTGGTCGGGACCGCGCCGCGATCACCGCGATCGGGCTCATCGTCCCCCACGGCTCGAGGATGAGGTGCTGGCGCAGGTAGACCGCGGTCTCGCGCACGATCGCGGCCACCGGCAGGGCGACGAGCGCACCGAGGATGCCGAACAGTTCGGCCCCGAACAGCAGGGCGAAGATCACCAGCAGCGGGTTGATGCGCAAGGCATGGCCGAAGATCAGCGGCGAGGCCACGTGGCCCTCGATCTGCTGCAGCCCGACGAACAGCAGCGCGACCCAGACGGCGGTCAGCGGGTCCTGGAAGAGCGCGACGAGCACGGGCGGCGCGGCGCCGAGGAACGGCCCGACGTACGGGATGAGCTCCATCAGCCCGAAGAAGACGCCGAAGGCCAGGGCGTAGGTCTTGCCGTCCGGGAAGATGCCCAGGACGCCGAACAGCCACAGGCCGAGCCCCGCTCCGGCGCCCATGGTCACGCTGAACAGGAGCTGCCCGCGGACGTAGCCGGCGACCGCGCGCACGACGCGCGCTGGGTAGTCGTCCTCGCGCGTCCCGTCGCCGGGCGGCATGACGCCGCGCACCAGCGCGCCGATCCGTTCGCCGTGGATGAGCATGTAGACCGACAGGACGAAGACGAGCACCAGGCCGAAGCCGGCCGTGACGATCGTGGTCAGCAGGCCGGTGCCGAAGGCGACGATCGAGTCGGTGCCGCCGACGACCTTCCCCTGCAGCGTCTCCAGCGCCGTGTGGCCGGGCTTCTTGATCTGGACCTTGATGCCCTTGCGATCGAAGTAGCTCTGGACGCTCGCCAGCCGCTTGTTCGCCGACTTCGTGATCGACGGGACATCGTCGCGCAGGGTCGTGACCTGGCTGGAGATCGGGTTGGCGAGCAGGATGCCGGCCGCGACGAGCGCGGAGAGGAAGCCCAGGTAGACAGCGACGATCGCCACGCCGCGCGGCAGGTGGAGCGTCTGCAGACCGGCGACCAGCGGCGAGAGGATGAGCGCGATGACGGCCGCGGTCACGAAGATCAGCACCACGACGCCGGCGGCCTTCAGCACCGCGTAGAGCGCCAGGAGCGCCAGCGGCACCGCCACCATCTGGACCCAGCGCGGGACGACGACCGGATCCGCCGCCCGTGGCGGCGGCTCCGCGTCGAGCGGATCGTGCTCCTCGAAGTCGTCCCCGCGCGCGGGCGGAGGATCCTCGTCCGGCAGCAGGTCCTCGTTGTGCAGACGGTCGCTCATCGCCCCCGTGCGACAGAGTATGCGGCGTGCCCGACCCCACGCCGTCCATCCTCTTCGTCGGCGACCTCGTCGGCGGGCTCGGGCGGCGGACGTTCCTGGCCTTGCTCCCGGAGCTGCGCGAGCGCCACGACCCGGCCTTTGTCGTGGTCAACGCCGAGAACGTGGCCGGCGGCCTGGGCATCACGCCGAAGATCGCCGACGAGCTCTTCGGAGCGGGCGTCGACGTCATCACGCTGGGCAACCACGCCTACCATCGCAAGGAGATCTACCCATACCTCGACCGGCACGAGCGCATCGTTCGTCCGGCGAACTACCTGCGCTCGCAGCCGGGCCGCGGCTGGTGCGTGGTCGAGCGCGGCGGCGTGCGGCTGGGCGTGGTGAACCTCAGCGGCAACCTCTACCTGCGCGCCGGGCGCCCGGCGTTCACGGAGGCCGAGACGATCCTCGCCGAGCTCGAGGGCCGCGTCGACCACGTCCTGTTCGACATGCACGCCGAGGCCACGAGCGAGAAGGTCGGGCTGGGCTGGTTCCTCGACGGCCGCGCGACCGCCGTGGTCGGCACCCACACCCACGTCCCGACGGCGGACGCGCGGGTCCTTCCCGGCGGTACCGCGTACATCACCGACGTCGGGATGACCGGTCCGCGGGGCGGAGTCATCGGCGTGCGCAAGGAGCAGGCGATCGAGTCGCTCCTGACCCACATGAAGGTGCGCTTCGAGACCGCCGAGGACGATCCGTGGCTGATGGGCGTGCTCGTCGGCCTCGCGCCCGAGCCGCGGCGGGCGACGTCGATCGAGCAGCTCCTGCTGCCCTGGAACGGCTGACCGCGCCCGGCGCTCAGCGCCAGGCGACGGCGGGCGCGGGCAGGCGCCCGAGCTCGTCGATCGACCAGGCCTCGGTCGGCGCCCGCGCCGGCTCCTCGTCGCCGAGCAGGGCGACCATCACCGCGCCGAAGAACCACACGACGTACAGGTAGAACCAGTGGTCGACGCCGAGCTGCAGCGCGACCAGCACCGCCGCGCTCAGCGCCGCGAGGCCGACGGTGTCGCGGCGGCGCGGCAGGAAGGCCACCGCCACCGCGAGGATCACGGCGGCGAGCTGCACGATCGCCTGCGCCGTGCCCCAGCCGTACAGCCCCCAGATCGAGAACGGCGAGTTGCGCGCGGCCTGGAACGCCAGCGTGCGCTCGTAGAACGTGTGCAGGCCGCCGTAGCCGAGGACGATCGCCGCACACGGCACCAGCACGCAGGCCAGGCCGACCGCGTAGCGGCGCGCTCCCGGCGTGTGCGTGGCCAGCAGCGGCCCGAGCCCCAGGGGCGCGAACTTCGCCATGCCGGCGAGGCCGATCAGCGCCCCGCGCGCGCCGGGCGACGACGCCGCGGCGATCGCGGCGAGCACGAGCGCGCCGACCAGCGCGTCGTTGACGTTGCAGTCCATCGCGTAGAGCGTGAAGGGGTAGGCGGCCCACGCGTACGCGAGCGCGATGCCCAGCGGCGGCCCCCGCAGGCGCCGGCCGATCACGAACAGCAGCGCGAGGCACAGCAGGTCGAAGAACACCGCGGCGGCGTGCGCCGCGGGCAGGTCGTCCCACTTGCCGCTCCACGGCATGAGCTGCTCGAAGGGGACGTACGCCGCGTAGTTCACCGGCCCGTAGGTGTCGCCGTGCTCGTTGTCGGAGGGGAAGTTGCCCCACAGCCGGTCGCCGCCGGCGAGCCGGTCGGCGCCGATGACGCCCGCGTAGCCGACGTCGATGACGTTCGAGTCGGCGACGTTGAGGCCGATGCGGAAGCCGACGAGGAAGATCAGGGCGATGGCCAGCCACGACGGCGGGACCATCAGGCGCAGCGGGTCGGGGCGGCGATCGCGGCGCAGGCCGATCCAGAGCATGCGCCCGAGCAGGTAGGCCAGCAGCGGATAGGCGAGCGGGACCGAGATCCCGATCTGGGCGTCGTTGAAGAACGCCACGCTGACGCCGAACGCGCTGAGCACGAGCAGGTCGAGGTGGCGCATGCGCAGAGGCCGTCGCCGGTCGACGAACGGCGCCACGAACAGCAGCGTGAGGGGGATCCACACCCACGGCGAGTTGACCTTGCGCCCGAAGGCGCCGGGGTAGCCGCGGGCCATCGTCCACGCGACCTGGGGGCCCGTCCAGGCCTCGGTCACACGGCCCGTGTCGTCGGAGACGTAGACCTGGGCGATCTCCTTGGAGCCCTTGCCGCGGCTGTAGTAGCTGACCTGCCAGCGCGCGCCCGACTTCTCGAAGACGTTGCTGAACGACCCGCGGTGCTTGCGGCGCTCGCGCACGATCTTCGGCACCTTGTCGGCGACTGCGGTCGCCTGGTCGCCGGTCATCCGGTAGCCCGGGGGCGGCTTGTCCAGGCGCGCCGGCCGGACGAGGTCGTCGGCGCGGGCCGGAGTGGCGACCACGAGCGCGAGCGCGGCGGCCGCGGTGACGGCCGCGATGCGGGCGGCGAGCCGCATGGGCCTTCAGGGTAGTGGCCGGATGCCGAAGTGCGCGCGCACCATGGGCGCCACGTCGGCGATCGACCACGCGCCGTGGTCGTGGGGCGCGTCGACCCCGCAGAAGGTCAGGGCGCCCAGCGAGTCGGACCGGTGCAGCGAGCCGTGGCTGCCGCCACCGACATGGTCGACGCCGCCCCAGTCGGCGAACTCGTAGCTCGGCGCCGCCGAGAGCAGGACGTCGCCCGAGGTCGGGCACGTGAGCGCCGCCCACGCGCGCGCCAGCGCGTCGGGATAGGCCTTCGAGCGCACCACGCCGTCGCGCACGCTCGCGTCGAGGACCGCGAGCGGGCCGTCGACCGACCAGCGCGCGCCGCGCTCGTCGCGCAGGTCGCCGCCGGGAGCGAAGCGCAGCTCGCCCGCGGCCGAGGCGATCGCTCCTTCGCGCGGCGCCGGACGCCACAGCGCGAGGTCGACGCCTTCGAGGTCGAGCGCGATCCGCACGATCCTGGGCACGAGCTCGTCGCGGGCCTCGCGCATGAGCGCGTAGATCATGGCGCTGCGCTGGGCCGGGCAGATGGCGACCTCGGCGTCCTCCTGCCCGGCGCCGCTGGGCGGCAGGACGGCGAGCTCCTCGAACGCCCGCCCGAGCTCGATCCGCCGCTCGATCGCCGCGTGCGAGTGGTCGGCGACGACGATCACCGCGTGCTCGTCGAGGAACTCGTCGGTTCCCCCGCCGGCGTGGAACATGCGCTCGAGCTGGCGGTCGGCGGCCGCGATCGAGGTCACCTGCGCGTGGGGACCGTGGCGGTGGGAGTGCGTGTCGTTGTCGGGCAGCGACAGCAGCAGGAAGTCGAAGAGGTCGTGCTCGACGAGGTAGGAGCCGACGCAGCCGGCGTGCTGGTCGCGCACGCCGGGCAGGCCGAGCTGCGAGCGGCACGGCGTGTCGCGGCTGGCGAAGATGTCGGCGTAGAAGAGCTCCTTGGGGCCCATCACCGCGCGGCGCATGACGGTCGAGGCCAGGCGCGTCAGCGCGGTGCTCTTGGAGACCTGGTGCTCGTGGCGCCCGCGGTACATGAGGTACGTCGTCCCGGCGGTCCTGACTCCCACGTCGTCGAGCGACTCGAACACCGTCGGCACGTCGGCCGGCAGGTGCTCGGCGTTCATGTTGTAGACGGTGTCGGTGAGCTGCTGGACCACCCCGAAGCGCCGCGCCGCGCTGAACGACGAGCCGTACTCGACGTAGCGGCGCTCGTCGCGCGAGTACCAGTTCATCGACGGGATGTGATGGGCGTCCTGGCGCACGCCGGTGGCGATGGTCGCGGCGCAGACCGGCGTCACGCTCGGGAAGGCGGCGCAGCACGCGTCGACGTAGGTGCCGCGCTCCATGACCGCGGCCATCGCGGGGGCGCGGCCGGTGGCGACGGCGCGCTCGAGCATCGCCGGCTTGAGCCCGTCGACGACGGCGAGGACCAGCTTGCGCGGCGGCGCGCTCACCGCAGGATGCGCAGGCCGGCGTACTTCTCGCCGTCGCGCCGCCGTCCGCGGGCCCGCAGCCAGCCGAAGAAGGCGATGGCGAGCACGCTGACCGGCGGGATCAGGATCGCGAGCCCGGCGAGCAGCAGCGCGGCGGCCTCGGCGTAGAGGAACAGCGCGGCAGCGGCCTCGGCGTCCAGTCGGGCGCGCGTGCGGGTGAGCAGGGTGCGGGCGCCCTGCTGGGCGACGAAGCCGCAGACCAGGCCGCCGAGGATGCCCGGCCACCAGGTGTAGTGGCGCTCGTCGAGCATCCCCGCGAAGAGCAGGGCGCCGAGGCCGAGGCCGATCCCGCTCAGCGCCGCCTGGCCGGGACCGGTCTCGAAGCGCGCGCGGGTCAGCGTGGTCACCACGAGGGCCGCGGCGACGACGAGCAGGAACACCGGGCTCTCCAGGAAGGCGAAGCGGGTGTGGTCGAAGTCCACGCCGAGATCGTCGGCGGCGAGCGCGCCGACGAGCAGCGTGGGCAGGAAGGGACGGAGGCCGGTCGCGGCGGAGACCCCCATCCCCTGCAGGATGTCGAGCAGGAGCTTCACGGTCCGATAGCTTGAGGCCCGCATGACTGTAGAGGACGACCCGCCCACCCGCGGGACCGGTGGCGAACCCCGTCCCATGAGCCAGCGCCGCGACCTCGAGCGCTACGCCGGGCTCTTCGCGGCGCGCACGTCGGTCATGAAGTCCTCGGCCATGCGCGACCTCATGGCCATCACCGAGCGGCCCGAGGTCATCTCGCTCGCCGGCGGCCTGCCGGACACGTCGACGTTCCCGGCCGAGTCGCTCGCCGCGCTGCTGTCCAAGCTCGCCGCCACCGACTCCGCGCGCGCCCTGCAATACGCGCCGACCGAGGGCATGGCGGTGGTCGGCGACGTCATCGCGACGGTGATGGCGGCCGAGGGGACGCGGATCGACCCCGAGGACGTGCTCGTCACGACCGGCGGCCAGCAGGTGATCGACCTGGTCTGCAAGACGCTCGTGGACCCCGGCGACGTGATCGTGGCCGAGGCGCCGACGTACCCGGGCGCCGTGCCGGCCTTCAGCGCCTACCAGGCCGACGTCGTCCAGATCGCCATGGACGACGAGGGCATGCGCGTCGACGAGCTCGAGGACACGCTCGAGCGCCTCGTGCGCGACGGGCGCCGCCCGAAGTTCATCTACACGATCCCGAACTTCCAGAACCCCGCCGGCGTGACCCTGTCGCTGCCGCGGCGCAGGCGCCTGGTCGAGGTCGCCCGCGAGCGCGAGCTGCTCGTGCTCGAGGACAACCCGTACGGCCTGCTGCGCTACGAGGGCGAGCCGCTCCCGACGCTGCTCTCGCTCGACGGTGGCGAGTTCGTCATCTACCTCGGGACGTTCTCCAAGATCCTGTCCCCGGGCATCCGCCTGGGCTGGGCGGTCGCCCCCGGGCCGGTCCGGGAGAAGATGAACCAGGGCAAGCTGGGGACCGACCTGTGCTCGTCCTCGCTGTCGCGGCTCTTCGTGGCCGCCTACTTCGCCGAGGGCCAGTGGGAGGGCTACCTCGACTCGTTGCGCGACCTCTACCGCGGCCGGCGCGACACGATGCTCGAGGCGCTCGCCGAGCACCTCCCGCCCGAGGCGGTGTGGACCCGCCCCGAGGGCGGCCTCTTCATCTGGGCGACGCTGCCCGACTACATCGACACGACCGACCTCCTCGCCCTTGGCCTGTCGCGCAACGTCGCCTTCGTCCCGGGCCGCGCGGCCTACCTCGACGGCCGCGGCGGATCGTCGATGCGACTGAACTTCTCCGGCGTCGCCGACGACGCCATCCGCGAGGGCGTGCGCCGCATCGGCGAGGTCGTGCGTGAGCAGGTCGCGCTGTACGGCACGCTCACCGGGGCCGCGCCGGCCTCGACGCGCGGGTCCGAGCCCGCGCCCGCGCCCGCGCCGCCGGACCCGGCGCTGGCCGACGTGCTGCACCTCCGCGGTCGCTCGGACCGACCGCGCGGCGAGCGCAAGGCCCGATGAGCGGCGAGGGCGCGCCAGCTCGGATCGCGGTGCTCAAGGGCGGGCGCTCGCTCGAGCGCCAGGTGTCGCTGCGCTCGGGCGCGCGCGTCCAGGACGCGCTGGAGCGCCTCGGGCACGACGTCGTGGGCATCGACGTCGGCCACGACCTCGTCGCGCGGCTGCGGGCGGAGGCGCCCGACGTCGCGTTCGTGGCGCTGCACGGCCGCGACGGCGAGGACGGCACGGTCCAGGAGCTGCTCGAGGTCCTGGGCATCCCGTACACCGCGTCGGGCGTCTCGGCCTGCATGCGCTGCGCGGACAAGGTCGTCGCCAAGCACGCGATGCGCGACGCCGGCCTCCCCACGCCGGACTTCTACGCCTTCACCGAGACCGCGTTCAAGGAGCTCGGCGCCGCCGACGCGCTGGGCGCGATCGAGGAGCGCCTGCGCTTCCCGATCGTCGTCAAGCCCGCCGACCAGGGCAGCGCGCTCGGCATCCGCTTCGCGGCCAGCGCCGCCGACGTACCGGCCGCGATCGTGAGCGCGTTCTCCTACAGCGACAAGGTGATGCTCGAGCGTCACGTGCACGGCCGCGAGCTGGCCGTCTCGATCCTCGGCGAGGATGCCCTCCCGATCGTCGAGGCGGTGCCGCGCGAGGAGGACTTCTACGACTTCTCGGCGCGGTACACGATCGGGCGCACGACGTTCGTCTGCCCGGCCGAGCTCGGCGACGAGCTCACGGCGCGCGCGCAGGCGCTGGCGCTCGAGGTCTTCCGGCTGCTGGGATGCCGCGGGTTCGGCCGGGTCGACCTGATGCTGGAGACCGAGGAGGCCGAGGGGAGGCTCGCGGGCGACGGCGACCTCTACGTGCTCGAGGCCAACGTCATCCCCGGCCTGACCGAGACGAGCCTCCTCCCCCAGGCCGCCGAGGCCGCCGGCATCTCCTTCGACGAGCTGATCGGGCGGATCGTGGCGCTGGCGGCGCGGGAGCCGGTGGCGGGGTAGCCCCCCGCGCCCGCCGCTCCGTCACCGCCCTGCGAGCGCCCGCCGCTCCGTCACCGCCCTCCGAGCGCCCGCCGCTCCTCTGCGCCGGGCGGTCCCGCGGCCTACGAGTCGCCCGCGAAGTCCTCGGGCGTGACCTGGTCGAGGAACTCCTTGAAGCGGTCCACGACCTCCTCGGTGTCCTCGACCTCGTGCTCGAACTCGATCGCCGACTCGGCGATGACCTCCTCGGCGGCGAAGATCGGGGCGCCCGAGCGCACGGCGAGGGCGAGGGCGTCGCTCGGTCGCGAGTCGATCTCCACTTCGCGCCCGTTGACGGCCAGCGTGATCGACGCGAAGAACGTGTTGTCGCGCAGCTCGGTGACCGCCACCTGCGTGCAGCGCACCTCGAGCTCGCCGAGCATGTCCACCAGCAGGTCGTGGGTCATCGGACGCGGCGTCGTCGCGCCCTGGAGCTTCATCAGGATCGCGGCAGCCTCCGGGTGGCCGATCCAGATCGGCAGGAACTTGTTGCTGTCGACGGTCTTGAGCAGCACGATCGGCTGCTTGCCGACCATGTCGAAGCTCACGCCGTAGATGACCATTTCCTGCACGGGCGGGCTCCCTTGGAGGTCGCTGGTCGATTCAGTATAGGCCCGGCGCCGGTGTCCACCGGGCGGGTCCCCGGACCTCCATGACGCGCGCACAAGTGCTCCTACGACCTGTCGGCGCGGACGGGCTTGGTGCGCCGGCCGATGCCGCCCGGCCGCAGGCCCGTGGAGCCCCCGATGGGCGATCCAGGACTCGAACCTGGGACCTCTTCCTTATCAGAGAAGCGCTCTAACCGACTGAGCTAATCGCCCGTGCGGTGCGCGATTGTAGCGGGCTTCAGGCGACCGCCCGCGGGCGCAGCCGGCGGGCGAGCGAGAGGGCTTCGTCGAGGTCGTCGAAGGCCAGCTCGGCCTTGTAGCCGGTGCCGCGCGCACGCACGCGCACGTCGACGCCGAGCGCCGCGCCGAGCGCGTCGCCGATGCGCCGCGCCGCCGCCTCCTGGTCGGGATGCACCGCGGCGCGACCGGCCTTGGCCGTACGGGCCGGCGCGTTGGCCTCGCGCGACCGCTGCTCCACGACGCGCACCGACCAGCCGCCATCGACGGCAGCGCGGGCGAGGCGGCGCCGCTCGGCGTGGTCGTCGGCCAGCAGCAGCGCGCGCCCGTGGCCCTCGCTCAGCGACCCGTCCTCGACCAGCGCGAGGGCCTCGTCGGGCAGGTCGAGCAGGCGCAGCAGGTTGGAGACCGCCACCCGGCTGCGGCCGACCCGGCGGCCGACCTCCTCGCGCGTGAGGCCCAGTTCCTCCACCAGCGCCGCGACGGCGCGCGCGGCCTCGATCGGGTTGAGGTCCTCGCGGGCCATGTTCTCGATGAGCGCGACCTCGAGGGACTGGGCGTCGTCGCGGCGCTGGACGAGGGCCGGGAGCGTCTGCAGGCCCGCGAGCGCCGCCGCGCGCCAGCGCCGCTCGCCGGCGACGAGCTCGTACGTCCCGCCCGGCCGCGGCCGCACCAGCACCGGCTGCAGCACCCCGCGCTCGCTGACGGAGTCGGCCAGCGCCTGCAGGGCGTCCTCGTCGAAGCGCTTGCGCGGCTGGTCGGGGTTCGGCTGGACGAGCTCGACGGCGACCTCGCGGAGCTCGGGCCCCTCGCCCCCCGCCGACTCGGACACCGACAGGATCGCGGCCAGCCCGCGGCCCATCCCTCGATTGCGGGCAGTGCTCATGTCCAGACCTCCAGGATTCTGACCGACGGTGGACCGCCGCAGGACGACGACGCGCGCAGTGAGCGCGACCATCGGGAGCGCGCGAGAGACGACCCCCGGACCGGCCGTGCAGCCGTGGGCGGGGCGGGGCCGCGGGCCACGGGCGCATCAGCCACGGGCGCATCAGCCACGGGCCGCGACCTCCTTGGCGAGCTCGAAGTACGCCTCCGCCCCGCTCGAGTGCGGATCGTGGTGGATGACGGGCTGGCCGAAGCTCGGCGCCTCGCCGATGCGGACGTTGCGCGGGATCACGGTGTCGAAGACGAGTTCGGGGAAGTGGTCGCGGACCTCGCGCTCGACGTCGCGCGCCAGGCGGGTGCGACCGTCGTGCATCGTCAGGAGCATCCCCGCGACGGCGAGGCGGGGATTGAGCTCGCGCTGGATGAGCCCCAGCGTGTCGAGCAGTCCGGCCAGCCCCTCCAGGGCGAAGTACTCGGTCTGCACCGGCACGATCACCCGATCCGCAGCGACGAGCGCGTTGACGGTGAGCGGGCCCAGCGATGGGGGGCAGTCCAGGAGCGTGTAGGCGAAGCGGTCGCGCACCGGCGCCAGCGCCTCGCGCAGAAGCACCTCCGAGCCCGGGGCGCGGGGCAGCTCGATGTTGGCTCCGGCGAGGTCCGGGTGCGACGGGAGGACGGACAGGTTGCCGATCGTCGTTCGGACGATGGCCTCTTCGGCCGTCGCGTGGCCTCCGAGCACGTCGTAGAGGCTGGGCTCGAGGTCCTTGGCGAGCCCCAATCCGACCGTGGCGTTGGCCTGCGGGTCGACGTCGACGAGCAGCGTCGCGTATCCAGCTTCCGCGATGCAGGCCGCGACGTTGACGGCCGTGGTGGTCTTCCCCACCCCGCCCTTCTGGTTCGCGATGGCGTAGGTCGTGCCCATCCGGATCGTCACGCTAGCGCCGACACCGGTCGTGACGGCTCTCGTTTGGTTCGCCACCGAATGACCCTCACCTTCACGTCGAGGCCCGTATCGGCCGTTTGCGGGCCATTCCCGGTCTCCGGGGATAACCGTCGGGCGTGGAGCTGACCTTCGAGCTGAGGTAGAGCGAGCGCCCGCGCGAGGCGGCGAAGGGCCGTACGGGCAACGCTTCGGGCGCGGTCATCCCCAGGGCTCGGGCTGCCGCGACGCCATCCGCCACCTCGGTCGCGTCGACGGCGCCCTTCCATGCGACGAGCAGCCCGCCTGGCCGCAGGAGCGGCGCCGCGTACTCGACGATCACCGACAACGGAGCCAACGCTCGGGCCGTCACCAGGTCGTTCGCACCGAGGCCGTCGGGCCACCCCTCCGCGCGCGCGTTGACCACCCCCGCATTCGCGGCGTCGAGCTCGGCGATGGCGCGGGCCAGGAAGTCGCACTTCCTCGCGACGCTCTCCACCAGGGACACGCGTGCCTGCGGGAGCGCGATGGCGAGTGCGAGCCCCGGGAACCCGCCGCCAGAGCCCAGATCGGCGATCGCATGCGCGTCGCGCACCCCGGCGACCTCGAGCGCGGCCAGCGAATCGGCGACATGAACGTCCACGCCCTCGGCGGGATCGCGGACCGACGTGATGGCCGACGGCTCCGCGGCGACGAGGTCGAGCAGCGCGGCCAGTCGAGCGCTGGCGCCCGCGGGCAGCGCGTACCGGGTCGCCAACTCCTCGAGGCGGCCTGCGACGTCAGCGAACAAGGCTCAGCTTCTCCGAAGGGGCGCTGTCGTGGCCTTCGCCGACAAGAGTCCCGGTGACAGGGCCGCGCTCGACATCGTTCAGGTCGTCCACGACCCCGATGCAAGCACCCCCTAGCCCGATGACGGGTCCTCGGGGGTGAATCGTCACGATCTCGGGCGTCTTCCGCGCGGTCCCGCGGGAGTTCTGCGCATGACCGTAAAACGTGAAACCTCGGCCCACGAGGCGCGCCATGGACCGCGCGCTCAGTCGGCGAGGGGCGCGACGACGAGGTGCCGGTCCGGCTCCTCGCCCTCGCTGTACGTCTCCACGTCACCCCGGTCGCGCAGGTATTCGTGGACGATCTTGCGCTCGCTCGCGGTCATCGCGTCGAGGCTCACGGGGCGGCCGTAGCGCAGCGCGTCGTCCGCGGCGCGGTCCGCCTGACGCTCGAGGATCTCGGCGCGCCGCGCGCGGTAGCCCTCCGCGTCGACGACGACCCGCAAGTCCGCGTCGGCCCCAGCGCCGCGCGCCAGCGCGATGCGGAAGGCCAGGTGCTGGACGGCGTCGATCGTCTGGCCATGACGGCCGATGAACAGGCCGAGGTCGTGCCCGTGCACCGTGCCCGTGACGACCTCGCCGTCGCGCTCGATCTCGACGGAGCCCTGCAGTCCCAGCGCTCCGACGACCTGCTCGAGCACCTCGAGCACCGTGCGCTCCGCCAGGCCGTCGTCCATCAGCGTCTCCGTCCCGTCTTCTTCTTGCGCCGCTGGCGCGGCGGTGGTGGCGGCGCGGCGGCGCGCGACTCCTCCGGGGCGTCGCCGTCGTGGCCGTTCTCGCTCGCCTTGGGCTTCGGCCGTGGCGACGGAACCACTGGGCCCGAGCTCGAACCGCCGGCGCCAGCAGGCACCGGTATCGCGGTTACCGGCGGCCCGGCCGTTCGGCGGATCAAGTACTGCTGTGCCACCGTCCACAGGTTCGTCGTGATCCAGTAGACGATCAGCCCGGCCGGGAAGCTCTGGATGAACGGCACGAAGACGAACGGCAGCGCCATCATGATCATGCGCTGGTTGCGGTCCACCGTCGTGGACATCAGGACGCTCGACAGGAGCTGCGAGCCGACGTAGAGGACGAGCAGCACGACGAGCACCGCGCCCGTCGCCTTGAAGGTCAGGTCGCTGATGAAGAGGAAGCCGGCGCTGCCCGGCCTCACCTGGTTGCACCCGATGGTGGTGAGCGACTGACCAGCCTGGTGGGCGACCTGGATGATGTGCTCGCGGGGCCCGCAGATGTCGATCTTCAGGTCACTGCGCAGCATGTAGAACAGCGAGAAGAACACCGGAAGCTGCATCACCAGGGGCAGGCACGACCCGAACGGGTTGACCTTGTTCTCCTGGTAGAACTTCATCATCTCCTGGTTCAGGCGCTGACGATCGTTCTTGTAGCGCGCCTGCAGCTCCTTGATCTCGGGCGCCAGCCTCTGCATCGCCTGCATCGACTTGAACTGCTTCAGCGTCAGCGGCACGAGCACCGCGCGCACGACGAGCGTCAGGGCGATGATCGAGAAGCCCCAGGAGAGGCCCACGCTGTCGTGGAAGAACACCAGGACGCCGTCGAACAGGTCGATCAGCGGCTGGAAGACGTTTGCGATCGGGAGAGAGGTCATCGAGTGGGGTCGTGGCGGCGGAACAGGCGCTGGGCCTCCACGGGGTCGAAGCCGCCATGGCTCAGCGGGTTGCAGCGTAGAAGTCGCCACGCCGCCAGCACCAAGCCCCGCAGTATGCCGAACTCGCGAATGGCCTGGACCGCGTATGCCGAGCAGGTCGGCTCGTACTTGCAGCGCCGTGGCAGCGCCGGCGAGAGCACCCGCTGGTACACGATGATCGGGGCCACGAGGATCCGCCGCATCACGGGGCCGCGCCCTCCGACCCGGCGCTCGCCTTGTCGATGAGCTCCTCGAGCGCCGTGCGGACCCCGTCGAGGCCTTCGCGCTCGGCGAGCTCGCGCACCTCGGGACGGGCGACCACGACGACGTCGTGATCGGCCGGCAGCCGGTCGGCGACCGCGGTGAACGCCTCTCGCAGCAGGCGCTTCACGCGGTTGCGGTCGACCGCGCCGCCCACCTTCCGCGAGACCGACACACCCAGCCGCGCTCCGTCGGCGGGCTCGCCCGCGGACGAGCGCGGGAAGCTGTGCAGAACCAGGTAGCGGTTGCCGACCGATCGCCCCTGGCGGTAGACGCGCTCGAACTCCGCGCTGCGCGACAGGCGCCCGCGCTTCGGACGCCGGACGGCGGGGCGCGGTAGCCGCTCCACCGCGGTCAGACGGTCAGGCGCTTGCGACCCTTGTCGCGGCGGCGCTTGAGCGTCAGGCGGCCGGCGCGGGTGCGCATGCGGGTGCGGAACCCGTGCGTGCGGGCGCGCTTGCGCTTCTTGGGCTGGTAGGTGCGCTTCATCGATCGCGATCGGGTCGGAGAACCGGCGGGCCAGTCTAGCGCGCCACCGCCGTCCACAGCCCTGTCCACCGCCTGTGCACAGGCAGGTGCAGGGGCCCGCGGCGGTTTTGTTCGCGATTTGCGGCGTGCCCGTGGCGCACCCGTTTGGCCCCCCGCTCGGGCGGCGAGGCCGTTGCTATAGTCGCCGCGCCGGCGGCCCATCCCGGGCCGCTTCCTCGTTTCAGACCGACCGACTGCTACCCACAGAGGAGCCGACCGCCCCTGCCGTGACCCCGGACGCCGAGCACATCTGGAAAGCCATCCAGGACGAGTTGCGCCAGGCGGTTCCGGCCGACATGTACGACATCTGGCTCGCGCCCTTGCGCGCGGTCGAGGTCGACGGTGGCGCGGTCCTGTTGGAGGCCCCCCGCGAGCTGCGCGACTGGGTGGCCGAGCGCTTCGCGCGCGTCCTCCAAGCGAGCGCCGCGGCGGTCCTCGGCCCGCACGCCACCGTCGACGTCCGCTCGGGCGCACCGACCGGCCGTCGTCCCCGTGCGTCCGCGGCCGCCCCACCACCCGGCGGCGCCGACGTCGCGGATGCGGAGCCGCCCGGCGGCCTGAACCCGAAGTTCACGTTCGAGCACTTCGTGATCGGCGACGCCAACCGCTTCGCCCACGCCGCCGCCCTCGCGGTGTCCGAGCTTCCGGGCCACGCCTACAACCCCCTGTTCGTCTACGGGCCACCCGGTGTCGGCAAGACCCACCTGCTGCACTCCATCGGCAACTACGTCCTGACCTCGGGCGGCGGCCTCACCGTCCGCTACACGACGGTCGAGACCTTCACCAACGAGTTCCTCGCCGCGCTGCAGCGCGGCCACATGGACCGCTTCAAGGGACGCTACCGCCGCACCGACGTCCTCCTCATCGACGACGTCCAGTTCCTCGCCTCCAAGGTCAAGACCGAGGAGGAGTTCTTCCACACGTTCAACGCGCTTCACGACATGGGCAGCCAGCTCGTCCTCACCTCGGACCGGCTGCGCGAGCGCTTCGAGGCCGGGCTCGTGACGGCCATCGCGCCCCCCGACCTCGCCACCCGCCTGACCGTCCTGCGCAAGCGCATCCAGCACGACCGCGTCCACCTCCCGGACGACGACGTCCTGCTCCTCCTCGCCGAGCGCGTCCCGCACAACATCCGCGCGCTCGAGGGCGCGCTCATCCGCGTCGTCGCGTTCGCCTCGCTCACCGGACGCGCCCTGGCGGCGGATCTCGCCGCCGAGGTCCTCGACGACCTCTACCCCACCGCCGGGGTCGCCGCCGGGACCTCCACCCGCCCGACCGTCGAGGGCATCCAGGAGCTCACGGCGGCCGCCTTCGGCCTCACCTGCGACGAGCTCCTCTCGGCCAGCCGCGAGGCCCGACTCGCGTGGCCCCGCCAGGTCGCCATGTATCTCTCGCGCGAGCACACCGACGAGTCCCTGCCGGCCATCGGCCGGCGCTTCGGCGGGCGCAACCACACGACCGTCATGCACGCGTGCCGGCGCACCGCCGAGCGCCTCGCCTCCGACCCCGACGCCTTCGACATCGTTCGGCGCTTGACCGAGCGTCTCGCCCCCGGTGCACAGGCGCCCGCCCGTGACGCCGGTTCTCTCCGGCATGACTGACAGACTCCGGAGGGTTTCCCACCAGCCGATGTGCGCTGCTGTCCCGCACCTTCCGGGCGTTTCCAGCTCTACACACATCTGCACACCCCCTATGACCATGATCTTCTCCCAGAGGTGGCCATCGTGAAGTTGTCGACGTCCTCGCAGGCGCTCCTCGCACAGCTTCAGGTCGTCTCGCGCGTGGCGTCGACCCGCAGCGCCGTTCAGGCCCTCTCCGGTGTCCAGGTCGCCGCGGAGGGCTCGGTCGAGCTCCGCGCCACCGACATGGAGGTCGCCCTGCGCGTCCCGCTCGAGGCCGTCATCGAGCGCCCCGGCGTCGTCGTGCTGCCCGCCCGCCTGCTCGTCGACGTCGTCCGTCAGCTCCCAGCCGGGGATGTCTCCCTCGAGCACCGGCCCTCCGAGCAGGACGTCGAGGTGGTCGCCGGTCCGGCCCGCTTCCACATCCGCACCCTGCGCGTCGAGGACTTCCCGCCGCTCCCCGAGCCCGGCGGCGACCAGATCGTCTCCATGCCGGCGCCGGCCTTCACCGAGACCATCGCCCGCGTCGCTCGCTCCGCCTCACGGGACGAGACGCGCCCGATCCTCACGGGCATTCTTGTCTCGGCCTCCGGCGAGGAGCTGCGCATGGTCGCGACCGACTCCTACCGCCTGAGCGTGAAGGAGACCCGTCTGGAGGAGGCGCTGAGCGAGGGCTTCGAGGCCAACGTGCCCGCCCGTGCGCTGGAGGAGCTCGGTCGCCTGGTGCGGGACGACGTGGAGGAGCTGCGGATCGGGGTGCGCGCCAACCAGGTCGTCTTCGAGTTCGGGGGCCTGGCGCTGTCGTCGCGACTGATCGACGGGCAGTTCCCCAACTACCGCCAGCTCCTACCCGAGGCCTACGACCACAACCTGCGCGTCAACCGCGAGGAGCTGCTGGAGGTCGTGCGCCGCATCAGCCTCATGGCGCAGAAGAACGCGCCGCTGCGCCTGTCGTTCTCCGAGGGGGAGGTGCGGATCTCCGCTCAGACGCCCGACGTCGGCGAGGCCTCGGAGCCGCTGCCCGTGCCGTTCGGGGGCGAACCGTTCGAGATCGGCTTCAACCCGGAGTTCCTGATCGCCGGCCTGGAGAGCGCCGGCGCCGACGACGTCGAGCTCAAGCTCATCAGCCCGCTGCGCCCGGGCCTGATCGAGTCCGCCGACGGCAGCGGGTTCCTCTACCTCATCATGCCCATCCGCCTGAACGTGTGATGCTGGTGACCCGCCTGCGCCTGCGCGACTTCAGGACCTATCGGTCCACCGAGGTGGCGCTGGGCGAGCGGCTGACCATCGTCCATGGTCCCAACGGCGCGGGCAAGACGAACCTCCTCGAGGCGCTCTACTTCGGCTGCACCGGCCGCTCGTGCCGCACGACGAACGAGCGTGAGGTCGTCCGCTTCGACGCGCCGGCGGCGCGCGTGGAGGTCGTCGGTCGCGACCGCGACGGCGAGCACGAGCTGGCGGTCGGCTTCCAGCCGGGGGAGAGCAAGCGCTTCCGGGTCGACGGCGCTCCCGTCGAGCGCCTGATCGACGCTCCGCAGCGGCCGCTCGTCAGCGTCTTCCTGCCCGACCGCCTCGAGCTCGTGAAGGGCCCGCCGGGGCTGCGCCGGGCCCACCTCGACCAGGTGGTGTCCGCGCTCTGGCCAGGGCGCGCGGCGACGCGCCGCGCTTACGGCCAGGCGCTCGCGCAGCGCAACGCGCTCATCTCACGTGTACGCGCCGGCGGGTCGCGCGCCGCCGTCGCCGCGTGGGACCTCGAGCTCGCGCGTCACGCCATCGCCCTGCGCGACGACCGGGCCCGGGCCGTCGAGGCGCTCGTCGGGCCGTTCGCCGACATCGCGGGCGAGCTCGGTCTGGCCGGCGACGCCGAGCTGCGCTACCGGCCGCGCACCCGCGCGTCGACGCCGGAGCAGCTCGCCGCCGAGCTCGCGGAGCGCCTCGCCTCCGACCTCGAACGCGGCTTCACTACGCACGGCCCGCACCGCGACGACGTCGCCCTGCTGCGCGACGGCCGCGAGCTGCGCGCCTACGGCTCGCAGGGCGAGCAGCGCCTCGCGCTCCTGGCCCTCCTGCTCGCCGAGCGCGCCGTCCTGGAGGACGCGCGTGGCTCGGTTCCGCTGCTGCTCCTCGACGACGTCATGAGCGAGCTCGACGAGGGTCGGCGGCTGCGACTGGTCGAGCGTCTGCGCGTCGGCCAGGCGGTGATCACGACGACCGACCTGGCGCACGTCCCCGGCGCCGACGAGCCCGGCGTCGTCCGCCTGTGCGTCGAGAACGGGGACGTCACCGCATCCCAGCGACCGGCGGTCGCGGCATGAGGCGCCGTGACCCGCGCCCGCTGTCGCAGGCCGTCGCCGCGCTCGCCGACCGCCTGGCTCCGCAGACGACGTTGGCCGAGGTCCAGCGCGTCTGGGCTACGGTGGTGGGGGAGGCGATCGCGGCCAACGCGGAGCCCACCCGCGAGCGCGAAGGCGTCCTCACCGTGACCTGCGCGTCGGCCGTCTGGGCGCACGAGCTGGACCTCATGGGACCCGAGCTCGTCGGCCGTGTGAACGCCGCGATCGGCGTGGAGTGCGTGCGCTCTCTGCGGTGCTCGTCGGCCCCGGCCCGGGGGTGGTCGTGAGCGCGTCGTTTTCGCGTGGTTTGCAGCACTTTTGTTGCATTCGGGCGCGTCGGGAAAACGGCTACGTGTGCTATTCTTCTGTACACCAGTTGCTTGAGCCCCGGCCGGGTTGCGACTAGCCCACAGCCGGGGTTTCTCACGTCTACGGAGGCACGTTGGCGAAGGAGCCAGACATCACGAACGGCCGGAGAGAATCCGGCGCCTACGACGCTCAGGACATCACGGTCCTGGAGGGTCTCGAGGCGGTGCGCAAGCGCCCGGGGATGTACATCGGCTCCACCGGCCTGCGCGGGCTGCACCACCTCGTCTACGAGGTGGTCGACAACTCGGTGGACGAGGCGCTCGCGGGCTACTGCTCGCGCGTCGACGTCACCATCCACCCCGACAACTCGGTGACGGTCGTCGACGACGGTCGCGGCATCCCCGTCGCGATCATGGAGAAGGAGGGCAAGCCGGCCGTCGAGGTCGTCCTCACCGTCCTTCACGCCGGCGGCAAGTTCGGCGACGGCGGCGGCTACAAGGTGTCCGGCGGCCTGCACGGCGTCGGCGTCTCGGTCGTCAACGCGCTGAGCGAGTCGCTCAAGGTCGAGGTCCGTCGCGACGGCCACGCGTGGATGCAGGACTACGAGCGCGGGGCGCCCCAGGGCGAGCTGCGCAAGGGCGAGCCGACGAAGGCGACCGGCACCACCATCAGCTTCCTGCCCGACGCCGAGATCTTCGAGTCCCTCGACTTCGACTTCTCGATCCTCGAGCAGCGCCTGCGCGAGACCGCGTTCCTGACTCGAGGGCTGCGGATCTCGCTGACCGACGAGCGCTCGGGCGGCAACCGCGTCGAGTTCCAGTACGACGGCGGCATCGAGGACTTCGTCCGTTACCTCAACGAGAACAAGGAGCCCATCCACAAGAAGGTCATCTTCTTCGAGGGTGAGTCCGACGAGGGCGGCGTCGAGGTCGCGATGCAGTGGAACGGCTCCTACCAGGAGTCCGTCTTCTCGTTCGCCAACAACATCAACACGCACGAGGGCGGCGCGCACCTGTCGGGCTTCCGCAGCGCGCTCACGCGCACGCTCAACCGCTACGCCCGCGAGAAGGGCCTGCTCAAGGAGAAGGACGAGAACCTCTCCGGCGAGGACGTGCGCGAGGGCCTGACGGCGGTCATCTCGGCCAAGTTGGCCGACCCGCAGTTCGAGGGCCAGACGAAGACCAAGCTCGGCAACCCGGGCATGGAGGGCTTCGTCGCCACGATCGTCAACGCGCGCCTGGCCGAGTTCCTGGAGGAGAACCCCTCCGAGGCCAACCAGGTCATCCGCAAGGCCGTGCAGGCGTCGCAGGCTCGCGCGGCCGCGCGCAAGGCGCGCGACCTCACCCGTCGCAAGACCGCGCTGGAGAACACGCGCCTGCCGGGCAAGCTCGCCGACTGCTCGGTGAAGGACCCCTCGCTGGCGGAGATCTTCATCGTCGAGGGCGACTCGGCCGGCGGCTCCGCCAAGCAGGGCCGCGACCGCAACACGCAGGCGGTGCTCCCGCTGCGCGGCAAGATCCTCAACGTCGAGAAGGCGCGCATCGACAAGGTCCTGCAGAACGACGCCATCCAGTCGCTCATCACCGCCATCGGCACCGGCGTGCGCGACGAGTTCGACCTCGAGCGCGCCCGCTACCACAAGGTCATCCTCATGACCGACGCCGACGTCGACGGCGCGCACATCCGCACGCTCGTGCTCACGCTCCTCTTCCGGGAGATGCAGGAGTTGATCGAGGCCGGCTACGTCTACATCGCCAAGCCGCCGCTCTACAAGCTCAAGCAGGGGCGCAACGAGCGCTACGTCGAGAAGGAGTCCGAGCTCGAGGAGATCCTGCTCTCGGACAAGTTCGACAAGTTCGACATCGTCGATGGACGCGGCACGCCGTTCAAGCTCACCGAGGCGCGCTGGCAGAAGTACACGCGCCTGCGCAAGCAGTACGAGGGCTGGGCCAGCGCGCTGCGCGCCGAGCACAGCCACGACACCGTGCGCTTCCTGGAGGAGTCGTCGATCCTCGACGAGCAGGCGACGACGGTCGAGGAGGCGCTCGCGATCATCAACCGCCCGTCGCAGGACGGCGACGTGCATACGACCGAGCTCGTGTCCGAGGACGCCGAGGAGCTCCGCGTTCGCGCCGTCGAGACGCGCACCGGGCTGGCGCAGACCCACCGCATCAAGCGCACGCTGTTCGACTCCAACGAGTACAAGACGTTCATCCGGGTGCATGCGGCGCTGGTCGAGCTGGCCGGCATGCCGCCCTTCAAGGTCGCGCTCGGCGACAGGTCCGACGAGGCGCTGTCGTTCGAGGCCCTGCGCGAGACCGTGCTCGAGGTCGTGCGCCGTCAGCCCGGCGTCGGGCTCAACCGCTTCAAGGGCCTGGGCGAGATGAACGCCGAGCAGCTTCGCGAGACGACCATGGACCCCGAGACCCGCACGCTGGCGCAGGTCACGATGGAGGACGCCGCGGCGGCCGATCGCATCTTCTCGATGCTGATGGGCGACGTCGTCGAGTTCCGGCGCAAGTTCATCGAGGACAACGCCCTGGCGGCGACGGTCGATGTCTAGGAAGGAGGTGGCGTAGACCATGGCCGGATCGGACATCATCGGCGGCGGCAACATCGAGCCGCGAGCACTCGAGGACGAGATGCGCTCGGCGTACCTGGACTACGCCATGTCGGTCATCGTCGGGCGCGCGCTGCCCGACGTGCGCGACGGGCTGAAGCCCGTCCACCGCCGCGTCCTGTACTCCATGAGCGAGAACGGCCTCGGCCCGACCCGCCCGCGCTCGAAGTCCGCCGCCATCGTCGGCGACGTCATGGGGAAGTACCACCCCCACGGCGACTCGGCGATCTACGACACGCTGGTGCGCATGGCGCAGGACTTCGCGATGCGCTACCCGCTCGTCGACGGGCAGGGCAACTTCGGCTCCATCGACGACGACCCCGCGGCCGCCATGCGCTACACCGAGGCACGCCTCACGCGCCTGGCGATGGAGATGCTGCGCGACCTCGACCAGGACACCGTCGACTTCACGCCGACCTACGACGGGTCGCGCCAGGAGCCGCTGGTCCTGCCGGCGCGCTTCCCCAACCTGCTCGTCAACGGCCAGACCGGCATCGCGGTCGGCATGGCGACCAACATCCCGCCCCACAACCTCCAGGAGATCACCGACGCGGTCGTCGCGTACATCGACGACCCGGCGATCACGGCGGAGGGACTGGCGGCCCACGTCAAGGGCCCCGACTTCCCGACCGGCGGCATCATCGTCGGGCGGCAGGGCATCCGCGACGCCTACGAGACCGGCCGCGGTCGCGTCCGCGTGCGCGCCCGCGTGGGCGTCGAGGAGATCGGCCAGGGCAAGGAGGCGCTGATCGTCACCGAGCTGCCCTACGCGGTGAAGAAGGGCGGCGACGGCGGCCTGATCACGAAGATCGCCGACCTCGTCCACGAGAAGAAGCTGCCGGACATCACGGACCTGCGGGACGAGTCCGACCGCCACGGCATGCGCCTGGTGATCGAGCTCAAGCGCGGCGCGCTGCCGAAGGTGGTGCTCAACCAGCTCTACAAGCACACGTCCATGCAGTCGACGTTCGGCGTGAACATGGTGGCGCTGGTCGACGGCATCCCGCGGACGCTGTCGCTGAAGCAGGTCATCGTCGCGTACGTCGGGCACCAGCGCGAGATCGTGGTCCGGCGCACGAAGTTCGAGCTGTCCGAGAAGGAGCGCCGGGCCCACATCCTCGAGGGCCTGCTCATCGCGATCGACAACCTCGACGCGGTGATCGAGCTCATCCGCGCCTCGCGCGACCGCGAGAGCGCGCGCACCGAGCTCATGTCGCGCTTCGAGCTCACCCAGATCCAGGCGACCGCCATCCTCGACCTGCGCCTGTCGCAGCTCACGGCGCTCGAGTCCGACGAGATCCGCAACGAGCACACCGACGTCGTCGAGCGCATCAAGGAGCTCCGCGCCATCCTCGGCGACGAGCTGCGCGTGCTGGGGATCATCAAGGACGAGCTGCGCGAGATCGCCGAGCGCTTCGCCGACGATCGCCGAACGGAGATCACGCACAGCGAAGACGAGATCGACATCGAAGATCTCATCGCCGACCAGCAGATGGTCATCACGATCACGAAGTCGGGCTACATCAAGTCGCTGCCGCTGACCACCTACCGCAAGCAGCACCGCGGCGGCGTGGGCGTGACCGGGATGGACATGAAGGACGGCGACTACATCGAGCACCTCTTCGTCTGCTCGTCGCACGACTTCCTGCTCTTCTTCTCCAACCGCGGCAAGGTCTACCGCTCGAAGGTCTACGAGCTCCCCGAGGCCTCGCGCACCGCCAAGGGCCGCGCGCTGGTCAACGTCCTGCCGCTGCGCGACGGGGAGCGCATCCAGTCGGTGCTGTCGACGCGCGACTTCGCCGAGTCCAAGTACCTCGTCTTCGCGACGAGGAAGGGCACGGTCAAGAAGACCGAGTTCGGCGCCTACAACACGCCGATCAAGGCCGACGGCATCATCGCGATCAACATCCGCGACGACGACGAGCTCGTCGCCGTGCGGCGCGTCGACCCGGGCGACGAGATCCTCATGGTGTCCAAGGAGGGCCTCGCCGTCCGCTTCGAGGAGGGCGACGCGCGCGCGATGGGGCGCGACACCTCCGGCGTGCGCGGCATGCACATCTCCGGCAAGGACAACCAGGTCCTGGCGATGGACGTCGCCCGCGACGACCAGGAGATGCTCGTCGTCACCGACAACGGGTTCGGCAAGCGCACGCCGGTCAGCGAGTACCGCAAGACCGCGCGCGGGGCCAAGGGCGTGCAGACGATCAAGTTCTCCGAGAAGCGCGGCGGCCTGGCCGCGGCGCTGGTCGTGCGGCCCCACCAGGAGCTCCTGTTCATCTCCCAGGAGGGGATGGTGCAGCGCACCGGCGTGCGCGGCATCCGCCAGACCGGCCGCTCGGCGCAGGGCGTCACGCTGATGAACGTCCGCGAGGACGACCGCCTGTCCGCGGTGGCGCTCGTGGTCGAGTCCGAGGCGTCGACCTCGGCGGTCGTGGCCGACGACGGGCTGGCCGACGACGTCCTGGTCGACGACGTCCTGGTCGACGGGGCTGCCCCGGCCGAGCTCGACGACGACGTGCTGGTGGACGACGAGGGCGCCGACATCGAGGACGACGAGGGCGCCGACATCGAGGACGACGAGGCGGCGGACGTGGACGCGGATGCGAGCGGCGACGGGTCCGGGAACGGCGCCGCGCCGCCGCTCGACGAGGACGATTGAGTCATCGCCGCGGGCTGATAATCTCGGATCACCAGAGAAAGGAGGTGGTCCGTATCGACAGTTCGAGTTCTTGCGGGACCCTGGAGGTGACCGGCCGCTAGGTCGGAAGGCTGGAGCCGCTTGGCGGAATCCAACCCGGGCCACCGTCGGATGGTCTGCCGGATCTGGTCCCCCCGGCGCCGTACCACGCCATTCGATTCTCATCCAGTCAGGTCTCACCGAGGGGCGCCGTGTCGACGGCGCCCCTCGTGCGTTCTGGGTCGTCTCGTGGCGCCCGCCGCGCTCGGTGCGGTGGCGCGCCGGCCCTACAGCTCCGCGAGCGCGCGGGCGACGTGGTCCTCGACGCGCAGCAGCGCCGCCCGGGGCTGGTTGGCCTGCAGGTCGCCGATGGCGTCCAGGGCGCAGACGACGTCGTAGTACGGGTGGTGCTCGGGGTGGGGGAGGAGGGCGTCGGCGACGCGCGGTCCGTGGTCGAGCACGAGGTTCACGCGCAGGTGCCCGAGGTCCACCGCGGCGGGACCGCGCGAGCCGGTCGTCCAGTCGACCACGCCGGTCAGCGTCGCGCCCTCCCAGAGCGTGTTGCCCGGATGGAAGTCGCGGTGGATCAGGACCTCGGGCAGGTCGGGCGGCGGCGACGCGAAGACGTCGAGCGCGCGCTCCCACACGCTGGTGTCGCCGGCCCATTCGGGCACGCGCAGGCCCTCGCGCTCGTGGTAGCGCCGGTAGGGCGGGATGCCATCGGGGTCGACGGCGTGGATGGCGGCGAGCACGTCGAGCAGCGGGCCGATGGGCGGGCGCCCCACCGGGGGCTCTCCCGGCAGGCGCTCGAGCAGCAGCGTCGGGACGTCGCACACCGTGGCGTGCGGGTCGGCGGCCACGAGGCGCGGGGCCGGGACGTCGGTCGGCTCCAGGCGCTCGAGCACGACGGCCTCGCGCGCCGCGGTGAGGTCGGGGTCCTCGACGTCCCAGCCCGGGCGCGCCCAGCGGCGCAGGACGAGCTCGCGCCCGTCGGCCATCACGAGCAGGTGGTTGGCCAGCCACGCGCCGGGCAGCGGCAGCGCTGCGACGATGGCCGCGCCGGTCTGCGCGGTGGCCCAGGCAGCGGTGCCCGGCGGGACGGACTGTCGCCAGGACACTCAGGCGGCGTCGGCCACGGCGCCGGCGTCAGAGAGCCATTGGCGCCACGCCGCCGGGATCGTCGGGCTGGCGACGTGGATGAAGACGTGCGGACTCGGAGCCGACGGCGTGCGTCGCGGGTGCATGCCCGCCCGGTCGGGCAGGTGGTCGCCCTTGCGCCGGTTGCACGGCGCGCACGACGCGACGATGTTCTCCCAGCTCGACGCCCCGCCCTTGGATCGCGGGATGACGTGGTCGACCGTGAGGTTCGAGCGCGAGCCGCAGTACTGGCACGCCCAGCCGTCGCGAGCGAAGACCGCGCGCCGCGTGATCTTGCGCCGGTGCGTGTCCCGCGGGACCTTGACGAACGTCACCAGGCGGATGACCACTGGTCGTGGCATCGCTGTGTGCTCGGAGCGCAGCTCCCACGACGCGTGCTCGAGGAGCTCGGCCTTCTCCTTGAGCAGCAGCACCGCGGCGCGCCGTACGGAGCAGACGTTGATCGGCTCGTAGGTCGCATTGAGGACGAGCACCCGGCCAGCATCACGCCCGCGCCGCCGGTGCTCGTTGCCCGGCGCGGACCCAACTTGGCCTGGTGGCGTTGGACTCCCCATGGCGCTTCTGGCGGGGAAGTGTAGACGACGCGCCGGCCCCGGCCATCAGGCCGCGGGGTAGGTGCCGAGCACCCGTACCTCCTCGCAATGGGCGCCCAGGGCGGCCACCGCGTCGGCCACCGCAGCGTCGCCGGAGCGGCCCTCCATGTCCACGTGGAACAGGTAATGGCCGAGCCGTCCGCGCAGCGGCCGCGACTCGATCCGGGTGAGGTTGACCCCGCGGAAGGCGAACTCCGACAGGCAGCGCGCGAGCCAGCCCGGCTGGGCGTCGCCGGCGCCGGCGAAGACGACCGAGGTCTTCCACGCGCCGTCGCCCCCGTCGTCCACCGGCGCCTCGCCGGCGCGTGCCAGCCACACGAACCGCGTGGCGTTGCCGCGGTCGTCGTCGACGTCCTCGCGCAGCAGGACGCAGCCGTAGGTGTCGGCGGCCGCGCGCGGACCGAGCGCGGCCCACGGCTCGTCCGACCCGGCCACCATGCGCACGGCGTCCGCCGTCGACGCGGTCGCGCGCACGCCGGCGCCGGGCAGCTCGGCGCGCAGGAAGCGCGCGCACTGGGCCAGCGGCTGGGGGTGGGAGAACACCGCCGCGATCGCCGCCGGCTCCAGCGCCCGGCGCGCGATCAGGCAGTTGCGGATGGCGAGCACCGACTCGCCGACGATGACCGTCGCGCGCGCGTCCCAGGTGAGCGCGTCGAGCGTGGCGCTGATGCCGCCCTCCAACGAGTTCTCCACCGGCACGAGCGCGCGATCGACGGCGCGCTCCTCGACCGCGAGCACGGTCTCGTGGATCGACCCGAAGGGGACGAGCTCGGCCGCGTTCCCGGCGGTCGCCTCGCGGGCGGCCTCCTCGCTGAACGTGCCCGGCGGGCCGAGGTAGCCGACGCGCATCAACGGCGGCGCTCGGCGGCGTCGGGCACCTCGCCGGCCAGCGCCACGCGGATCGCCTCCTCCTCCTCGGGCGAGAGCTCGAGCTGCGACCGGCCGTCGACGACCTGCTTGGCGTACACGCGGGCCTGGTCGCGGTGGTGGATCGAGGAGACCACGATGCCCGAGCCCCGGGCGTCGAGCAGGGCGATCGAGGTCGACTGGCGCCCGGACATCTCGTTGTAGGCGTCGTAGCGCACGACGCCGCGGTAGGCGACCGCGCCCTCGAGCCGGACCTCGGCCTCGCCGAGCCGCGCGTCCAGCCGCGTGACGACGTCGCTCACGTAGTCGTTGAGCGAGGCGAAGCCGCGGTCGAGCCCGGCGGCGTGGGTGACGAGGTCCTGCGGCGCGCTGCCGCCGAGGACGACCCGCTGGTCGGCCCGCAGGCGGCGCAGCGAGCGCGCCAGCACCGCCACCGCCAGCAGCGCGGCCAGCGCGAGGACCCCGGCCGCCAGCGCCACGATCCCGGTCGTCGTGGTGAGGTCGTGCACGAGCAAAGGATAGGCGCGCCGCCGGGCGCTGCGCCTACTGCGTGAAGATGACCGTGTAGGTCGAGCGGTTGTTGTCGACCTTCTGCTCGCCGGGCACCCGGGCGATCGAGACGGTGACCGTGCTGGCCTGGCCGACGGGCGGCGTCTGGCCGAGCGGGATGCTCACCGTCGCCGGGCTCTTGGCCTTGGTCTGGCTGATCGTCTTGGTCTGCGAGATGTCCTTGCCGCCGCCGCGCACGCGGATGGAGATCTTCACGTTGGTCTCGTCGTTGTCGCCCTGGTTGGCGAACTTCACCGTGAACGCGAGCGTGGGCGACGCGGGCACGCGGTTGACCACGCCGGGCGCCTCGGGCGCCAGCGTGTTCGTGCCGACCGACGTGCTCAGCAGGCCGTGGCCATGCAGGCCCGGCGCCGGCGCCCCGCCCGTCGTCCCCCCGGTGCTGCGGCCCAGCCGGTCGCCGACGGTCTGCGGGCTCAGCCACGCCATGTTGACCAGGAAGCGGCTGCCGGAGATCTGCTGGCCCTTGATCCCGCTGGCGTCGAGCGCGTCCTTGATCAGCGGCGCCACGCGCTGGGAGTAGACGACGTCGGAGGCGAGGAAGGCCTCCATCTGGGCGGCGATCTGCGTGACGGCGGCGTCGGAGGTCTGGCCGCGCCCGAGCGCGCTGGGGATCCGGTCGGCGATCTTGCGCAGCGCGCCGGCGCGCAGGTTGAGCACGAGCTCGAGGTTGCGCTGCGCCGCGGCCATGGAGCCGGGCACCGAGAACGCCTTGGCGCGGTTGACGTCCTGGTCGGCGGCGACGCGGAGCTGGTTGACCTGGACCTGGAGCTGGGCGGCCTGCTGCGCGCCGTTGCCCATGAGCTGGAAGAACGGCTGGCCGACCGCGCCGTCGGAGTCCTTGATGACCGCGGTGACGTTGCGGTTGTAGTCCTTCAGCGCGTTGGAGTTGCGACTGTCGAGGCAGCCCTTGAAGCCGAAGACGACGAGGATGAACAGCACCACGAGCACGCCGAGGCCGACCGCTTGGCGGACGCGCGCGGTCTGGCGGTCGGGCGGCATCCCGGCGGTGCGGGAAGCGGTCGCGGGACGGCGCGGTCGCGCTGGGCGCGCCGATCGCGGGCGGACTTTGGTGGGCGGATCGCCCTCGTCGAAGAACGACACCTGCATTGCTCCGGTTCGACTGTTGAAGCGTCCAGTATGCCCATAGATCCGGATCGTTCTCCGCGCGCACGCCGGGATGCAGCGCGAGGAGGCAGGCGGCGGGCGGCGAACCAAGGACGCGGTGCGGACCGTCGACGAGCCCACGCAGCCGACCGCCGACCCCGCGACGGCGGGCCGCGAGGCGACGCAGCGCGTGCTCGATCGCTACCGCCTCGTGCGCCGCCTCGGCGCCGGCGGCTTCGGCGTCGTGTGGCTGGCCGAGGACGAGCGGCTGGGGCGCGCGGTCGCGGTCAAGCGCATCGTCATGCACCACGCCGGCGTGGCGGCGCGGGCCGAGCGCGAGGCGCGCGCGGCGGCGCGGCTGGCCCACCCGGGGATCGTCGCGCTGTACGAGTCCGGCCGCGACGACGACGCCGTCTACCTCGTCTCCGAGCTCGTGCGGGGCCGAACCCTGGCCGACCTCATGGACGCGGGGGAGCTGTCCGACCGCGACGTGCTGCGCGTGGGGGCCGGGCTGTGCGACGCGCTCGCCCACGCCCACTCACGCGGCGTCATCCACCGCGACGTCAAGCCGGGCAACGTCATCGTGCCCGACGGCTGGACGGGCGAGGGTCACGCGGGCGTCGCCAAGCTCACCGACTTCGGCATCGCGCGGATGCTGGGCGACGATGCGCTCACCGCGACCGGCGACGTGGTCGGGACGCTCGCCTACATGGCGCCCGAGCAGGCCGAGGGCGCCGAGGTCGGCGCCGAGGCCGATCTCTACGCGCTCGCGCTCGTCCTGTACGAGGCGCTGAGCGGCGTCAACCCGGTGCGCGGACGCGGGGCGGCCGCGACGGCCCGGCGCGTCGGTGCGCGCCTGCCCGCGCTCGGGCGGCTGCGGCGCGACCTGCCGCTCGAGCTGTGCCGGGCGCTGGACCGCGCCGTCCTCCCGCGGCCCGAGCAGCGCGGCACGCTGGGCGAGCTGCGCGACGCGCTGGCCGGCGCGCTCCCGCAGGCCGACGACGAGCAGGGGACGATCGCCGCCAGCCCGCTCGAGGGCCTGGCCAGCCTGGGCGCCGGTCCCGCGCCCCGGCCGCGGGTGCGACCCCGCGCCCGCGTCGTGGCGGCGCTGGCCGCGGCGGGCCTGGTCGCCGCCGCGCTGGCGTGGCTGACGCCGGGCGCGGGCGTCGTCGTGTCGCCCGCCACCGGAGCGGCGGCCGCGGCGCTGGCGGTGCTGCTCCTGCCGCGCGTGGGCTGGGCGGCGATGGCAGCGGCGCTCGTCGTGTGGGCGGGCGGCGCCACCGGCGCGGCGATCGCGCTGGCCGCGGCGCCCACCATGCTGCTCCTGCGCCGCGCGGGCTCCCTGTGGTCGCTGCCGGCGGGGGCGCCGCTGCTCGGCCTCGCCGGGCTGGCGGGCGCGTGGCCGGCGCTCGCGGCCCAGGCCGCGCGTCCATGGCATCGCGCCGCGCTGGGAGCGCTCGGCGGCTGGTGGCTGGCGCTCGCCGAGGTGCTGACCGGCGACCGGCTCGCGCTCGGGGTCCCGCCGGGCGCCTCGCTGGACGGGGCGCACCTGATGCCCCTGGTCACCAGCGGCGCGCTGGCGCTCGCGGGCCTGTGGGCGGCGGCCGCGGTGCTGCTCCCGGTGCTCGTGCGCGGCCGCGCCTTCGCCGCCGATGCGGTCGGCGCCAGCGCGTGGGCGGCGGGCCTGGGTTCGGCCACGCAGGCGGTCGCGGGGACGCTCTCGTGGCAGCCCACGATGCGCGGCCTGGTGGCCGGCGCCGTCGTCTCCGGCGGCCTCGCGGTGGCCCTCGCGGCGTCACGGGGAAGCGCGTACGTGCGTTCCGCCTCGTAGCATCAACCTTCGCGACCGGGCGTCATGACGCCGCTCGGACGCCCCACGCCGCAAATCGCATGTCCGTGCTACGCAACCTCGAGGACAAGATCGCCGGCCTCGTCGAGGGGACCTTCGGCCGCGTCTTCCGCACCCAGGTGCGGCCGGTCGAGATCGCCCGCAAGCTGGCCCGCGAGATGGAGGAGCACAAGACCGTCTCGGTCTCGCGCACCTACGTCCCCAACGAGTACGTCGTCTGGCTCAGCCCGGAGGACCGCCAGCGCTTCGAGGGCGTCGAGGACGAGGTGCTCGACGAGCTCGGGGCCTATCTGCTCGAGCACGCCCGCCGCGAGCGCCTCGCGCTGGTCGGCCGGCCGCAGATCTCCTTCGACACCGACGAGCGCCTGCGGCTGGGCGAGTTCGGGATCCAGGCCCGGCTCGTGCGCGCGGCGGCCGACGACGCGGTCGAGCAGGCCGACCACGGGCACACGATGGTCTACTCGAGCGCCGCCCGCACCCAGGAGGACCTGCACGAGTCGCGCGCGGCGCGTCGCGGCCGCCCGATGCTGGTCGCGGAGGGCAAGCGCTACGCGGTGGGGGCCGGCGGCGCGACGATCGGCCGCAGTCGCGAGTGCGACATCGTCCTGGCGGACTCCAACGTCTCGCGCCGCCACGCCGAGCTGCGCCCGCGCGGCGACGGCTGGACCGTGACCGACCTGGGCTCGACCAACGGCGTGCGCGTCAACGGGCGCGACCTGCATCCCCGCGAGCCGCACGCGCTGGCGCCCGGCGACCGCCTCGAGGTCGGCACCGTCGACGCGCGGTTCGAGGTCGACTGATGCCGGCGGTGGTGGTCGGGCCCGTCTCCGTCGCGCTGCAGTTCGGCTTCCTCGCCGTGCTCTACCTGTTCCTGCTCTGGGTCTCGCGCAGCGCCCTGCGGGACCTGCGCCGGCCGCCGGGCGCGCGCGGCGTCGTGGCGGTGCCGGGCGACGTCCCCGCGGACGCCACCGGGCTGCACCCGGCGTCCCGGGCCGGCGGCCACGACGGCGCGGTCATGGAGCCGCGGCTCATCGTCGAGCGCGCCCCGGGGCACGCCGCGGGCAGGGAGTACGACGTCGGCGAGGGCGCCGTCCTCGGCCGCGGCGACCAGGCCGAGATCCGCCTCGAGGACCCGTTCGCGTCCTCGAGCCACGCCAAGCTCTCCCGCCAGGGAGGCATCGTCGTGATCGAGGACCTCGGCTCCACCAACGGGACCTACCTCAACGAGGAGCTGCTGTCCGGGCCCCAGCCGCTGCACCAGGGCGACCGCGTGCGGATCGGCGACAGCGAGTTCACGTACGCGGACCACTGATGCTCCGAGTCTCCGAGCACTTCGAGCGCTCCGACACCGGCCGCCAGCGCCGGGGCAACGAGGACGCCTACTTCGCGCGCGCGCCGCTGTTCGCCGTGGCCGACGGGATGGGGGGAGCCCAGGCCGGCGAGGTCGCCTCGCACCTGGCCGTGGAGGTCCTCGAGCAGGGCCTGCCCGACGCCGGCGGCTCGGTCGAGGAGCGCCTGCGCGCCCGCGTCCAGGAGGCCAACGCGCGCATCAACGAGCTCGGCCGCGTCGACGACGAGCGCGCGGGCATGGGCACGACGCTCACCGCGGCGTACGTCGGCGAGGACGAGCTCTCGATCGTGCACGTCGGCGACAGCCGCATGTACCGGCTGCGCGACGGCACGTTCGAGCGCCTGACCGACGACCACACGCTGGTCGAGGAGCTCGTGCGCTCGGGCAAGCTCACGCCGCAGGAGGCCGACCAGCATCCGCAGCGCTCGATCATCACCCGCGCCCTGGGGCCCGAGGCGGGCGTCCAGCCCGACACCCACACGTGGCCGGCCCGCGACGGCGACGTCTACCTGATCTGCTCCGACGGGCTCACGTCGATGGTGCCGGAGACCCGGGTCGGCGAGCTGGTGCAGTCGGCGTCCTCGCTGTCCTCGGCGGGCCGCGCGCTCATCGACGCCGCCAACGCGGCCGGTGGGCGCGACAACATCACCGTCGTCCTCTTCCGTCTCGAGGACGTCGGCGGCGGGGGCGCGGCCGTCGAGGACACGTCCGAGCACCGCGCCGCCGCGCCCGCCACCGTCGCCGCGCAGGCGACCGCGCCCGTGACGGCGACCGCGCCTGTGGCCCGCCGCGCGCCGCGCGGCCCGCGTCCGCCCGCGCCGGCCGGGCGCCGTCGACGGCGCCGGCCGCACGTGCCCGGCGGCCTCGTGGCCAGCGTGGTGGTCCTCGCCATGGTGCTGCTCGGCGGCTACTACGCCTCGCAGACCGTCTACTTCGTCGGCGCCAGCAACGACGGCTTCGTGGCCGTCTACCGAGGCCTGCCCTACGACCTGCCCGCGGGCATGAGCCTGTACCGCGTCAACTACGAGTCGGGCGTGCCGGTCGACGAGCTGCCCCCGGCGCAGAGGCGCACGCTGACCGAGCACAAGCTGCGCTCGCGCAACGACGCGCAGGACCTCGTCCGCCAGATGGAGACCGGGAAGCTCACGTCGCCATGAGGAACGCGCGCAACCGCGAGCTGCTGGCGCTCGTGCCCGCGTCGCTGCTGCTCACCGCCGGGTTCGCCGCGGTGTTCATCCAGCGCAACGACGTCCTGTCCAACGTCTCGCTGACCTACGGCGCGATCTTCCTCGCCCTGTGCCTGGCCGCGCACGTCGTCCTGCGCTTCACGCTGCCCTACGCCGACCCGTACCTGTTCCCGCTGTTCGCGGTGCTGGCCTGCTTCGGGCTGGTGATGATCTACCGCATCGACGCCAAGCTGGCCCGCGACCAGGCCCAGTGGTTCGTCATCGGGCTCGGGCTGTTCACCGCGACGATCGTGCTCCTGCGCGACTACCGGGTGCTCGAGCGCTACCGGTACACGGTGGCGGCGGCGGGCATCGTGCTGCTGCTGCTGCCGCGGGTGCCCGGGATCGGCTCGCAGGTCAACGGCGCCTATCTCGGCGTGCGGCTGGGTCCGCTCACGTTCCAGCCGGCCGAGTTCGCCAAGATCGCGATCATCGTCTTCCTGGCGAGCTACCTGCGCGACACGCGGCAGCTCCTGGTCATCGGCGCCCGGCGCTTCGCGGGGATCACCCTCCCGCCGCTCAAGCACTTCGGCCCGCTGCTGGCGGTCTGGGGCGCGGCCATGGCGATGCTCTTCGTCATCCAGGACGTCGGGTCGTCGCTGATGTTCTACGGCGGCTTCCTGGCCGTGCTGTACGTGGCCACGAACCGGCTGTCGTTCGTGACCATCGGGACCGGGCTGTTCGCCGCCGGCTCGTGGGTCCTCTACCAGGTGCGCCCGACCATCACCCACCGCGTCGACGCGTGGCTGCACCCGTTCGGCCCGCTCTACGACCAGGTCGGCGGCAGCTACCAGATCGCCCAGTCCGTCTTCGCCCAGGCCGACGGCGGGCTGTTCGGCCGCGGCTTCGGGCAGGCGCTGCTGTCGGTCGGCGGCTCGCCGCTGCTGCCCGCGGCGCAGACCGACCTCATCTACTCGGTGATCGTCAACGAGCTCGGCCTGGTCGGCGCGTGCGCCGTGCTGTGCACCTACCTGCTCGCCATCGAGCGCGGCTTCAAGATCGCCACGCTGGCGCGCGACTCGTTCTCCAAGCTGCTGGCCACGGGGCTCACGGCCGTCTTCGCGCTGCAGGTGTTCGTGATCGTCGGAGGCGTGACGCGCGTCATCCCGCTCACCGGCGTGACGCTGCCCTTCATCTCCTACGGCGGCTCGTCGCTGCTGGCGAACTTCGTGCTGCTCGCGCTGCTGCTGCTCGTCTCCGATCGCGCCCGGCGCGAGGCGGTGGAGCCGCGATGAACGCCCCGATCGCGCGCCTGTTCGTCGTGGTCGCCCTGCTGTTCGCCGTGCTCGTCGGGGCGACCTCGCGGTGGACCGTGTTCAGCGCCGACGCGCTGCGCTCCAACCCCAAGAACCGGCGCGAGCTGCTGGAGGAGCAGCGGATCCCGCGCGGGCTGATCCGCGCCGGCGACGGCAGCGTGCTCGCGCGCTCGGTCCGCCAGTCGGACGGCACGTACACCCGGCGCTACCCGCAGGGCGACATCTTCCCGCACGCCGTCGGCTACAACTTCGTGCGCCAGGGCCGCGCGGGGCTGGAGCGCTCCTACAACGACGACCTCACGGGGCGCAAGGACGCGATCGGCTCGCTGCTCGACCGCCTGTCGGGCTCCAAGCGCCAGGGCGACGACCTGCACACGACGCTCAACCCCGCGGCCCAGCGGGTCGCGCTGGCGCAGCTCAACGGGCGCAAGGGCGCGGTCGTCGCGCTGAACCCGCGCACGGGGGCGATCGAGGTCATGGCCTCCAACCCGGGCTACGACCCCGACCGCATCCGCCAGCAGGCGACGTTCGCCGCGCTGAACCGCAACCGCGACGCGCCGCTCCTGGACCGCGTCACCCAGGCCGGCTACCCGCCGGGCTCGACGTTCAAGGTCGTCACGACCATCGCGGCGCTCGACTCGGGCCGCTACACCCCCGACTCGCTCGTCAGCGGGCGCAACGGCAAGCCCATCTCGGGCGTTCCCCTCAACAACGACAACGGTGAGACCTTCGGCGACATCACCCTCACCGAGGCCCTGACGAAGTCCGTCAACACGGTCTTCGGCGAGGTCGGCGAGAAGCTCGGCAAGCAGACGATGAAGACCTACATGGACCGCCTGGGCTTCGACGGCCCCGTGCCGATCGACCTCCCGCTCGACGAGCGGGTGGCGAGCGGCGAGCGGCGCAACGGGCGGATCATCAGCCCGACGAGCCGCTTCGTCGACGTCGGGCGCATGGCCATCGGGCAGGACCGGCTCACGGTGACGCCGCTGCAGATGGCGATGGTCGCGTCGGCGGTCGCCAACGGCGGCAAGCTCATGAAGCCGCACATCGTCGACCGGGTCGTCGACCGGGACGGGCGCACGGTGCGCCGCATCGGGCCGACGGAGCTGTCGCAGGCGATGTCGCCGGCTACGGCGACGAAGGTGGGGGCGATGATGGCCCAGGTCGTCAAGGAGGGCACCGGCACCGCCGCCGCGCTGCAGGGCATCGACGTGGCCGGCAAGACGGGGACGGCCGAGGTCGACCGCTCGTGCGGACCCAACCAGCTCTGGTTCATCGCCTTTGCGCCCGTTCACGATCCACGTGTCGCCATCGCCGCTACGGTGGAGTGCGGCACCGGGTTCGGCGGCACCGTCGCCGCCCCGATCGCCAAAGCCGTCATGCAGGAGCTGCTGAAGTGACCGAACGCCTGGACACCGAGACGGTCGTCGACGGTCGCTACCGCGTGCTCGACCGCGTCGGCAGCGGCGGGATGGCCGACGTGTACTGCGCCCAGGACCTCCAGCTCGGGCGCAAGGTCGCGCTGAAGATCCTGCACCGCCGGTTCGCCGAGGACCGCGAGTTCGTCGAGCGCTTCCGCCGCGAGGCGTCGAGCGCCGCGGGCCTGCAGCACCAGCACGTGGTGTCGGTCTACGACCGGGGCGAGTACGACGGCACCTACTACATCGCGATGGAGTACCTGGAGGGCCGCACGCTCAAGCAGGTCGTCCAGGAGGAGGGCCTGCTCGACCCCGACCGCGCGATCGACCTGACGCTGCAGATCCTGCGCGCGGCCCGCTTCGCGCACCGTCGCGGGATCATCCACCGCGACCTCAAGCCCCACAACGTGATCGTCGACGAGGAGGGCCGGGCCAAGGTCACCGACTTCGGCATCGCCCGCGCCGGCGCGTCGGACATGACGCAGACCGGCTCGATCATGGGCACCGCGCAGTACCTGTCGCCCGAGCAGGCGCAGGGCACGCCGGTGAGCGCGGCGTCGGACATCTACTCGGTCGGCGTGATCCTCTACGAGCTGCTCACCGGCCGCGTGCCCTTCGACGGCGAGAGCGCGGTGACCATCGCGCTCAAGCACGTCAACGAGCGCCCGGTGCCGCCGAGCGCCTACAACGGCGCGGTGGGTCCGCAGCTCGAGGCCGTGGTCCTGCGCGCGCTGGAGAAGGACCCGACGGTCCGCTACGCCAACGCCGACGAGATGATCGCGGCGCTCGAGGCGGCGCGCATGGGCACCGGCATGACCGCCGTCGCGCCGGTCGGGCCGCCGACCATGGTCGAGCCGCTCCCGAGCGACGCCTACGTCTACCCCGCCCAGCCGCTGCCGCCGCGCGAGCGCCGCGAGGGCGCGCGCTGGTGGTGGTGGGCGCTCGCCCTGGTGCTCGTGGCCGGCGCGATCGTCGCCGGCGTCCTGCTGCTCAACGGCCGCAAGGCCACGGTGCCCCAGGTCGTCGGCCGCGACCAGCCGACCGCCGCGTCGATCCTCAGCCACGACGGCTTCCAGTCGGCCACGCGGCCGCGCACGTCGTCGCAGCCCAAGGGCCAGGTCCTGGCGCAGGATCCCGGCGCCGGCACGAAGCTCAAGAAGGGCTCGACGGTCACGCTGACCGTGTCGGCCGGGCTCGCGCAGACCGTGGTGCCGCAGGTCGTGGGCCTCACGGCGAAGTCGGCCAACGGGCGATTGCAGAAGGCGGGCCTGCGATCCACCGAGACCGACCAGGAGTCCGACACGGTGCCGAAGGGCAAGGTCATCTCGGCGTCGCCCGACCAGGGCCAGCGGGTCGACAAGGGCTCGGTGGTGGCGCTCACCGTCTCCTCGGGGCCGCCGTCCGTCGGGGTGCCCAACGTCACCGACCGGACGTTCGCCGACGCCAAGAGCGAGCTCGAGACGGCCGGCTTCAAGGTCACGCGCAAGGACCAGGACTCCAGCGACAAGCCGGCCGACACCGTCCTCTCGCAGGACCCGCCCGGCGGCGGGAACGCGCCCAAGGGCTCGACGGTCACCCTCACCGTGGCCACGGGTCCGCAGGAGGTCGCGGTCCCCGACATGACCGGCGAGACCGTCGCCACCGCGGTCCGCCGCCTGTCGAAGGAGGGCTTCGAGGTCGACCAGACGACCCAGGACGTCAACTCGCTCGAGGGCGACGGCGTCGTGATCGACCAGACCCCGAAGACCGGCAAGGCCAAGAAGGGTTCGAAGGTCACGATCGTCGTCGGCCACTACAACGCCAACCTGCCGCCCGACGGCGGGGCCCCGACGACGCCGACCCCGCCGCCGCCGGCGACGCCTGCCCCTGGAGCCACCCCGTGAGGGTGGCCGTCCTGGCCGGCGGGCGCTCGTCCGAGCACGAGGTCTCGCTCGCGTCCGGGGCATCGGTGCGGGAGGGGCTGGCGGCCGGCGGCCACGAGGTCGTCGACGTCCTCCTCGCCCGCGACGGCACGTGGTCGTGCGACGGCGAGGAGGTGACCCTCCGTCCCGGCGGCGGCCTGCTCGGCGCCGACGCCGTCTTCCCGGCGCTGCACGGACCGTTCGGCGAGGACGGCACCGTCCAGGGGCTGCTCGAGCTGCTCGACGTGCCGTACGTCGGCGCCGGCGTGCTCGCCAGCGCGCTCTGCATGGACAAGGTCCGCTTCAAGCAGGTCATGGCGCGCGCCGGGCTGCCGCAGGTCGACCACGTCGCCGTCGAGGAGCCCACGCGCGAGGAGTCGCGCGCCGCGATCGCCGCCCTCGGGCTCCCGTGCTGGGTCAAGCCCGCGCGGCTGGGCTCGTCGGTCGGGATCGTCCGCGTCGACGACCTGGGCGAGCTCGACGACGCGCTCGAGACGGCCTTCGTCCACGACCCGCTCGTCATCGTCGAGGCCGGCGCCGACGGCCTGGAGGTCGAGTGCTCGGTGCTCGGGCCGACCGACGACGCGGACGCGAGCACGCCGGGGGAGATCCTGCTCGCCGCGGGCGAGGGCGGCTGGTACGACTACGAGGCCAAGTACGAGCCGGGCGGGATGGAGCTCGTCGTGCCCGCCCGCATCGGCGACGCCGCGCGCGAGCGCGTGCGCGAGCTCGCCGCGCGCGCCTTCCGCCTGGCCGGCTGCAGCGGCCTCGCGCGCGCCGACTTCTTCGTCGACCCCGCCGCCGCCGGGCGCGACGGCGAGGGCGTCCTGCTCAACGAGCTCAACACCATGCCCGGGTTCACGCCGACGAGCGTCTACGCCAAGCTCTGGGAGGCCAGCGGCCTGTCGTACTCCGAGCTCTGCGACCGCCTCGTCGCCATCGCGGTGCAGCGCTTCGAGCGCGAGCGGGCCTACCGGCACTAGGGGTCGGGGGCGCGGCTTTACGCCTGGGGCGTCCGCGTGCGCCTGGGGCGTCCGCGTTCGCGGCGGTGCTGCGCGGCGCACGGCATCGAGAGGCAAGCGGAGTCGGCGGCGCTGCGGAGCGCGAGCGGTCGTCCTCCCGCGAGCGTGCTCGGCGAAAATGTCACCTCCCAGGTGACAAATTCGTCGTGCGCCTGGGGCCGGGTGTGGTCTGCAACGGCGGGCACCACGATCGTCACGACTCTGCGCGGCGTCTGCTTGCTCTTCGCGGGGTGGGCGGGCGGTTTCGCTCGCGCGGGAGGGGGGTGGACAGCGTTTGCAACGAGCTACCGGAACAGCCGGATCTCGGCGATCTCGACCTTGCTGGCGCCCGGCGGCAGCTTGGTGATCCAGACCAGGTAGTAGCGGTAGCGGTTGCGCGCCGTGTCGAGCCCCACGTGCTCGCTGGTCTGGGCGCCGCTGATGTCCCCGACGCGCGTCCATCCGTCGATGGTCTTGGGCGCCGCGCCGGCCTTGGCGACGTAGACGCTGCCGTCCCAGCCCTTGGTCGGCGTGATGATCTGCATCTCGCGCGCGGCCACCGTCGGGTCGGCGATGACGTAGATGCCCACGCCGGGCTTGTTGTTGAGCGTGCCGCCCTCGTAGGTCTCGGTCGACCAGAACGTGCCGGTGTCGCCGTCGACGACCGCCTTGGCCTGGGCGTGGTGCTCGCCGTTGCTGCCGAACGGGTCGTAGTCCTCGGCGGCGTCCTGCTTGAGCGAGAACGGGACGAGGTCGGTGTGCGCCGGCGGCTGGAAGTCGCGGATGGGCTGGGCGCCGTGCTGGGCGCGGCCGGCCGCGAGGACGACCAGGACGACCGCGACCGCGGCGCCGACGAGCAGCAGCGCTACGAACAGGCGCAGCGGGTGGCGCAGGCGCAGGGGCAGGCGCCGGCGGGTGCTCGACGGCAGCGTGCGGATGACGGCCGTCGCCTCGCCGGTGGCATGGCCCGAGCGCGCGGTCTCGATCGCCAGGACGTCCTCGAGGTCGTCGATGAGCTCCTGGTCGGTGGCGTAGCGCCGGTCGAGGTCGCGGGCGGTGGCGCGGTCGACCACCGAGGCCAGCGCGCTGGAGACCTCCGGTCGCCGGAGCTGGACGTCGGGCAGCTCCTCGCGCACGTGCTTCATCGCCACCGCGACCTGGTTCTCGCCGTGGAAGGGCACGTCGCCGGTGAGCATCTCGAAGAGCACGATGCCCAGCGAGTAGATGTCGCTCTGGGGCCCGACGTCCTGGCCCAGCGCCTGCTCGGGCGAGACGTAGTCCGTCGTCCCCAGCACGCGCCCGTCGGCGGTCAGCCCCTCCTCGGCCAGCGAGCGGGCGATCCCGAAGTCGGTGATCTTGGCCGTCCCCTCCTCGTCGATGAGGACGTTCTGGGGCTTGACGTCGCGGTGGACGATGCGCCGGTCGTGGGCGGCGCCCAGCGCGCGGGCGATCTCGATCCCGTAGGCGACCGCCTCGCCGACGGGCAGGCGGCCGTGGCGGCGGATGCGGTCCTTGAGCGTCTCGCCCTCGACGTACTCGAAGACGATGTACGGCATCGGGCTCAGCGGATCCTTGTCGTCGCCGGCGTCGATGACCCCGACGACGTGGGGATGGTTGAGCAGCGCGACGGCGCGCGCCTCGCGCCGGAAGCGCTCGAGCTGGTCGGAATCCGAGGCGATCTCGCGGTGCATGAGCTTGATCGCGACCTGGCGCTCGAGCAGGGTGTCGAAGGCCCGGTAGACGGTCGACATCCCGCCCGCGCCGATCTGCGCGTCGAGCCGATAGCGCCCAGAGAGAAGCGTGCCGACCTGGGAGCTCATGCCTTTATTGTGCGGATGTGGGCGCCGTTCATGTGACGTACTTCACCGACCCTGCCTGCCCGTGGTCGTGGGCGGCCGAACCGGGTCTTCGCCGCCTTCAGGCTGAGTTCGGCACCGACCTTCGGATCACCTACGTCATGGGCGGGATGGCACGGGAGTTCCGCAACCCGGTCGAGACCATGCGCCGCGTTCTCGACGCCGCCGCGGCCAGCGGGATGCCCACCGACCCGCGCCTGTGGCTCGACGCCCCGCCGGCCTCCTCCTACCCGGCCTGCCAGGCGGTCAAGGCCGCCGCCGACCAGGACCTCGACGGGGCCTACCTGCGCGTCGTGCGCGAGGGGCTGATGGTCGACCGGCGCAAGCTCGACACGTTCGACGCGCTCGTCGACGTCGCTCGGCTCGTGCCCGGCCTGGACGTCGAGCGGTTCGCCATCGATCTGCGTTCGCACGCCAGCCTGGAGGCGTTCGGGGCCGACCTCGAGCGCGCCCGCGACGCCGCGCGCGACGGCGAGGCGCGCGTGCCGTTGCCGACGTTCGCCGTCCACGGCAAGGCGGACGGCAACGGCGGTGGCGTCCACTGGCTCTACGACGGCGGCGATCCCGGCGCCCTGCGCGCGGCCGTGGCCGCCGCTGGGGCCAGCCCGCAGCCGCTGCCCGACGTCGAGGAGGCGGTGCGCCGCTTCGGGCGCATCTCGACCGCCGAGGTGGCGGCGGTGTGCGACCAGCCGGTCACGCTCGTCGCCGCCGAGCTGTGGCGGCTCGCCAGCGAGTGGCGGCTGAAGCCGGAGCAGACCCTGACGGGCATGCTCTGGCGGGCGGACTAGCCGAAAGGCGGTCGAGGCGGGGAGCGCGATTCCCGCCTGCCTCAGATACTGCCCGGCCCACCGGGCGCCGGCGACGCGCCGGACTTCGCGGCCGCGGCGTGCTCGGCCGCCACCGCGGCCCAGATCTCCTCGCGGTACACGGGGATCGACCGCGGCGCGGCGATGCCGACGCGCACCGTCGAGCCGCTGACCTCCATCACCTCGATGCAGACGTCGTCGCCGATACGGATCTTCTCGCCGGCTCGTCTGGTGATGATCAGCATGGCAGCACCTCCTGCTGGTGCGCGCGGGGAGCGCGGATCATCGCAGGAAGGCCGGAGGCGACGCGGCGCTCCGGGGGGCGGCGGTGGCGGAGGCCCGTGGGAGGCCTCCGCCGTGTCCGGTCTGCCGCCGAGACTCGATGGCGGCCTAGGCCACCATCGAGAAGAGCTGCTCGTCCGCCTCCAGAGCGGTGCGCAGCGTCTTCTTCATCGCCGTGTGGATCTGGCACACACGGCTCTCCGACACGCCGAGGATCTGGCCGATCTCGGCGAGCGTCAGGTGCTTGACGTACAGCAGGACCGCGACCTCGCGCTCGCGGCGCGGAAGGCGGGCGAAGGCGGCGCGGAAGAGGTCCTTGGCCTCGCTGGTGGCGGCCGCGTGCAGCGGGTCCTGGCGCTCGTCGTCGCCGGCGATCGTGTCGATGCGCTCGATCGTGGTGTGGTCGTCGGCGAGCACCGGCGTGTTGAGCGAGGAGACCTCGGAGCGGGAGATCTCGTCGCGGCGGCGGCGCAGCTCGGGGACCTCGACGCCCAGCGCGTCGGCGACCTCCTCGGTCGTGGGCCGGCGGTTGTGCAACACGGTGAAATGCTCGACCACCTTCTCGATGTCGCGCTCCCAGCGGCGGACCGAGCGGGGTGCCCAGTCCTGGCGGCGGAGCTCGTCGAGGACGGCGCCGTGGATCCGCGTCCACGCGTACTGCTCGAGCGTGGCGCCCTTCGCCGGGTCGTAGCGCTCGATCGAGTGGATCAGCGCCTCGAGGCCGCAGGCGATGAAGTCCTCCGCCTCGCAGCGGGCGGGCATCTCGCGCAGCTTCTTGTAGACGATGTACTTGACCAGGGGGGCGAAGGTCAGGACCAGGCGGTCGCGGAGGGCGCGATCGTTCGTGCGACGGTACTCACGCCACAGGGCGAGGGAGTCCTCCGATGACATCCTGCGACCCGTCGGGCGGGGCGCGGTGGCGAGCGTCATGCTCGTTCTCCTTGAAGGGCTGATGGGACCGGACGAGGGGGCTATCGGCGTACGGGTGCGTTCGCTTGAAGGCGTGGACGGCCGTTGCACGGCGTCTCCCCAGAAGTGGGGATGTGATGGCGCGCACACGCTCGCCTACGCGCGCGCGCGTTCAGGATCGTCGACGAGCGCCGATGACTCGGGCATGGCTGCCGCCCTCCAGCCCGCCGTGCGCGGGGTCAATGTGCCGGCCACGGCATGAAGCGGTTCAAGTTCCGCCGCCGTCCGTCGAACCAAGAGATGACCGCCGGGGCCATGGAAGGCGCCGGGCAAGACCCTCAGGGAGGATCGCAGCGCACTATGACCTTCGACGCGTCCCCGTCGGCAGGATCGACCTCTGCCGAGTCGACCGTCGACACCGCGGCGCGCGCGCAGCGGCCCGATCGGTCGCCGATCCCGCCCGAGGTCCGGGCGGAGATGGACGCGGCGGCGGATCTGGCCGACGAGCTGCACGCGCAGGGCCGCGCCGTGCGCTTCGAGCTCGACGGGGGCGTCTCGGCCTCGCTGGTCGACGACGAGGAAGGCGTTCTCCGGCCGGTGCCGCTCGCCGATGCGATCGATCCGCAGCGGCTGGCGCGCGAGCTCGAGAGCGGTTCCTGAGGGCCGTTCTCATACGAACGTCCAACCCACGGACGGGGACTCAAGGGTGGGCGGATCCCGCCGTTAAGAGGAGCACACCCCTAGCAGTTCCTTCCCATATCACCCCCATGTAGGACCTCAGAGCGCCCCGGCCCCCCCGGGGCGCTCCGCGTTGTGGGGCACCGTGTCCGGCGGCGCGCAAGTTCCGCGCGCGCCGGCCGATCATCGGGGGGCGGCACGCTTCACAGGCTCCAGGGGCAGACACACCCCGGGGGACGGACAAGCGGGCGGGCGGCTGGGGGGCCGCCCGCCCGCACCTTTTCGGGGCAGGCGTCCTGATAGACCACCCGGTCATGGAGCTGCGCCCCGCCACCCGCGACGAGGCGGACGACTTCAGCCGCGCCGTGGTCGCCGCCTTCCACCGCGAGCTGGAGGAGCCCGAGCGCGAGCTCTACGGCCGCCAGTTCGAGCCCGACCGCTCGCTGGCGTGGTTCGACGACGGGCGCCTCGTGGCCGGGGCGACCGCGTTCACCCGGCAGCTCACCGTGCCCGGCGCCGTCGTGCCCTGCGCCGCGGTGACCGGGGTCGGGGTGCGCCCGACCCATCGCCGCCGCGGGCTCCTGACCGAGATGATGCGCCGCCAGCTCGCCGACGTGCGCGAGCGCGGCGAGCCGGTAGCCGCGCTGTGGGCCTCGGAGGGCTCGATCTACGGGCGCTTCGGCTACGGGCCGTCGGCCGACGTGCTCGAGGTCCGGGCGCGCCGCCCGGCCGCGCGGCTGGTCGATCCGCCGCCCGCCGGGGCGCCGCTCGCGGCCGGGCCGGCCGCCGACCACGTCGACGCCATGCGTCCGGTCCACGAGCGGGTGCGCGCCGGGCGCCCGGGGATGCTCGACCGTCCGGGGCCGTGGTGGGAGGGGCGGCTGTTCGACCCGGTGTCGCGCCGCGACGGCGCCCAGCCCGTGCAGGCGGTCGTCGTCGACGGCGGGTACGCGCTGTACGCGGTACGGCGGTCCCACGGCGAGGACGGGCCCGCGGGCGACGTTCGCGTGCGCGAGCTCGTGGCCGAGACGCCCGAGGCGCGCGCCCGGCTGTGGGCGTTCCTGCTCGACCAGGACCTCACGACGTCGACGACGTGGGACCTGGCGCCGGTCGACGAGCCCCTGGTCCTCATGCTCACCGACCCGCGGGCGCTGCGGGCCACGGTGAGCGAGGGGCTGTGGGTGCGGATCGTCGACGTCGGCGCCGCGCTGTCGCAGCGCGCCTACGCCGTGGCGCCCGACGTTGTGCTCGAAGTGAGCGACGCCTTCTGCGCCTGGAACGAGGGCCGCTGGCGCCTGGACGCCGACGGGTGCGAGCGCACCCAGGCCGAGCCCGACCTCGCGCTCGACGCCGCCACGCTGGGCGCCGCGTACCTGGGGGGGACGACGCTGCTCGAGCTCGCGGCGGCCGGGCGCGTGCGCGAGCTGCGCTCAGGTTCCCTGCTGCGCGCGGCGCGCGCCTTCCGCGGCGACGTCGAGCCGTGGTGCCCGGAGATCTTCTGAGGGCGCCGGGCGCCTACAGCCCCGGCGCCTCCAGGCGTCCGCCGCGGTCGGTCACGGTCCCGATCCGCGCGGTGCCCGGGTGGCGCGGCGCCAGCAGCGCGACGGCGTCGTCGGCGCGCTCAGGCGGCACGAGGGCGACGAAGCCGCAGCCCATGTTGAAGATCTGCCACATCTCGGCCGTCGGGACGCCGCCGAGCTCGGCCACCAGCGTGCAGATCGCCGGCACGGGCAGCGGCTGCTCGATGGCGAAGCCCAGACGCTCGTCGCCCAGGCGCAGCAGGTTGTGCAGCCCGCCGCCGGTGATGTGCGCGAGCCCGTGGACCGGGACGTCCGAGCGCAGCAGCTCGAGCACGGCGCGCACGTAGATGACGGTCGGCTCGAGCAGCGCGTCGGCCACCGAGCGGCCCTCCAGCGCGGGCGGGCGGTCGCCGAGGCCCAGGCCGCCCTCGTCGAGCAGCGCGCGCCGCGCGAGCGTGTAGCCGTTGGAGTGCAGGCCGCTGGACGGCAGGCCGACGATCGCGTCGCCGGGCCGCGCCCGCTCGCCGGTGACGATGGCGTCCAGGGCGACGGTGCCGAACGCGGTGCCGCACAGGTCGAAGCCGCCGGGGGAGGGGTGGCCGCGGATGAGCTCGGGCAGGATCGCGAGCTCGCCGCCGGGGATCTCGACGCCGGCGTCCTGCGCGCCCACCTTGAGCCCGACGCCGATGCGCGCGAGCGCCTCCGGGTCGGCCTGCTCGACGGCCAGGTAGTCGAGCATCGCGATCGGCTCCGCGCCGACGCAGATGAGGTCGTTGACGTTCATCGCCACGCAGTCGATGCCCACCGTCTCCAGCCGGTCGGCCTGCTCGGCGACGACGATCTTGGAGCCGACGCCGTCGGTCGACATCGCGATCCCGAGGTTCGGAGCCACGCGCAGCACCGAGGCGTAGTGGCCGCTGGGCAGGACCGAGGCGCTCGGCCGCCCCAGCTCGATCGTGCGCAGCACGCCGACGAGCGCGTCGACGGCGCGATCGGCCTCGGTGGTGTCGACGCCGGCGGCGGCGTACGCGTCGCCGGCGGATCCCGGAGGCGGAGTCATCGCCTTCGATTGTGCCAAGCGCGCCGGAGCACCACGGCGCCGAGCGCCGCGCGGTAGGCCGCGTACGGCGCCAGCGAGCGGTCGCGCTCGACCGCGCGGATGATCCGCACCGAGGCCAGCGTCGAGACGAAGGCGGCGCCGATGCCGGCCGCGAACGCGCTGGCGACGGGCCGCGGCACCCCGCGGCGCGCCAGGCGCGTGCCCTTCAGCGCCGTGGCGCCGACGATGATCGGCAGCGCCACGTGGCGCGAGAGCGCGTTGGCGTCGGCGCGGTCGAAGCCGCGCGCGCGGGCGGCGGCGAGCGTCATCCCGTTGCGCGACACGCCGGGCATGAGCGCGCACGCCTGCGCCAGGCCGAGGGCGAGGGCGTCGACGGCGTTGGCGTCGTCGCGCCCGCGCCGCCGCGGCGCCAGCGCGTCGGCCAGCGCCATCGCCGCCGCGCCGAGCAGCAGGCCGACCGCGATCGTCGGCGGCGTCCCGAGGCGCTCCTCGATCGGGCGCTCGAGCGTGTAGCCGACGATCGCCGGCGGGACGAACGACCCGAGCACGAGCACGGCGCGGCGGCGGTCGAACCCGCGCACCGCGGCGCCGACCTCGTCGCGCAGCCCGACCAGCAGCGCGGCCGCGGTGCCGGCGTGCAGCGCCACCTCGAACGCCTTGCGCAGCTCGGGGTCGAGCTCGGCGTAGGGCCAGTCCAGCAGCCAGGGGACGAGCGTCGTGTGCGCCGAGGACGAGACCGGCAGCAGCTCGGCGGGCCCGTGCAGGGCGCCGAGCGCCAGCGCGTGGCGCAGCGGCAGCCCGGCCTCAGGCCGTGGCATCCGCGGTGCGCGCGCGGCTGCGCCGCCAGCGCACGAACAGGAAGACCACGCCGAGGACGATCAGCGCCAGCACGGCGTAGTCGACGTAGTGCAGCGAGTTCTTCCAGCTCTCCCAGTTGGCCCCGACCTGCTGGCCGATGAACGTGAGCATGAAGATCCACGGGATGCAGCCGGCCAGCGTGAGCACGCTGAACTTCCAGAACGGCATGCGGGCGACGCCGGCGGGCAGCGAGATGAACGTCCGGATCACCGGGAGCATGCGGCTGAAGAAGACCGCGGCCGAGCCGTAGCGCTCGAACCAGCGATCGGCCCACGCCAGGTGCGACGGCTTGATGTGCAGCCTCCGGCCGTGCTTCTCGAGCAGCTCGACGCGCCCGTAGTACCCGACGGCGTAGGCGATCCACGAGCCGACGAGGTTCGCCAGCGAGCCGACCGCCACGGCCTCGAAGAGCGTGTAGCGGCCCTCGGAGACGTTGAAGCCGGCGAACAGCATCGTCGCCTCGGAGGGGATCGGGATGCACGCGCTCTCGGGCGCCATCAGCAGGAAGATGCCGGGCAGGCCGAGGTCGCCGACCACGTTGGTGGCGAACTGCGCGAGGCGGTCGGTGACGGAGGCGAGGACGAGGACGGTCGCGAGCACGACGGGTCAGGGTAGTCGGCTCCGGGTCTCGTAGGCTTGCCCGCCTCGCCGATGCGCGTCTGGATCGACCTCACCAACAGCCCGCACGTCCTCGTGCTGCGACCGGTCATCGACCGGCTGCGCGCGCGCGGCGACGAGGTCCGCGTGACCGCGCGCGACTTCGCCCAGACCGTGGGCCTGTGCGAGCGCTTTGGCATCGAGCACGAGGTCATCGGGCGCCACCGCGGCGGGCGCGTCGCGGCCAAGGCGCTCGGCCTCGTCGACCGGTCGGCCGTGCTCGTGCGCTGGGCGCGGCGCGAGGGGCCCTTCGACCTCGCCCTCGGCCACGGCTCCAACGACGTCACCGTCGCCGCGCGGCTGCTGCGCATTCCGTGCGCGACGATGTTCGACTACGAGTGGGCGACCGTGCAGCACACGGTCAACTGCCGGCTCGCGCAGGCGGTCGTCGTGCCCGAGGCGATCCCGCCCGAGCGCCTGCGCCGCTACGGAGCGGCGGACAAGCTGCGCCGCTACCCGGGCCTGAAGGAGGAGTACTACCTCGCCGACTTCGAGCCCGACCCGGCGGTGCTCGACGAGCTCGGGCTCGACCCGGCCGAGCCGATCGCGCTCGTGCGCACTCCGCCGTCGGTCTCGCTGTACCACCGCTTCGAGAACGAGCTGTTCGCCGCCGTGCTCGAGCGCCTGCGCGGAACGCAGACCGTCGTGTTGCCACGGACGCCCCAGCAGCGCGCGGCGCTGCGCGACGTGATCGTTCCCGACCGGGCGATCGACGCCCAGTCGCTGATCGCGCTGGCCGACGTCGTCGTCAGCGCCGGCGGGACGATCAACCGCGAGGCCGTCGCGCTTCGGACGCCGGTGTGGACGACGTTCGAGGGGCGCCTCGGAGCGGTCGACGAGCGCCTCATCGCCGAGGGCCGGCTGCGGCGCCTGGAGCGCGCCGAGGACCTGCCGCTGGTCAAGCGCGCGCCGGACGCGAGCGAGCGCGTGCGGCGCGATCCGGGGCTGCTCGTGGAGCTGCTCGGCTCGGCGCTGCGCTAGGCGTCCAGACCCGGGCGCCTGCCGCCGGTCCGCCCGGCTACGATTCCGCGGATGCGCCGACGCCTGCGCTCGGCGGCGTTCCCCCTGCATCGCCACTCCGTCCCGCAGGTGGCGCTCGATGCGGTCCTGGTCGCCGCCGCCTACTACCTCAGCTACCTGCTGCGGTTCGACGCCGGGCGGATGCCGGAGAAGTACGAGCGGCTGTTCGCGGCGACGATCCCGTGGGCGGTGGCGTCGGCGCTCGTCGTCTTCGCGCTGTTCCGCCTCGAGCAGAAGCAGTGGCGCTACGTCGGCACGCGCGACTTCGTGGCCGTCTTCGAGGCCGTGGTGGTCAGCACGCTGGCGCTCGCGGGCTTCGTGGCCGTCTTCCATCCGGTCACGGTGGCCACGCACACGGGCGAGGTCACGGTGTCGGTCCCGACCGGCGTGCTGGCGCTGTTCTTCCTGCTCACGCTGGTGCTCGTCGGCGGCGTGCGCTTCGCCGCGCGCATGGTCTACGAGCGCCCGCTGCAGGGCTTCCGCCCGCGCGCGGGGGCGCGGCGGGTGCTGATCGTGGGCGCCGGCGACGGCGGCCGGCTCGTCCTGCGCGAGATCCTGCGCAACCCGCAGCTCGGCCTCGCGCCGGTCGGCTTCGTCGACGACGATCCGCTCAAGCGCGGCCTGCGCATCGACGGCGTCAAGGTCCTGGGGGCCACCGAGCAGCTCGGGCGCATCCTCGACGAGGCCGAGCCCGACGAGATCACGATCGCCATCCCGTCCGCGCCCGGCACGCTGCGCGCGCGCGTGGTGGTGGCGGCGCGCGAGCGCGGGATCCCGGTGCGCACGCTGCCGACCGTGTTCGAGCTGCTGGCCTCGGGGTCGGGCCAGGTCGTGCGGCAGGTGCGCGAGGTGCGCGTCGAGGACATCCTCGGCCGCGAGCCGGTGCGCATGGAGCTCGATCGGATGGGCGGCTACCTCGGCGGCGAGATCGTCATGGTCACGGGCGCCGGCGGGTCGATCGGCTCCGAGCTGTGCCGCCAGATCGCGCGCGTGGCGCCGCGGCGGCTGATCCTCGTCGACCACGCCGAGGCGAACCTGTTCGCGATCCAGCGCGAGCTCGAGGACGACCGTCACGTGCACCCGTCCGTGCTCGCCCCGGTGCTGGCGGACTGCAAGGAGGGCGAGCGGATGCGCGAGGTGTTCGCCGAGCATCGCCCGACCGTCGTCTTCCACGCGGCCGCCTACAAGCACGTCGGGCTCATGGAGCTCAACCCGGTCGAGGCGGTGCGCAACAACGCGCTGGCGACGCGCCTGGTGGCGCGGGTGGCCGGCGAGGCGGGGGCCAAGCGCTTCGTCCTGATCTCGACCGACAAGGCGGTGCAGCCGGCGACCGTGATGGGCGCGTCCAAGGCGCTGGCCGAGTTCGCGGTCGAGGCGGCCCAGCAGCGCTGGCCGGAGACCAGGTACGCGACGGTCCGCTTCGGCAACGTGCTGGGCTCGTCGGGCTCGGTCGTGCCGATCTTCCGCCGCCAGATCGCGCTCGGCGGCCCGGTGACGGTGACCGACGAGCGCATGACGCGCTACTTCATGACCATCCCCGAGGCGGTGCAGCTCGTCATCCGTGTCGGGTCGCTGGGCGACGGCGGCGAGGTCTTCGTGCTCGAGATGGGCGAGGCGGTGTCGATCCTCGAGCTGGCGCGGGACATGATCGAGCTCTCGGGGCTGCGGCCCGAGACCGACATCGCGATCGAGATCGTCGGCCGGCGCCCGGGCGAGAAGCTCCACGAGGAGCTGTTCAACCCCTACGAGCGCCCGCGCCCGACGCGGGCCGAGAAGATCACGCTCGCCAGTCGCAACGCGCTCGATCCGGCCGCGGTCGAGGCCATGTTCGACGAGATCGCGCTGCTCGTCCTCGAGGGCGATGCGGCGGGGCTGGCGGCCAAGGTGTCCGAGCTCTCGGCCGCCCGTCCGGCGTCCGCTGACGGAGGCCAGGCGCAGACCGTACGGAGCGTCCCCTAGCATCAACGGCGCATGACGGCACTCCTGGCCGCCTTCTCACTGCAGGGCAACATCGAGCGCTACGGCGCGTACGCGGGCATCGCCGCCGTCTTCGGACTCGGCGTCCTGTCGCTGCTCTACTTCGCCCAGGCCCGCGAGGTCAAGCGGCTGCGCGAGTGGGCGGGCCGCGCGCCCGAGCGCGCGGCCGAGCTCGAGGCGCGGGTGTCGGCCGACGCCCAGCGCCGCGCGTCGGTCCCCGCGCCGGCGCCCGTGCAGCCGGTCGCGCGGCCCGCCGCGGCCCCTGCCACTCCCGCGGGCGTCACGGCGGCCGCTGGCCCGGCGGCAGCGGTGGGCGCGGCCGCGGCTCCGGTGACGCCGGCCGGCGGCGCCCCCCCGACGACGGTGGCCGACCCGCCGGCCGCGGCGCCGCAGAACGGGACCGGCGAGAGCGCCGCCGTGCCGCCTCCGGGCAAGCCCGGCGACGTCGCGGCCGACAAGGCCGACGCGGCGGCCGCGCCGCAGGACGCTCCCGACGGCAAGCCGGCGGAGGCCGAGGGCGGCAACGGCCAGGCCGACGCCGCCAAGCCGGCCGCGCCCGACGCGGCGAAGCCGCCCGGTGCCGCGCCGCTCGCTCCCGCCACTGCGTCCGGCGACGGGGCTGCGGTGCGCGCGCCTGCTCCGCCGACGCCGCCCGTGCCCGCTCCGGCCGCCAAGCCGGCGACGCCGCCCGTGCCCCCGGCGACTCCCGCCGCGCAGCCGCCGCGCCCGCCGGTTCCGGCGGCCGCGACCGCCGGCGCCGCAGCCGGCGTGGGCGCCGCACGGCCTCAGCCGCGTCCCGCCGCGCCGCTGCGCGCGCCCGCGGCGTCGGCCTCGCTTCCCCCGCGCACGCCCGCCGGCGCCCGCCCGCGCGCCGCCGGCGACGGTCGCTCGCGCGGCCGCGTCGCGGCGATCGTCGGCGGAGTCGTCGGCGCGATCGCCGTGGTCGGCGTCGCCGTGTTCCTCATCCTCGGCAGCAGCGGCGGGGGTGGCGGCGGCGCGGCGCCCAAGCCGAACACCGTCACGCCGCCCGCGTCGAGCACCACCGGCTCCGGCGGCTCGGGCGGCCAGGCGGCCGCGAAGGTCGACCGCGGCGCGGTCACCGTCGCCGTCCTGAACGGCACCAAGATCACCGGCCTGGCGCGGACCGCCTCCGACCGCGTGGTCCAGAGGGGCTACAAGCAGGGCGTCGTCACGAACGACGGCAGCGCCACCATCCGCCAGACGACGCAGATCTTCTACGACGCCAACCAGCGCAACGCCGCGCTGGACGTCGCGAAGATCCTGGGCGTGCGCACCTCGGCGATCCAGCAGATGACGTCCGTCGAGAAGGCGCTGGCCAACGGCGCCCAGGTGGCCGTCTTCGTCGGAGCCGACAAGGCGCAGTAGCCGCCCGGCGCCGATGACGATCCACCTGGCCCGCCACGGGCAGACGGCCTACAACCACGAGGGCCGCTTCCAGGGCCACCTGCCGGTCCCGCTCGACGCGACCGGCCGCGAGCAGGCCGCCGCCCTGGCCGAGGCCGCCGCGCAGGTGCCGCTGCGGTCGCTGTGGTGCAGCCCGCTCGCGCGGGCGCGCGAGACGGCCGACGTCGTCGCGGCCCGCATCGGCCTCACGCCCGTCGAGGACGCGCGCTTCGTCGAGACCGACACCGGCGACTGGACCGACCGCTCCTTCGACGAGGTGCGCGCGGAGGACCCGGAGGGCTTCGCCCGCTTCCAGCGCTCGGACCCCGGCTTCCGCTACCCCGGGGGCGAGTCGTTCGCCGAGCAGTGGGAGCGCGTGCGGGCGGGGCTCGAGGACCTGCGCGCGCGGACCGACGATCTCCCGGCGCTCGTGGTCTGCCATCGCGGCGTGATCCGGCTGGCGCTCGCCGCCGCCAGCGGGGACGGCGACGCCGGCGCCCGGAGGATCCCGAACGCCGCGCTCGTCGAGCTGCCGGAGCTGGCGTGAGCCGCCTCGTCGCGGTCGCCTTCGGCGCCCTGGTGGTCGCGACCTTCGGGGCGTTCTTCGTGGCCCAGCGGCTGAAGAACGCGCCGTCGGTCGTGCAGCGGTTCCGCCTGACGCCGCTGTTCTCGCCCAACCACGACGGTCGCCTCGACCACGCGTTCGTGAACTTCAAGCTCAAGCGCGACGACGTCGTCACCGTGGCGGTGGTCGACGCCGCCGGCGACGAGGTGCGCGTCCTGGCCGACGCGCGCCGGATCCACGCCTACCGCCCGACGCGCTTCGCCTGGGACGGGCGCACCGACGCGGGGGCCCGCGCGCCCGACGGCAACTACCGCATCCGCCTCACGCTGCTGCGGGAGGGGCGCAGCGTCGTCGTGCCGCGCCGCGTGCGCCTCGACGTCACCCCCCCGCGCCCGCGCGTCGTCTCGATAGGCCCCTTCCGGGCGTCCGGGCCCGAGATCCTGCCCGAGCCCGACGACGCCCAGGCCACCGTCCACCTGCTCGTTCCGGGGCGCCGACCGGTGGTCCGCCTGTACAAGACGAGCCCGGGCGCGACGCGGCTCGTGCTCGCCCAGCCGCTGCCCGACGGCGTCACGACCTGGCGGTGGGACGGGCGCAGCGACGGGCGGCCGGTCTCGCCGGGCACCTACCTGGTCGCCATCGAGACGCGCGACAAGGCCGGCAACCGCGGGTTCTCGCCGGCGCTGGATCGTCGCGGCCTGCCGATCGTCCCCTACGGGGCGCGGCTCCCCGGTCGCGGCGGCATCGCCGTGCGCTACCTCGGCGTCCTGCCGCCCGACGTCCCGACCGCCGTCGGCCAGCAGGCCGACTTCGCCGTCGACGCGCGCCAGCGGCCATGGACCTGGAGCGTGCGCCGGGTGGGCTCGCGCAAGATCCTCGCCGGCGGGCGCAAGACGACGCCGCGGCTGCGCCTGCACGCGCCCGGGCCGCTCTCGGGCGTCTACCTGCTGCAGGTGCGCACCGCCACCCACGCGACCACCGTGCCCTTCCCCGTCCAGGCGCAGGAGCACAGCCCCGTCCTCGTGGTGCTGCCGGTGATGACGTGGCAGGGACGCAACCCGATCGACGACGACGGCGACGGGATCCCCAACCTGCTCGACCGGGGGGTGGGGGTGAAGCTCGACCGCGTCTACGCCGGCGACGGGCTGCCCCAGGGCTTCGCTGAGCGCGACGCGCCGCTGCTGTCGTGGCTCGACCACGGCCACCACCGCTACGACGTCACCACCGACGTCGCGCTGGCGACGGGCAAGGGACCGCCGCTGGAAGGCCACAAGGGCGTCATCCTGCCGTCCGACGTGCGGTGGCTGCCCCGTGGCCTGCAGCAGCGCCTGCGACGCTTCGTGCGCCGCGGCGGCACGCTGGCGTCGTTCGGCGTCGACTCGCTGTCGCGCCAGGTGACCCTCGCCGGCGGCGGTCAGCAGCTCGTCGACCCCACGCCTCCGGCCACCACCGACCTGTTCGGGGCGCGCCTGCGCCCGCTGACCACGCTCCCCGCGCCGACGAACGTCGTCGAGTCCGACGACGGCGTGCAGTTCTTCGCCGGGACCACCGGCGCCTTCGGGCCGTTCTCGGTAGTCCAGGAGGCCGACTCGCTGGGCGCCGGCGTGGACGTGGTGGCCCGCGCCGTCACCGAGAACCCCCAGACCGGCCGCCCGGTCATCGCCGCCACGCGCGTGGGCAAGGGCCTCGTGCTGCGCTTCCCGCTGCCCGAGCTGCCGGCGCGCCTGGCCACTCCCGACCCGCAGGTCAAGGGCCTGCTCGATCGCACGTGGACGCTCCTGTCCCGCTGATCCTCGCCGCGCTGCTGGCCGCCGCCGCGCTCGTCGCGCCCACGCCGCGGGCCCGCGCCGCCGGCATGGTGGGCGCGCTCGTGCTCGCGCCCGTGATCCTGGGTTGGCACATCGCCGGCTCCGATCAGCTCCGGCCGCTGCGCGACCACCCGGCCCTGGCGGTCGCGCTCGCGGCGCTCGGGCTCGTCGCGCTGGCGGCGCTCGCCGTCCTCTTCGACCGCCGGCCCACGTGGCTGCCGATCGCCGCGGCGGCCGCGCTGCCGTTCCGCGTCCCGATCGCCTCCGGCGGCTCGACGGCCAACCTGCTCCTGCCGCTGTACCTGGTGGTCGCCGCGGGGGCGCTCGCCTACGCGGTGCCGCGGCTTGCCGGGCGCGAGCGCGCCGAGGGCGGCCGGGCGCGCGCCGGGGTGGTCGAGTGGGCGCTCGCCGCCTACCTCGTCCTCTACGCCGCGCAGGCCTGGGGATCGATCGACTTCGGCCACGCGCTCGAGAACGTCGTGTTCTTCTACGTGCCGTTCGCGCTGCTGTTCGCGCTGGTCAGCCGCGTGGCGTGGACGCCGCGGCTGGCGCGCGTGTGCCTCGGCGTCCTGGCCGTGCTCGCGCTCGCGCTGGTCGGCGTCGGCTTCGTCGAGTACGCGACGCGCCATCTGTTCCTCAACCCGAAGGTCATCGCCTCCAACCAGCTCGGCTCGTACTTCCGCGTCAACTCGCTGTTCTTCGACCCGAACATCTACGGGCGCTTCCTCGCGCTCGTGATGGTGCTGCTGAGCGCCTGGATGCTGTGGGCGCGCCGGCGCGTCGAGGTGGCGGGCGCGGTCGCGCTGCTGGCGGTCCTGTGGGCCGGGCTGGTGCTCACGTTCTCGCAGTCGAGCTTCACGGCCCTGCTCCTCGGGCTGGCACTGCTGGGCGCGCTGCGCTGGAGCGTCAGATGGGCGCTCGGCCTCTCGGCCGCCGGGCTGGCGGTCGCGATCGCGATCGTGATGGTGGCGCCGGGGGCGGTGCACCTCGACCTCGGGAGCTCGCGGTCGGCCGACAAGGCGACGAGCGGGCGCTACGCCCTCGTCCGCGGCGGCGTGCGGCTGTTCGAGTCCGCGCCGGTGATCGGCCACGGATCGGGCTCGTTCCCGCGCGAGTACCGCCGCGCCGAGCACGTCTCGGCCGAGCGCTCGACGTCGGCGTCGCACACGATCCCGGTCACCATCGCGGCCGAGCAGGGCGTCGTGGGGCTGGCCGCCTACCTGCTGCTGCTCGGCGCGGCGCTCGGGCGCCTGTTCTGGCGCGCGCGGGGCGTGCCCGAGCGCGCCGCCGTGGCGGTCGCGTTCACGGCGCTGGTCGCGCACACCATGATGTACGCGGCCTTCCTGGAGGACCCGCTGACCTGGACGCTGCTCGGCGTCGGGACGGCGCTGGCGCTGTGGCCGGCGCCGGGGCGCAGGGCGCCGGCGCCGGGGGACGCGGCGGCCCCGGCCGAGCCGGCGCCCGCGAGGGCATGACCGCGGCCCGCGTCGCCGCGCCGCCGCCGGCGCGCGCCGCGCGGCTGCGCCGGGCCGAGCCCGTGGTCGTGGCCGGCGTCGCGCTGGTGGCGCTGGTCGCCGCCCTGCTCGTCCCGACCTATCCCAACTACGACACCTACTTCCACCTCGTCTGGGGGCGGGAGCTGCTGCACGGCGCCAAGCCGGACTTCCAGGCCTATGCCGCGCCGACCGAGCACCCGCTGTTCCTGGCGATGTGCGCCGTGGCCGGGCTCCTGGGGGCCGACGCCGACCGGGCGCTCGTCCTGGTCTGCGTCCTCTCGCTCGTCGCGCTCGTGTGGGCGACCTTCCGGGTGGGCGAGGCGTGCTTCGGCGCGTGGCCCGCGCTGGCCGGCGCGGCCTTCGTGGGGTCGAGCTTCGCCTTCCTGCTGCTGGCCGCGCGCGCGTACGTCGACGTGCCGTTCCTGGCCCTGGTGCTGTGGGCGGCGGCGCTGGAGGCGAGCTCGCCGCGCCGCGGGCGGCCGGTGATGGCGGTGCTGGCCGTGGCCGGGCTGCTGCGGCCCGAGGCGTGGGTGCTCGGCGGCGCGTACTGGCTGTGGTGCGGGCGCCGCCGGCTCGACCTGCTCGCGCTCGCCGTGGTGGCGCCGCTGGTCTGGTGCCTCGTCGACCTGTGGGTCACCGGCGATCCGCTGTTCTCGCTGCACGCGACCAGCGACCTGGCCGACGAGCTCAACCGCAACCGCGGCCTGTCCTCGGTGCCGGGGTCGTTCGTCTCGTTCGTCACCGACGCCGCGCGCCCGCCGGTGGCGCTGGCCGCCCTCGCCGGCGCCGTCCTGCTGCGGCGGCTGCGGACAGGCCGGGCGCTGCACGTCCCGATAGCGCTGTTCGGCGCCGGCGTCGTCACGTTCCTGGGGACCGGGGTGGCCGGGCTGTCGATCCTGCCCCGGTACCTGACGATCCCCGTGGTGGCTGTCTGCCTCGCGGCCGGCTACGGCGCGCTGGGCTTCACGACGCTGGCGCCCGGGCGCCTGCGCCGCGCCTGGTCGCGCGTGGCGATCGCGGCAGCGGTCGTCGGCGTCGCCTTCGTGGTCGTCAAGGCGCCGGCGGTGAGCCGGCTCGTCGGCGAGCTGCGCTTCATCAAGGGCTCGCACGACGACCTCGCGGCGATCCTCCACGCCCCCGCCGTCCAGCGCGACCTGCGCTGCGGCCCGATCACGTTCCCGACGTATCGGCTGGTCCCCGACACGCGCTGGCTGCTCGACCTCCCCGCGCGACGGGTCGGGGCGCGCAGCGCCCGGCGGCGGGCGCACGGCGTGGCGATCTTCGTCCTCGGAACCAAGGAGCTACAGCGCTATGGCTTCGCCGCCGGCGCCAGCCCGACCACGAACGCGCCCGACCCGGGCTTCGCGCCGATCGCGCGGCGCGGGCGGTTCAGCGCCTACGCCGCCTGCCGCTGAGCCGGGGCGGCGCCGTCGAGGCAGCGCACGGCGACCAGGCACAGGTCGTCGGCGGGGGCGCCGTCGGCGTGCTCGAGGGCGGCCGCGCTGAGCCGGCTGACGATCTCGGAGGGCGAGGCGCCGCGCAGCCGCCGCAGGGCCTCCTGCGCGGCCTCCTCGCCGAAGAGCTCGTGGCGGTTCATGCGCGCCGCGGGCCGCGCCTCGGTCAGCCCGTCGGTGTACAGCAGCACGCCGGCGCCGGGCCGCAGTCGCGTGGTGGCCGCCTCGCCGTGGAGCGCCGGCTCGACGCCCAACGGGGTGCAGTTGCGCGCGCTGGCCAGCGGCTCGCCGCGGTCGAGGTCCCACGGCGGCGGGTGTCCGGCGCTGGCCCAGGTCAGCGTCCCGCGGTCGGGCGCGAAGCTCGCGCACAGGGCGGTGACGTACTCGCTCCCCGGCTCGCGCTCGGTCAGCGCGGTGTTCGCCAGGCGCAGGATCGTCAACGGGTCCTCGGTGTACTCGGCGAACAGCGCGATCGTCGTGCGGACGAACGCGGCGCGCTGCGCGGCGGCCAGGCCGTGGCCGACGACGTCGCCGACGACCAGCAGCGCGCTGCCTCGCGGCCCGGGGGCGACGAGGAAGAAGTCGCCGGCCACGAGCCCATGGGCCGGCGTGTAGGAGGTGGCGACGGACAGGCCGGCGAGGTCGGGGAGCTCGGGCGGCGTCAGCGCGGCGCGCAGGCTCTCGAGCTCGGTCCGCTCGCGCTCGCTCTCGGCGAGCTGGTGGCGCAGGTCGGTCTCACGGTCGAGCAGGGCGGACACGACGAGCGCCAGGCCGAAGAAGACGGCGGCCCGCCCGATGGCGCCGACCACGAAGGCGCCGGTGTCGATCTGGCTGCCGGGCGCGAGCTCCTGGGTGACGACGAAGATCGCGACGGCGAGCGCCGCGCTGATGAGGGCGTGGGTGCGCCCGAGGACGAAGCAGGCCAGGACGATCGGGAACACGGCGAGGTAGGGGAGGCCGAGTCCCGGCGCCGAGATGAACAGACGCGCGAGGAAGACGAGCGCGAGCAGGCCGTAGACGGCCGCGATGGCGGTCGCGCGGTCCTGCCGGCGCTGGAGCGGTCTGACCATGCTCGTGACCCTAACGCGGTGCGAGGCCTACCTGGACACGCGCGTGTCGACGCCGAGCTCGGCGAGGCGCTCCCAGAGCGGCTGGTCCTGCGTCCGGGCGGTCTGCGCCAGCGCCCACGCGCGCAGCTCCTCGTCGGGCCGCGCTCGCGCGCCGGCCTGCGCCAGGAGCGCGTCGGCGAACGCCTCGGGTCCGTCGGCGACGGTGACCGCCTCGGGCCACGTGCGCACGCCGGCGAGGTCGGGCGCCACCGTGCGCCGCCCCAAGCGCGCGTACTTGAGGATGCGGTAGGGCAGCCCGGCGTCGTTGAACGGCTCGACCTTGAACGGGACGATGCCGACGTCGGCGGTCAGCACGAGCCGCGCGGCGGCCTCGTCGTCGACGCGGCCGAGGAACACGAGGTTCGGGGCCGCACGGCAGAAGGCGAAGTCGGGGTCGTCGCGGCACTCGTCGTCGTGGACGTCGCCCGCGAGCAGCAGCACGAGCCGGTCGCCGAGGCGCTCGCTGACGGCGCGCAGCAGCGACCAGTCGGTGCGCCAGCCGAGATGGCCGAGCGAGATCGCGACCACCTCGCCGCCCTGCGGGGCGGGGAAGCCGTCGGCGGCCAGCGGGACCAGCGTCGCCTTGCGGCCGGCGACGCCCTCCAGCCGCGCGAGCTCGTCGGACACGGCGATGACCATCCCCGCGCGCTGCGCCGCCTGCTCGTGGAGCGCCTCCAGACGCGCGCGCAGGCGCGGGCTGGCGTCGTAGGCGCGCTCGTAGCGGTCCCAGCGCCAGTACCAGAGCTCGGCGCCGGCCGTCTGGGCCACGACGGCGCGGCCGAGCTGGTACTGCAGCGCGTGGAAGATGACGACGACCCGCGGCTCGCCGACGCGCCGGCGCAGCGTGCGCACGAGGCGCCGCGCCTGGCGGGCGGCGAGGGCGTCGCCGAGGACGAGCGGCATCCGGCCGAAGGCGCCGTATGGCATGCGCGGCGGGTCGGCGGCGATCACGCCGTCGGCGCGCAGGAGATCCTCGGCCTGGTCGCGCAGGATGAAGCGCTCCAGCGGCGCGGGGAGCAGGAGGACGCAGATCGGGGGGTGCTCCACCGGCGGCAATCTAGCCGCCGCGGCCGCAGCGGATACCGTCCCCGGCCGTGCAGGGCCACCTCAAGCGCCTGGCCACGTCCGGCGTCGCCTACCAGGCATCGAGCCTGGTCGCCGGCGTGCTGGCGCTGTTCACGCTGCCGCTCTACACGCATCACCTCACCTCGGCGGAGCTCGGCTACGCCGAGACGCTGCTCACGGCGATCATCCTCGCGAGCATCGTCCTGCGCTTCGGGATGGGCGAGGCGTTCGTGCGCTTCTACTTCGACCTCGACGACCCGGCCGAGCGCGACGCGCTGGCGCGGCGCACGACGTCGTTCGTCGCCGTGACGACGACGATCGCGGCGCTGGCGGCGGTCGGGTTCGCCGGCACGCTGTCGCAGGCGCTGCTCGGCCTGCGCGACGCGACGCTGATGAGCTACGGCATCCTCGGCCTGTGGGCGTTCACGAACCTCGAGATCGCCTACGCGCTGCTGCGCGTCGACGAGCGCCGGCGCGTCTACCTGATCGCCAGCGTCACCAACGTGCTCCTGACGGTGGCGCTCACCGTGACGCTCGTGGTCGGCTTCGACGCCGGTGCGCGGGGCTACGTCCTCGGCAACTACGCCGCGTCGACCGTGGTCCTGATCGGGCTGTGGGCGTTCGCCCTGCGCGGGCGCGTGACCTTCGACCTGCGCGGCTCGGCGCGCCTGGCGCCGCTGCTCCGCTACGGGACGCCGACCGTGCCGGCCGACGCCGCGGTGTTCGCGCTGAACGTCGTCGACCGGGCGTGGCTGCTGCGAGCCGACTCGCCCGCGGCGGCGGGGCTGTACGCCGTGGCGGTGAAGCTGGCGACGGTCGTCGTCATCGCCGTGCGCGGCTTCCAGGCGGCGTGGCCGCCGCTGGCGTACTCGGTGACCGACGAGGACGAGGCGCGCTCGCTCTACGCGCTGGTGACCACGGCGTACGTCGTCGTGACCGGCGTGGTGGTCGCCGGCTTCGTCCTGCTCGGCCGGTGGGTCGTGCGCCTGCTCACCGCCGAGCCGTTCTACGCGGCGCACGCGGCGCTGCCGTGGCTGGCCCTGGGCTGGGCGCTCTACGGGCTGTTCCTCGTGTTCGTCACGATCGCCGGCCGCGCGAAGGTGACGACGCGGACCTTCCCCGCCGCGGTCGCGGGGCTGGTGGTCAACGTGGTCGGCCTGGTGCTCCTCGTCGACCGCCTGGGGCCGACGGGCGCCGCGATCTCCCTCTGCGCCGCCTACCTGGCGATGCTCGTCGTCGTGCACCTGCTGACGCGCCGCCTGTTCGTCGTGCCGTTCGACTGGCCCCGCCTGGCCCGGATCGTGGCGGTCGTGGCCGGCGTGTCCGTGGCGGGGGAGCTCCTGCTGCCGACGTCCGGCGCCGCCGGCTTCGCGCTGCGCGCGCTGGCCCTGGCCGTCATCCCGGCGCTGCTGGCGCCCGAGCTGCTGCGCCTGCGGGGCGAGCTGTCGGCGCGCGCGCCGGCGCCGTAGGCCCTACAACCGCCGCCCGCGGTTGTGCTCGACCGCCGCCTCGCGCAGGCCCTCGCCGCGGCCCGGGCGCAGGGTGGCCGTGACGTGGCGCCAGTAGCGGCGCGGGTTGTGGCCGGGGAGGGCGAAGGCGGCGAGCGAGCGGACGGCGTAGGCCCAGGCCGTGAGGACGCGGACCGCGGCGGCCGCCGGCGCGGAGTGGTGCTTGCGCATGTAGCGGTCGCGGTTGCGCGAGAGCTCGACGATGCGCCGCTCGGGGATGGGGCCGGTCGAGAGCTGCTCGTGGTGGACGGCGCGCGCGGCCGGGACGTACAGCGTGCGCCAGCCCGCGTCGCGCAGGCGCCGGCAGAAGTCGACCTCGTCGGAGTAGACGAAGAACGCCGGGTCGAACCAGTCGATCGCGCGCGCCGCCTCGGTGCGGACGAGCAGCGCCGCCGACTGCGCCCAGTCCACGGCCCGCGTGCGCTCGCCGCGGCTCTGCACGGTCAGCCGGCGGTGCAGGAAGAGCGCCCCGACGAACGCGGTCAGCGGCGTGGGGAAGCGCCACGCGCTCGGCTGCACGGTCCCGTCGGGCCGCAGCAGCCGCGCGCCGGCGGCCCCCGCCTCCGGCCGGGCCTCGAGCGCGTCGTGGAGCGTCGCCACGGCGCCCGGGCGCAGCTCGGAGTCCTCGTTGAGCAGCAGCGCGTAGCGCCCGCGCGCGCGCTGCAGCAGCGCCGTGTCGTTCTCGCCCTTGCCCCGCCGCCGGCTCAGGGCGATGACCTTGGGGGTCGTGGGATGGCGGCGCGCGGCGGTGGCCGAGCCGTCCGCGGACGCGTTGTCGAGGACCAGGACCTCGGTCTCGAACGGCAGGCTCTCGCGTTCGGCGGCGATCGCGTCGAGGCAGCGCAGGAGCAGCTCGCGCTGCTCGGTGTTGACCACGCAGAAGGAGACCTCGACCGCCACCGCCATATTGTCACCGCCCGTGCGCGTCAGTGTCGTCGACCCCGCCGCCTACACCCCGCCGTACGACCGCGCGCTGTGCGCCGCGCTGGCCCGCGCCGGCGCGCGCGTCGAGCTGCTGACCGCCCCGTTCGCGCACGGCGAGGTCCCGCCCGCCCCGGGCGTGACCGTCCGCGAGGCGTTCTACCGCCACGCCCCGCGCGGCCGCGGACGCCGGCTCGCGCGCCTCGCCACGCACGTCCCCGACATGCTGCGCGCGGCGCGGCGCCCGGCCGACGTCGTGCACTTCCAGTGGCTGGCCGTGCAGCCGGTCGACGTCCACCTGCTCGGCGCGTTCCGCCGCCCGCGCGTGCTCACGGCGCACGACGTGCTGCCGCGCCAGCCGCGCCCGGGCCAGCTCGCGGCCCAGCGCCGCCTCTACGACCGCGTCGACGCGGTGGTCGTCCACTCCGAGCACGGCCGCGACCGGCTCACGGGCGAGCTCGGCGTCGACCCCGCGATGGTTCACCTGATCCCCCACGGGGTCCTGCGCCCGGCCGGCGACGGGCCGCTGCCGCCAGAGCTCCCCGCCACCGACCGGCCGGTGGTGCTGTGCTTCGGCCTCGTGCGCCCGTACAAGGGGATCGACGTGCTGCTGGAGGCGTGGCGGGGGATCGACGACGCCGAGCTGTGGGTGGTCGGCGCGGCGCGGATGGACACCGCGCCGCTGCACGCCGCCGCGCCGCCCGGCGTGCGCTTCGTCGAGCGCTACGTCACCGAGGGCGAGGCCGCTGCGCTGTTCCGCCGCGCCGACCTGGCCGTGCTGCCCTACCGCGACATCGACCAGTCGGGCGTCCTCTTCACCGCGCTGGGCTTCGGCGTGCCGCTCGTGCTCACCGACGTCGGCGGCTTCCCCGAGGTCGCGCGCGAGGGCGCCGCGGCGCTCGTCGCGCCCGGCGACGCCGGTGCGCTGCACGAGGCGCTGAACGGCCTGCTCGCCGACCCCGAGCGGCGCGCGGCGCTGGGCGAGGGCGCGCGGCGCCTGGTGCGCGAGCGCCACGACTGGGACGACATCGCGCGCGCCCACCTCGACCTCTACGGCAGGCTGCGCCGATGACCGTCGTGGCGATCGTCTTCTGGGTGACGGCGGCGCTGCTCGTCTACGCGCAGGTCGGCTACCCGGTCCTGCTCGAGCTGCTGGGGCGGGCGAGTCGCGGCGGCGCCACGGTTCCCGCGACCGCCGAGACGCCGGGCGACCCCCGCGTCTCGCTCATCGTCGCCGCCCACCGCGAGGCTGCGGTCATCGCGGCCAAGATCGCCAACGCCCGGGCGCTCGACTGGCCCGCCGACCGCCTGGAGGTGATCGTCGCGTGCGACGGCTCGCCCGACGACACGCCCGCCCGCGCCCGCGCCGCCGGCGCCGACGCCGTGCTCGAGCTGCCGTGGGGCGGGAAGGTCCGCGCCCAGGACGCGGGCGTGCAGCGGGCCACCGGCGACCTCCTGGCCTTCTCGGACGCCAACGCCCTCTGGGAGCCCGGGGCGCTGCGCGCCCTCGTCGCGCCGTTCGCCGACCCGCGGGTCGGCTACGCGTGCGGCCAGGTCCGCTTCGTCGACGGCGGCGGCACCAACCAGGAGGGCCTGTACTGGCGCTACGAGATGGCCATCCGCGCGCGCGAGTCCCAGCTCGCGTCGGTGACCGCCGGCAACGGCGCGATCTACGCCGTGCGCCCCGAGGCCTACCTGCGCGTCGACCCGGTCATGGGCCACGACCTGTCGCTGCCCTTCAACCTGGTCAAGCGCGGCTGGCGGGCGGTGTACGCGCCGCAGGCGCGCGCGACCGAGAAGATGGTGCCCACGGTCGAGGGCGAGTTCGCCCGCAAGCGGCGGATGATGAGCCACGCGTGGCCGATCGTCCTGCGCGGCGGCCTGCTCTCGCCGCGGGGCTACCCGCCGCTGTACGCCCTGATGATCGCCTCGCACCGGGCGCTGCGCTACGCCACGCCGTTCCTGCACCTCGTCGCGCTGGCGACCAACGCGCTGCTGCTGGGGCACGGCTGGGTCTACGTCGCCACGTTCGCCATCCAGGTCGCGGTGCTCGCCGCCGCGCTCGCCGGGCGCGCCGTGCCCGTCCGCCCGCTGCTGGTCGCCCGCTACTACGTGCTCACCACTGCCTCGATCGCCGCCGGCCTGTGGGACCACCTGCGCCGCGGCACGCCCGCCGGGTGGGCGCCGCCCGAGGGGACGCGCTGAGCCGTCGCCGTCGCCGTGGCGCGTCGCTCGCCCGGCGCGTCACCTAGGCTTCCGCGGAATGTCGAAGCGTGTGGAGGAGAAGGAACGCCGGCGCCTGGAGCGCATGGAGGCGGAGGAGGAGGCACGACGGGCGGCCGCGCGCAAGCGCACGCTGCAGATCGGCGGAGCCGTCGTCGGCGCCATCGTCGTGATCGGCGTGGTCGCCGCGCTCGTGCTCGCGGGCGGCAAGGGCTCGTCGAGCGACGCGCCGAGCGCGAGCGTCGTGAAGACCGACGCCGCCGCGGCCGGCTGCACCTTCAAGCAGTATCCGTCGGAGGGCCGCACGCACACGACGGGCAAGGTCAACTACAAGACCAACCCGCCCACGTCGGGCAACCACAACCCGGTCCCGGCCCAGGACGGCATCTACGCGCCCGGCAACACGCCCGCCAAGGAGAACTTCGTCCACACGCTCGAGCACGGGCGGATCGAGTTCCAGTACAAGCCGAGCACGACCAAGGCAGACATCGCCAAGCTCCAGAAGCTGGCCGAGGAGCCGTTCAACGGCACCGGCGGCTACCACGACCTGCTGTTCGAGAACAACACGAACATGCCGTCGCAGTTCGCGGCCACGGCATGGACGCGCTCGATCACCTGCCCGACGCTGACCCCCAAGGCGATCGACGCCCTGCGCACGTTCCGCAAGGCGTTCACCGACAAGGGCCCCGAGTTCATCCCGTAGGGGACGCTGGGCTGCCCGCCCGGGCGCTGCCGTGCGCCCGTGCGCCAGGCGTCCGCCGGGCTCCCGGCACCGCGCGACTAGGGCATCGAGAGAGAGAGAGCCTGCGCACACTCGCGACGTGTTCGGGGTCTGCGCCGTCGCGGGTGGTGCTCGCGTCGTGGGGTGCGGGCCGCGGGTGGTGGGTGTCGTGCTGCTCAGCGGCGGCGCAGAGGGGTGCCCGATCACGTGGGCGCCGGCACACCCGCACCGGCACGCCGGGGGGTGGGCTCGTTTGAACTCGATATTCGAGTTGAAGAGAGCCCACCCCTCACGCCCCGGGCGCCACGGCGACGGCGGACCCCCGACTTCGCTACGAGACGCCCCCGACTTCGCTTCCCCTCGGTGCCCAGTCGACCACCAACGCCGAGCGGCGAGCGTCCACGCTGCGATTCGCCGCCTCCATGGCGGCCTTCCGCCATCGCTGCGCGACACCGCGCGGCCAGGGCACTGAGGGGAGGGAGCTTGCGCAGAGTCGTGACGTTCGTGGTGTGCGCCATGGCAGGGGCGCTCGGGGGCGAGCGCCGCGCGCGTGGGGGCTGACCACTCCCACGCCCCGGGCGCCACGGCGACGGCGGACCCCCGGTTCGCTACGAGACGCCCCCGACGTCGCTTCCCTCGGCGCCCAGTCGACCACCAGCGCCGAGCGGCCGAGCCCAAGCGCGGCGAGCCGCAGCCCATGTGACTCCGCGCCCGTCGCCGCGAAGGGCCGCAAGCGATCGCGGACGGACATGCGCCCGCTCACGCCTCGACCCCCACATTCGACGCCCTGTCAACCCGTTCGCTAGCGTATCGGTGACGCATCGTTCAGGTTTGTCGTACGGCAAGGAAGGATCCCGGCACATGGCCAAGCAGCCCAGAACCCTCGCCGGCCAGGTCGCCGCCGTCACCGGCGGCGCGCGCGGCATCGGCAAGGCGACCGCGCAGGCGTTCGTGCGCGAGGGCATGAAGGTGGCCATCGGCGACCTCGACGTGCGGCTGGCCGAGGAGGTCGCCGCCGAGCTCGGCCCCGACGCCGTCGGCCTTGCGCTCGACGTCACCAAGCGCGACTCCTTCGAGGCGTTCGTCGACGCGGCCGAGGAGCGCCTCGGGCCCCTCGACGTGCTCGTCAACAACGCCGGGATCATGCCGCTGGGGCGCTTCGTCGACGAGGAGGACGCCACGGCCGAGCGGATGATCGACATCAACCTCCACGGCGTGATCCACGGCATGAAGATCGCCCTGCCGCGGATGACCGGCCGTAACCGCGGAAACATCGTCAACATCGCCTCGCAGGCCGGCAAGTACGGCGCCCCCGGCGGCGCCACGTACTCGGCGACCAAGCACGCCGTCGTGGGCCTCACCGAGGCGGTCCGCGGCGAGCTGCATCTCGAGGGCTCGGCGGTCGAGCTCTCCTACGTGATGCCCTACGTGGTCAACACCGAGCTCGGGACCGGCACCCAGCGCGCACGCGGCTTCCGCAACCTCGAGCCGTCGGAGGTCGCCGACGCCATCGTCGACGCGCTGCAGCGCGGGATCGTCGACGTGTGGGTGCCGCGGTCCAGCCGCCACACCCACCGCCTCAGCGGGCTGCTGCCGCGCCGGGCGAGCGAGCTCGTCGCCCGCGCCTTGAGGGCCGACCGCGTCCTGATGGGCGCCGACCGCCGCGCCCGCGCCGCCTACGAGCTGCGCGCGGCGCGCTCCGAGCCCGGGCTCGAGCCGGCCGACGAGGTCAGCCAGCTCACGCCCTAGCTAGCCCTCGTCGGGGTGCTGCTCGCGCCAGCGCCCGCGCGAGGCCTCGATCTCCGCGATCGCCTGCTCGGCCGGGAACCAGCCGTCGACTTTGACGACCTTTCCCTCGGGCTGCTTGTAGATCGAGAAGAAGTGCGAGATCTCGTCGCGGAGGTTCTGCGGGAGGTCGTCGAGGCCCTCGACCGTGTTCCAGTTTGGGTCGCTCAGGGGCACGCACACGACCTTGTCGTCGACGCCCTTCTCGTCGCGCATGCGGAACAGCGCGATGACCTTGACCTCGATGACGCAGCCCGGGAACGTGGGCTCCGACACGCAGACCATGGCGTCGAGCGGGTCGCCGTCCTCGGCCAGCGTCTGCGGGATGAACCCGTAGTCGGTGGGATAGACGACGGAGCTGAACAGGAAGCGATCGAGGGTGATCGCCTGGAACTCCTCGTTCCACTCGTACTTGTTCCGGCTCCCCCGCGGGATCTCCACGAAGCAATGGACGCGATTGGGCATGGGCCGGTCGGTGATACTACGGCGCCATGGCCTCCCCCGACATCTCTCGTCTGAGCATCGACACCATCCGGACGCTGTCCATGGATGCTGTCCAGGCCGCCAACTCGGGTCACCCCGGGCTGCCGATGGCGATGGCTCCCGCCGCCTACCTGCTCTACACCAGGATCCTGCGGCACAACCCCGCCGATCCGCAGTGGCCCGACCGCGACCGGTTCATCCTGTCGGCGGGGCACGGCTCCATGCTCCTCTACTCCGTCCTGCACCTGAGCGGCTACCCGTTGCCGATGGACGAGCTCAAGCGCTTCCGCCAGTGGGGCTCGCTGACGCCCGGTCACCCCGAGCGCGACCGCGTCCACGTCACGCCCGGCGTGGAGATCACCACCGGCCCGCTCGGGCAGGGCTTCGCCAACGGCGTCGGCATGGCGATGGCCGAGCGCTTCCTGCGCGCGCACTTCGGCGCCGAGGTCCAGGACCACCGCGTGTTCGCCATCGTCTCCGACGGCGACCTCATGGAGGGCATCTCCGCCGAGGCCGCGTCGCTGGCCGGCCAGCTCGGCCTCGGGCGCATCGTCTACCTCTACGACGACAACTCGATCTCGCTCGACGGCCCCACCAGCCTGAGCTTCGACTCCGAGGACGTGGCCATGCGGTTCGAGGCCTACCGCTGGCATGTGCAGACCGTCGACGACGTCAACGACCTGCCGCAGCTCGAGGTGGCCATCGACAAGGCCATGCGCGAGGAGGAGCGCCCGTCGCTGATTCGGGTCAAGTCGATCATCGGCTGGCCCGCGCCCAACAAGCAGGGCACGAGCAAGGCGCACGGCGCGCCGCTGGGCGAGGACGAGGTCCGGGCCACCAAGGAGGTCCTGGGCTGGGACCCCGACGCGCACTTCCTCGTCCCCGACGGCGTCTACGACCACTTCGACCAGAAGGCGCGCGGCGGCGCGCTGCAGGCCGAGTGGCAGCAGCGCTTCCAGGCCTGGCGCGAGGGCCACGCGGAGCTGGCGGCGCAGTGGGACGCCGCCTGGGCCGGCAAGCCGATGCCCGGCGTGCGCGAGGCGCTGTCGAACATCGACTGGGGCAAGGACAAGCTCGCCACCCGCGTCGCGGGGCAGAAGGCGATGGCCGCGTTCGCCGACCACGTGCCGACGATGGTCGGCGGCGCCGCCGACCTGTCGGAGTCGACCAAGACCGAGTTCCCGCCCGGCCACGAGGCCGCCTACAGCCGCGCGCGCCCGTCGCGCAACGTGTTCTTCGGGGTGCGCGAGCACGGGATGGGCGGAGCCGTCAACGGCATGGCCGGCCACGGCGGCATCGTGCGACCGTACGGCTCGACCTTCCTGCAGTTCTCCGACTACATGCGCGGCTCCGTGCGCCTGTCGGCGCTGATGGGGCTGGAGGACGCGTGGGTGTACACGCACGACTCGGTCGGCCTCGGCGAGGACGGCCCCACCCACCAGCCGGTCGAGCACCTCGCCGCGCTGCGCGCCATCCCGCACCTCATCGTGATCCGCCCCGGCGACGCCAACGAGACCGCCGCCGCCTGGCGGACGATCCTCGAGGACACCGACGGCCCGGTCGTGCTCGTGCTCTCGCGCCAGGACCTCCCGGTGCAGCCCGACGTCGACCCCGACGGTGTCGCCCGCGGCGCCTACGTGCTCCGCGAGGCCGACGACCCCGAGATCGTGCTCGTCGGCACCGGGTCGGAGCTGTGGGTGGCGATGGCGGCGGCCGACCTCCTGGCCGAGGACGGCGTCCGCGCCCGCGTGGTGTCGATGCCCTCGTGGGAGCTCTTCGAGGCCCAGGACGACCCCTACCGCGACGGCGTGCTGCCGCCGGGCCTGCCGTCGGTCGCGGTCGAGGCCGGCGTCTCCCAGGGCTGGGAGCGCTGGGTCGACCGGGTCGTCGCGATCGACCGCTTCGGGGCCAGCGCGCCCGGCGAGGAGGTCCTCGAGCACCTGGGCATCACGCCGCAGAACACGGCGCGCGTGGCGCGCGAGCTGCTCGGCGTCCTGGCGACCTAGGCCCGCCCGCTCAGCCGGCCACGGCCACGTGGATGGCGGCCGGCTCGCGGATCCAGGCGATGAGGTCCAGCGCGGTGAGGCGGTCGAGCACGAACTGCAGCGCGAGCGCCTGCGCGCGGCTGCGGTACGCGCGCGAGATGTCGAAGGCGTAGCCGGTGGTGTGCAGCGAGAACGCGCGGGTCGCCTCGGCGTCGCTCGCCGCCAGCAGGCGCTGGTAGTGGAGGTCGCGGATCGTGCTCGTCACCACCAGCGGCTCGGTGCCCGAGATCGCCTTGGTGCCGGCGCCGATCGCCTGCAGCACGGCGAGCGCCTGCGGGCGCAGCGCGCGATACAGCAGTCGCGACTGGTGCACGCGCCGCGCCAGCGCGCCCATGCCCGGGTCGATGCGCACGCCGACGCCGGCCAGGGCACGCCCGTCGAGCACGCGCAGCGTGCCCGAGCGCCGCGCGGCGGCGATGGCCGCCGGGTCGGCGAAGGTCTCGGTGCGGTCGGCCGGGTGCAGCACCTCCTCGCCCGAGGCCTTGTGCGACTGCAGCTCGGCCTGCCGGCGCAGCTCCGCCGGATCCTGGCGGTACAGCCGCATGATCTGGCGCGCGGCCAGCACGCGCCACAGGTAGGTCGAGGAGTCGTCGCCCAGCGACGCCAGCTTGCGCCACGCCGCGGCGTGGCGCAGGGGATTGGAGTCGAAGTAGAGCTGCGCGTAGGGGACGCGCGCGTTGCCGTAGGCGGCGAGCGCCTGCTGCAGGTTGCCCACGCCCATGTGGTAGGCGACGACCGCCAGGTCGCCGGCCCCCAGCCGCGCCCGCGCGAAGTCCAGGTAGCGGGCGGTGCCCTCCAGCGCCTTGGCCGGGTCGAAGCGCTCGTCGACGCGCCGGCGCTGCGCCTCGCGCGCCCGCACGCGCCGGCCGCGCAGGATGCCGCGGGTCAGGCGCGCGGACGCGGCGACGTCGATGTGCATCCCCAGCAGGCTCTGGCCGGTCTGCGCCAGGATCTGGGTCAGGCCGGCGGCCGAGCGCGGGTCGTCGGAGGCGCGGGCGTCCGGGCGCCCGGCCGACTCGAGCAGGACGATCGCCTCCAGCGTGTCGGCGTCGAGGCGGTGGCGGCGGGCGACGGCGTCGACCAGCGGGCGGAAGCGCGCCGTCCGCGCGGCGGAGGCGAGCACGCCGCCGGGGCTCTTGGCGTAGAGGACGTGGGACAGGCCGAGCGCGGCGCGGCGCTCGTAGTCGGCGCGCCGGCGCGGGTCGTAGGCGAAGGGCTGGGCCGTGGGAACGCCGCCCACGACGCCTCCGAGCGACTGCGGCCCGAGGCCGTCGGGGGAGCCGCCGTCATGGCGCGCGACGAGGACGACCGCGACGACCAGAACGCACAGCGACGCGAGCGCCGCCAGACGGCGTCGCCTATGCACCCGGCGGCCAACCACGCCTTCACACTGCCACATCCGCCGGTGCGCCTACCGTCCGGCACGTGCGCGTCGTCACGCCCGCCGACCTGCGTCCGCCGCTCGAGCTGGTCGACGACCTGCTCGTCCACGGCGACAGCGCCGACGTCCTGCCGCGGCTGCCGGACGGGGCCTTCGACCTCGTCTACATCGACCCGCCGTTCAACACCGGACGCGAGCGCCGCCACCGGTCGGTGCGGGTCACGGCCGATCCGAACGGCGACCGCACCGGCTTCGGCGGCCGGCGCTATCGCACCGAGGAGGTCGGGACGATCGCCTACGCCGACGCCTTCGACGACTACCTCGGCTTCCTCGCGCCGCGCCTGGAGCAGGCCCGGCGCGTGCTGGCCGACCACGGCACGCTGTACGTCCACCTCGACCCCCGCGAGAGCCACTACGTCAAGGTCCATCTCGACGGTCTCTTCGGCCGCGAGTGCTTCCTCAACGAGATCGTCTGGGCCTACGACTTCGGCGGCCGCCCGCGCAGCCGCTGGCCCGCCAAGCACGACACGATCCTCGTCTACGTCAAGGACCGCGAGCGCTACCACTTCGACGACGACGAGGTCGATCGCGAGCCGTACATGGCGCCCGGCCTCGTCGGGCCGGAGAAGGCGGCGCGCGGCAAGCGCGCCAGCGACGTGTGGTGGCACACGATCGTCCCCACGAAGGGGAGCGAGCGGACCGGCTACCCCACCCAGAAGCCGGAGGGGATCGTGCGGCGCATGGTGGCCGCGTCGTCGCGCCCGGGCGGCTGGTGCCTGGACTTCTTCGCCGGCTCGGGGACGCTCGGCGCCGTGGCCGGGCCGCTGGGGCGGCGCTTCGTGCTCGTCGACTCGAGCCCCGACGCGATCGAGGTCGCCCGCAGGCGGCTCGATCGCTGAGCGCCTCAGTCCGCCGCCGCCGCCAGGTCCTCGAGGTCCAGCTCGTGGGAGCCGATGTCGTCGCCCATCGCCGCGTGGCCGTCGGCGTCGCGGGGCCACTGGTCGAACGGGCGGTCCCAGCAGAGCTCGAGGTCGTTGCCGTCGGGGTCGGAGATGTAGATCGCCTCGTGGGTGCCGTGATCGGCCGCCTGGCGGATCGGCCAGTCGACCGCGCGCAGGCGCACCAGCGCGTCGCCGAGCCCGGCGCGGCTCGGGTAGCGGATGGCGACGTGGTGCAGGCCGGCCACGCCGTCGGGCTGGGCCTCGCCGCCGGCGGACTTCCAGGTGTTGAAGGCGAGGTGGTGGTGGTAGCCGCCGGCCGAGACGAAGAGCATGTCGCCGGTCGTCCCCCAACCGGGCACGTCGCGCGCCTCGGCGACGACGTCGAAGCCGAGGACGTCGACGTAGAAGCCTCGGACGCGATCGATGTCCGCCGTGCGCAGGTGGACGTGGCCGATGGTCACGCCCGGGTCGATCGGGCGCGGGCTGGACGCGACCGGAACGATCGAGCCCTGGCGGTCGTGAGGTGCGGTGCTCATCGCGTCAGGCTACGCCTCGCCGCAAGGTCGACGTTCGGTCCCGAGCGCACGTAGGGCCCCGGAGACCGGGGCCCTACGCGACTGCTATCGGGTGGGTCCGAGCGAGTCCGCGCTGCTACCGAACGCGGAAGCTGATGCGCGTGGCCTTGCCGAGCTTGGTGCGGCTCATGCCCGGGGTGACCTCGAGCACGTAGCGGTGGCCGGCCTTGACCTTTCCGCGCAGCGCCCGCGAGCGCAGGCTCAGCTTCACCTTGCGCGCGGCCTTGCTCGCCTTGACCGGGCGGAAGGCCGTGAACAGCGCCTTGCCCTTGGGGACCAGGACCCGCAGGCGCACGATGCGCGCCTGGGCGGGCACCGTCACCGTCAACGGCACGCCCGTCGTGCCCAGCGTCTCGGCGCGGAACGTCGGGACGAAGGCCACGCGGGCCAGGCCCAGGGTTGCCGCGCCCGTGCCGAGCCCGCCCACGAGGGGCAGCGTCGTGGCGAGGCGCCCCGCGGCCCCGGCGTCCGCAGCCGCCGGGGGCGGCGCGTCGGGTGCCGGCGCGAGGACGATCGGGGCGTTGCCCGCCCGGACGTCGACCACGAGGTTGTCGAGGTGCGCGCCCGTGCTGGACCTCACGCTGACGCAGGAGTCGCCCGGGTTGGTGCCCGGAGCGCCGGCGGCGCATGCGACCGGCGCGACCGATGAGTCGCGGACGTCGACGCTCCAGTTGCCCAGGAAGTCGACGGTCGACGTCCCGATGACCTGACCGACGCCAGGCGTCCCGCTGGCGTACACGGTGATCGTGTGCGGCGTCGTCAAATCGCTCGTCCCGTCGACGACCCAGCGATGCTGCGCCTGGGTGAACCGCTGCCCGACGGGCGTGAGCGTCTCGCTCGCCGCGGCGGCCGGGGCCTGCACGGTGAGGGTCATCGTCGCCGCGGCGGTGGCCGCGCCGTCGTCGACCGTCAGCGTGAACGGGTAGTCGCCCGGCGTCGTGTTGGCCGGGACGCTGACCTGGCCGACGGCCTGGTCGGCGACCGTCAGCGTCAGCGCGCTGGTGGTCGTCCAGGCGTAGGTGTTGATGTTGCCCGTCGAGCCCGAGCCGTCGAGGTTCACGGTCTGGTCGGCGTTGCCCGAGACGACGGTCAGGTTGCGCCCGGCGTCGGCGAGCAGCGGGGCCGGATCCGTGGCCGGGCCCGTCAGCGTCACCGGAAGCGCGATCGTGCCGCCGCCCGAGGACACGACGTCCACGGTGACCGGCGGGGCGGGGATCGGCGCGTCGGGCGAGACGCCCATCGTGCCCGAGAAGCTGCCGCCGCCGTTGTCGGTCAGGTTGAACTTCTGGGTCGAGGTGATCTTGTGGATCGGCTGTCCGCCGCCGTCGGTCGGCACCCAGACGGTGACGCCGCCGGTCTTCTTGTCGCTGGAGCTCACGTCGAGCGCGAGCGTGTGGGCGGAACGGTCGTAGGTCGCCGTGCCGTGCAGCAGGTCGGTGACGTCCGCGAGCTTGTGCGTGCGCGGCGAGTCGCTGACGTTGTCGATCGCGACCTGGTCGGGCAGGTCGGGCAGGCGGTCGGGATCGTCGGCGGTGCCGGCGAGGACCGGGATGCGGGCGAAGAACTGCCCGTCGGCGTTCTCCATGTTCGTCATGTTGATCAGGCGCCCCGGCGTCTGGCGACGGGTCGGGTTGGCGTCCTGGACGAGGATGTGCTGCGCCGGGTCGGTGTTGTTGGACTCGGCCAGCACGTTGACCATGGCGTTGGAGCCGTCGGCGTCACGCGAGTAGGTGGCGCTGTCGATCTGGACGCCGCCGCGCGTGGCCTCCTTGCCCATGAGGCTGAACAGCGTCTGGATGGTGCAGTTGTCGGCCGCCGTGTTGTTGTTGGCCGTCGCGAGGTTGTTGAGCACGTCGGCGAACTTGTTCATCGGCGTGTTCGGGTCGTCGGTCGAGTTCGGGTTGTTCGGGTCGGCCGGGAACGCGGGGCAGCGGTTCTCCGCCGGAGCGTTGGCGGCGACGTCGGGCCCGAGGATCGCGATGTAGTTCGTGTCGGTGGGGCTGTTCTTGATCGTGTGGTCCTCCGCCGGCGAGCCGATGTAGCCCGCGGGCAGCGGGGCGTCGCCGGGAGCGGGGTCGGTCCAGTGCAGGAACGGGCCGACCTGGCCCGAGAGGGCCTCCGAGAACGCGCCGGGCGTGATGCCGATGTCCGACGTGGCGAAGATGTCGTCCGCGCCCGCGTCCGTCGTGACCTCGTCGGTGCCGTAGGGGTGGACGATCAGGTACTTCGCGTTCTCCTTCAGGCCGCCCGTGACCCGGACGCGGAAGCGCGAGAAGACCATCTGGTCGCCGTTCTTCGGCGCGCCGACGCCGAACGCGCCCTCGAGGGCGTTCTCGACCATGACCTTGCCGCCGCCGTCCGAGCCGATGCCGATGAAGCCGGCCGTCGCGTTCATGTAGAAGAACTCGTCGGGGAAGTTGATCGGCTTGGTCGAGTCGGTGATGTTCAGCGGGAGGTTCGGGTCGTAGGCGCCGCCCGGGGGCAGGCACATCGGGTCGTTCGCATCGAGGCAGGGCTCGAGCGACATCCGGCTGAAGTCCTTGTAGAAGTCGGGATAGCCGGTGTCGGGGTTGACGGGGCCGGCCTTGGCCAGGCCCTCGGTCGGGTCGGGCGTCTTGGTCCCGATCGAGCCGGTGGGCGCCGCAACGGCGACCGCGGCGATGGCGAGCACGAGCGCGGCGACCAGGAAGCTGACCTTCCGGTGCGCGCGGATGAGACGGCGAAGCTTGTGGCCGCGACCCGGGCCAGAACCGGTGAGCTCCGTGCTCTCCCGCTCAACGTCCATGTCGCGGTCCCGGTTGAGGCGTGTCAACGCAATTCCCCCTAGGTACCTATGACTGTGCGTGTCCATCTTCCGGGGGACAGGCAAGTCGTCGTAGGGGAGGACTCGTGAGCCCGGTTCGCTCCTACGCACCGTTGACTGCGGGATCGCGCACGACTTCGTGCGTGTCCCCGAGGGGCCACTCAGATGGCGATCGCGTACGCGGGCTGTCGTGGATCGGCGCCGGCGCGCAGGAATCCGGTGCTCGCGTCGGCGAGAATAGCCTCCACGGCGGCGGCATCGCGGGTGAACGCGGGCCAGCGGCGCACGTCGTGCCCGCGGCGCTGCAGCTCGGCCGGCAGTTCGTCTCCGAAACGATCCTCGATCGCGACCCGCCCGCGCAGGTGCTCGTACGGCGCGAACGAGCTCGGGAAGCTCCAGGTCGAGAAGCGCGGGGCCTCGATCGCCTCCTGCACGTCCATGCCGAAGTGCATGACGTTCAGCAGGACCTGCAGGACGGCCTGGACCTGCATGTCGCCGCCCGGGCAGCCGAGGACCATCAGCGAGCCGTCGTCGCGCACCGCCATCACCGGGTTGGGGGTCAGCCGCGGGCGCTTGCCCGGCGCCACGCCCGACGGGTGGCGCGGATCGGGCCGCGACTGGCTGCCGCGCGTCGAGGGCACGAGGCCGGTGCCCGGCACGACCGGGGCGGTCGACGAGTCGTCGGAGGGGACGGCGGAGAACGCGTTGCCCCAGCGGTCGACCACGCACACGTAGGAGGTGTCGCGGGCGCGCGCGAGCGGCTCGGGCGCCGCGGCGGGCTCGCCGGGCGCCCGCGGGTCGACGGCCCGCGCCGGGTCGATCGCGCCCGCGCGAGCCGCGACGTGCGCGTCGGAGAGCAGCTCGTCGAGCCCCACGTCGACGAAGCGGGGGTCGCCGTAGCGGCGCTCGCGGTCGGCGAAGGCGCCCTTGAGCACCTCGAGCACGAGGTGCACGTAGTCGGCCTCGTCGCGACGCAGGCCGTCGAGTCCGGCGTGCTCGAGCGTGCGCAGCGCCTGGGCGAGCACCGGCCCCTGGCACCACGGGCCGGCGGTGACGACCTCGAGGTCGCGCCAGCGCACGCGGACCGGCGGCTCGCGGCGGCAGCGGAACGACGCGAGGTCCTCGCGCGTGAGGTAGCCGCCCTGCTCGCCGTGGAAGGCGACGATCCGGGCGGCGATGTCGCCCTCGTAGAAGGCCGCGCGGGCGGCCTCCAGGCCCGCGACCCGGCCGCCGGGCGCGGCCGACGCCTCCTCGTCGGCCATGTGCTGGAGGGTCGCGGCCAGGTCGGCCTGCACGAAGCGCTCGCCGACCGCCGGCGGTCGCCCGCCCGGGAGGAAGATCGCGGCGCTCGACGGCCAGCGGGCGTACGCGTCGCGCCGCGCGGCGAGGTGGCGCGCGAGCTCCTCGAACACGGCGACGCCGTCGCGCGCGAAGCGGATCGCCGGCGCGGCGAGCTCGGCGAACGACATCGTCCCGAAGTCGCGCAGGGCGCCGATCCACGCGTCGGGCGCCGCCGGGACGACCGTGCGCAGGACGCCCTCGGGCATCGTGCCGCCGTGCTCGCGCTGGAAGAGGTCGGCGGGCAGGCCGCTGGGCCAGTGGCCCAGGCCGTCGATGGTCGTCACCGCGCCGGCGGCGGAGCGGATCATGATCGGGGCGACGCCGGCGAAGTTGACCTCGTCGGGATGCAGGACCGCGAGCGCGATTCCGGCGCAGCAGCCGGCGTCGACCGCGTTGCCGCCCGCCTCGAGGATCGCGAAGCCCGCGGCGGCGGCCAGGTGGTGACCGGCCGACACCGCGTGGCGGC
>JAXDHQ010000308.1:0-15195 GCA_034664395.1 Solirubrobacteraceae bacterium | reverse complement strand
TGGCCGTCCGGCGTCAGGACGGCGCCGCGACCGTGAGCGGGCGCAGCTCCTCGTCCTTGGCCAGCGGGTGGCGCTGCAGGACGCCGCCGGGCTCGACGCGGTAGGCGCCCATCCGCCGCAGCGGCGGCGAGTACGCGTGCAACGTGGTCGCCGGCGTCGTGCCGGCGTGGGCGACGCGATGGATCTCCGCGGGCGAGAAGTCGAAGACGTCGCCGGGGCCGTAGCGGCGCACCGCCGGCGCCGAGGCGATCCGCAGGCGCTCCTCGACGACGCCGCCCTGGGCCACGACGACGGCGCCCGAGGACAGGTCGTGGTCGTGGAAGCCCGTGTCCTGGCCCGGCATCCAGCAGATGAGCCAGACCTCCAGGAGGTCGTCGAGGCTCAGGCGCTCGAAGACCCGCTGCTCGGGGTCGTGGCGGACGAGATGGCGCCACGGCGTCGGGTCGGCGGCCAGGCCGGCGACGACGGCGCGCAGCTCACTGCGCGTCAGGGCACCGATGCCGGCGGCGCTCATCGCAGCAGCCTCGCGGGGTTGGCGCGCAGCAGGGCGTCGTCGCGCGGCGCCTGCGCCGCCACGACCGGCGCGTCCGAGCCGTAGACGAGCTGCTCGGGGCCGACGGCGCGGCGCATGAGCGCCACGGCCTGGGGACCGTACGAGGAGGTGTCGTAGAAGAGCTGCGGCGCCGTCGGGGTCGGCGGACCCCCGCGCGCGGCGGCGCGCTCGTGGTGCAGCGGCGCCAGGCCGGCGAGCGCCGCGAACACGACGCGCAGGCGCGGGTGGCGGGCGCTGCCGGCACCCGCCCACGCCCACCATGCGGCCTGCAGCGTGGCCGTGTAGGAGGTCAGCGCCGGCCACCAGACGGGCGCATCGCCCTCGTCGCCGGTCGCGGGGCCGGGGTGCACGAAGAGCGGCGCCTCGCGCTCCTCGAGGCGGCCGAGGACGTCCATCAGCGCCTCGACGCGCCGCGGGTGCGCGAGCTCGGCGGCGGGCAGGCACAGGCCGGCGAAGCCCTCGTCGAGCAGGGCGTCGACGTCGGCGGCCGTGGCGTGCGCCAGGTTCAGGCTCCCCCATGCGCGCAGCGCGCCGGGCAGGTCGCGGGCGGCGTCGCGCCACGCCTCCAGCAGCGGCGCCGCGTCGCGCGCGGCCAGGCGCTCGACCCGCAGCGCGGTCGAGAGGCTCACGACCGCGCGGTCCACACCCTGCGCCGGCAGCCCGGCGGCGCGCTCCTGCGCGTCGGTGACGTCGACCGTCGACGGCGGCTCGCCCGCGAGGGACAGCGCCCACGTCTCGCCCTCGTCGCGGGCGAACGGCGGCTCGGAGCGCCGCGCCAGCGCGCCGAGCACGCCCTCGGGCCAGAGGTGCTGGTGGACGTCGGTGCGCGGCAGGACGGGCGTCGGCGGCATCAAAGTCCACAATGTCTATCGAATTTATGGAGATATGCAAGCCCGTGCGGCCTCAGACGCGCGCTCCGGCCTGGACCGGCGTCACGTCGCAGCCGCCGACGCGTGCTCGCGCGCGTCGGCCAGCACCGCCATCGCGGCGTTGCGTCCGTTGAGGGCGATGACGCTCCCGCCGGGGTGCGTCGCCGCCCCGCACAGGTACAGGCCGGCCACCGGCGTGCGCGGCGTCAGCCGGTGCTCCCACATCTGGTCCGGGCCGACCTCGCCCTGGAAGATGTTGCCGCCGGTGAGGCCGATCCGCTCCTCGATGTCGGGCGGACCGAGGACCTCGTAGGCCTCGATCAGGTCCTCGATGCCTGGCGCGAAGCGGTCGATCAGGTCGATGAACTGGCGGGCGACGTCCTCGCGGCGCGAGTCCCACGTCCCCTCGGCCAGCTCGTAGGGCGCGTACTGGCCGAAGACGCTCATGAGGTGGCGGTTCTCGGGCGCCGGCGTGGGGTCGTAGCCGGTCTGCAGGTAGATCTCGCCGAAGCCGACCGCCGGCTCGCCGCGGTCGCACGCCTCGAACGCGCGCTGGGCGTCGTCGACGCCGCCGGTGACGTCGATCGTCGCGCGGGCCGGCCACGTCTCGCCGGGCGCGGCGGTCCACTGCGGCAGCTCGCGCAGCGCGGCGTTGAACTTCACCACCGGGCTGCGGATCTTCCACGCCTCCAGGCGCGCGCGGTAGTCGTCGGGCACCTCCTGGCCCTCGAGCAGGCGCAGCGCGACCTTGGGGTCGGCGTTGCACACGACGGTGCGGGCGACGAGGCGCGTGCCGTCCTCGAGCACGACGCCCTCGCCGGGCACGATCGCCGCGACCGGCACGTCGCAGGCGAGCATCGCGCCGGCCTCGCGCGCGGCGTCGGCGAGCGCGAAGCTCACCATCCCCATGCCGCCCTTGACGTAGCCCCACACCGGGCCCTGGCCCTCGAGGTCGCCCTGGTAGTGCATGAGCTTGATCGAGGCGGTGCCGGGGTCCTTGGGGCCGCCGTAGGCGGCGATCACGCCCTGACCGAAGAGCGCGTCCTTCAGGCGCTGGTCGGACAGGTGGTCGTCGAGCACCTCGGCGATCGACGCGTTGAAGACGACGTCGATCATCGTCTGCTCGCCGTCGAGCAGCTCCTCGATCTCCGCGCGCGTCGGCGTCTCCCCCACCCACGTGTCGCGCGCGCCGGTGCGCAGCTTGCGGCGGATCTCGTCGAAGAGCTCCTCGTAGCGCCAGTAGCCCTCGATGTCGCGCGCCGACACGCCGAGCTCCTCGAGGTTGCGCTGCGTGCGCGTGTCGTCGAGCCACTGCCCGAAGGACGTCCCGTCCTCGAACGGGACCCACAGGTTGGGGTCGGCGACGTAGCAGTGGAAGCCGCGGCGGCGCAGGTCGAGCTCGGAGATGACGAGCTCGTCGAGCAGCCCCACGACGTACGCGCACGGGCTGACCACGAAGCGCTCGTCGGGGAACGGCCGCTCGAGCGTGCACGCGCCGCCCAGGCGCTCGCGGCGCTCGAGCACGAGGACGGAGTTGCCGGCGCGCGCGAGATAGGCGGCGGCCGTGAGGCCGTTGTGACCGCCCCCGACGACGATGGCGTCCCAGTGGCGCCCGGCGAGCTCGGAGAGCGGAGCGGGCAGCCCGACCTCGCCCAGCTTGGCGGCGATCTCGTTCATGGCTCGGTGCGTCCTTCCTGATCGGATGAGGCGGCGCCGGCGCGCGCGAGCGCGTCGACGGCGATGGCGCCGCGGGAGTGGACGAGGACCGGGTTGAGCTCCAGCAGCTCGAGGTCGCCCTCGAGCAGGAGCTCGCCGGCGCGCGCGGCCAGGCGGGCGGCGCCGGCCACGTCGACGGCCGCGCCGGTGCGCGCCCCGGTCAGCAGCGCCGCGCCGCGGAGGCCCAGCAGCGCGCGCTCGACGCGCTCGGCGTCGGCCGGCAGCGGGATGACGGCGGCGTCGCTCAGCACCTCGGCGTGCACGCCGCCGAGGCCGACGGTGAGGACGGGGACGACCGCGTCGCGGCGGGCGCTGACGAGCAGCTCCAGACCCGGTGGCGCCATCGCCTCGACGAGCACGCGGGCCGGGGCGTCGCCGGCGGCGCGCACGACGTCGCGGTAGGCCCAGCGCACGTGGCGCTCGCCCTCCAGGCCGAGCGCGAGCGCGCCGCTGTCGGTCTTGTGGCGCAGGCCGGCGGAGACGAGCTTGAGCGCGATCGGACGGCCGAGGCGGCCGGCGATGTCGACCGCCTCGTCCTCGTCGGCGGCGACGCGCCCGCGCGGCACCGGGATGCCGGCCCGCGCCAGCAGCGCCTTGGCCTGCACCTCGTCCAGCCACGCGCCGGGCGCGCTGCGCACGACGACGGCCGCGATGCGGCGCAGGCGCTCGGGGTCGCCGGCCGGCCGGCGCAGCGCCGCGGCGCAGGCGATGCCCGTGCGCAGGCCGGCGGCCGCGGCGACGTCGGCGCACGCGAGCTCCCACGCCGCCTCGTCGTCGAGCAGCTCGGGGAGCGTGGACGCCACGAGCACGGGCGCCGCGCTGGCCGCGGCGCCGGCGCGAATGCCCTCGCGCACGCCGTCCCAGCTCGCGCGCGAGGGGTCGTCGAGGGCGGGCGGCTGGTCGTAGAAGACGAGGACCTGGTCGATCGCGGGATCGCGGGCGACCGCGGCGATCGTGTCGCGCAGCGTCTGCACCTCGCCCCAGATGATCGCCGTGTAGTCGAGCGGGTTGGCGATCGTCGCCGCGGCGGGCAGCAGCTCGCGCAGGCGCGTCGCGGTGGCGGGCGCGAGCGGCGGGAGCCGCAGGCCGCGGCGCGCCGCCTCGTCGGCGCCCAGGCCCGAGTCGCCGCCCGAGCACGTGAGGATGGCCAGGCCGCCGTCGCCGCGGGGGCGGGCGCGCCGCACGGCCATCACCTTGGCCAGCTCGAGCAGGTCGTGGACGTCGTCGGCCCACGCCGCGCCCGCCTCCTCGACCAGGGCCCGGAAGGCCGCGTGGTCGCCGGCGATCGCGCCCGTGTGGGCGGCGGCGGCGCTCGCCCCGGCGGCCGAGGCGCCGACCTTGAGCACGGCGACGCCGACGTCCGCCTCGGCGCAGCGGGCCAGCGCCTCGCACAGGCGCGCGCCGTCGCCGTCGGCCTCGAGGAACAGCGCGATCGAGCGCACCCCGTCGCGCCCGGCCAGCGCGTGCAGCCAGTCGGTGGCGTCGACCACGGCCTGGTTGCCGCACGACACGACGGTGTGCAGGCGCAGCCCGCGCCGCGAGGCCAGCGCGTTGACCGCGACGTTGCCGCTCTGGGAGATCACGGCGACGTGGCCGGCCTCGCGCGGCACGAGGGCGTCGCCCCAGGCGGCGGCGCGGGCGTGCAGCGCCACGATGCCGTCGCAGTTGGGTCCGCACACCGGCAGGCCGTGGCGCAGGGCGGCCGCGCGCAGCGCCTCCTGCAGCGGGGCGCCGCCCGCTATCTCGGCGAAGCCGGCCGCGTAGACGACCGCGCCGCCGCAGCCGCGCGCCCCCGCCTGCTCGAGGGCCTCGGGGACGCCCGCGGCCGGGATCGCCACGACGACGGCGTCGACGGGCTCGGGCAGGTCGGCGAGCGTGGGCACGCACGCGCGGCCGTGCACGCGGCGGCGGTTGGGGTGCACGCCCCACACCGGACCCTCGAAGCCCAGGGCGGCGAGGTTGCGCAGCGTCTGGTCGCCGTAGGCGCCCTCGCGATCGGTCGCGCCGACGACCGCGATCGAGCGCGGCTCGAGCAGGGGGGTGAGGTCCATCAGTGCAGCACGGCCTCCACGCCGCGGCGCTCGAGCGCCCGGGCGACGATGAGCCGCTGGATCTCGCTCGTGCCCTCCCAGATGCGGTCGACGCGCAGCTCGCGCCAGAGCCGCTCGGCGACGTTGGTGCGCAGGTAGCCGCGCCCCCCGAAGATCTGCACCGAGCGGTCGGCGCAGCGCCCGGCGGCCTCGCTCACGAAGAGCTTGGCCATCGACGCCTTGGCGTGGACGAGCTTGGGGTCGGCGCCGGCGTCGGCCAGGCGCGCGACGTCGAGGCCGAGGAGGCGCCCGGCGGCCGCGTCGGTGGCCGAGTCGGCCAGCGGGAACGAGACGCCCTGGTAGTCCATGATCCGCCGGCCGCCCTGCTCGCGCGCCAGGGCCCACGCGGTCGTCTCGTCGAGCAGCCGCCACATCGCCCCCACGCCGCGGGCCGCGATCCCCAGGCGCTCCTCGGCGAACCACGCGCGCTGCAGCTCGTCGCCGCCGCCCAGCCCGCCGACGATGGCGTCGTCGCCGACCTCGACGCCGGAGAAGCGCAGCGTCGGGTGGCCGTGGGGGTAGCTGTGCGTGAACGGCGGGTCGTCGACGACCTCGATGCCCGGCGCCGAGCGATCGACGCAGAACAGCGTCGGCAGGCGCTCGCCGTCGACGAGGGCGTTGGCCATGACGATGTACACGGCGGCCACGTCGCCGTAGGTCACGAACCACTTCTCGCCGTCGATGCGCCAGCCGGCGTCGGTGCGCGTGGCCGTGGTGGCGATGCCCGACGGGTCCGATCCGGCGTGCTCCTCGGTGACCGCGTAGGCGTCGTGCAGCTCGCCCCGCAGCGCCGGGCGCAGGTAGCGCTCGACCTGCTCGGCCGAGCCGTGGGCGAGGACGTTGTAGGCGCTGGGCACGTGCCAGGTCAGCGCGTTGGTGACGCGCCCGAACTGCTCCTCGACGAGGAACCACTCGACGTGGCTCCAGCCCTGGCCGCCGTGCTCGACGGCGTGCAGGCCGCCGGAGAGGCGGCGGGCCAGCGCCTCGCGGCGGATCTCGGCGATGCGCTCCGCCGGCAGGCGGCCCTGGGCGCGCTCGGCCTGCACCTCCAGGGGGATGAGCACCTCCTCGACGAAGGCGCGGGCGCGCGCCTGCAGCTCGGCGTGCTCGGCGCTCGCGGGGGCGGTCGGGACGACGGTCTCTGAGGTCATGGGCGGCTCGGACTAGGGTTCGCAGGATCGACGCGCAGCAGCGACAGCCGGGATCCGACCGGACGCTCCAGGCGGGTGGGCGCGAGCGACTGCTCGACGCCGCGGTGCGGCTCATCGCGCGCGAGGGGATCGACCACGTGCGCATCGCGCGCATCGCGACCGAGGCGGGGGTGTCGCCGGGGCTCGTGCACTACCACTTCGACTCGCGCGACGCCCTGCTCGCCGAGGCGCTCGAGCACTCCTACGAGCGCGCCGGCGACCTGCGCGTGGCGGCGCTCGACGAGGGGCGCGCGCCGGCGGCGCAGCGCCTGCGCGCGATGATCGACCAGTGCCTGCCGCTCGACCGCGCCCTGCGCGACGACTGGGTGCTGTGGCTCGAGCTGTGGCTGCGCACCGCGCGCGACCCCGAGCTGCGCCCCACCGCCGGGCGCCTGTACGCGCGGCTGCACGAGTGGTTCGCGCAGGCGATCGCCGAGGGCGTGGCCGACGGCGAGCTGGCCGCGTGCGACGCCGAGCGCGTGGCCGACCGCGTGCTGGCGCTCATCGACGGCTACGGCATCCGGGTGATGGCCGGCGATCCGCGGATGCCCGTCGAGCGCGCCCGCGAGGAGATCTGGGCCGCCATCGCGGGCGAGCTCGGCATGCCCGCCGACGGCTAGGGACGCGCGCGTCATGCCAGCAGGGCCTCGCGCTCGGCGTCGGTCAGCCGCCGCGGCTCGCCGTGCTCGTCGTCGACGACCACGGTCGCGCCCGCGCTGACGACGAGCGTGCCGGTGACGGTCTCGATCTGCTCGAGCGTGCGCACGCTGCGGTCGCCCACGCCGTCCAGCGCGCAGCGCACGACGACCTCGGCGTCGCGGCGCGCCGGGACGTGGCGGAAGTCGGCGGTGACGTGGGCGACCTCGAATCGCATCAGCGGGTCCAGCGTGCCGAGGCGGGTCTCGAGCCACGCCTCGCGCGCCTCGCCCAGGTAGGTCAGCAGCACCGCGGGGTGCACGCGCCCGGTGGCGTCGAGGTCGCGCCCGCGGATGGGGATGCGCGCCTCGTAGGGCGTGGGCGCCGGCCGCTGCGGCGCCGTCGCGGGCGCGCCCGGCAGCGCGACGCCGAGCTCGAGCTCGGCGAGGCGGCGGGCCCACGCGCTGGCGTTCTGCGACGCGACGTCCTCGGGGTGCAGCGTCGCGTGCAGCGCGACGCCGTCGAGCGCGGCGACCAGGCGCGCGGCCGCGTCGTCGGGGTCGGGACAGCGCCAGAAGCCGCCGCGATCGCCGTCGGCCAGGAGGTCGGCCAGGACCGCGCGCCAGCCGCGCTGGAACTCGCGCAGCGTCGAGCGCAGGGCCTCGGCGTGGACGGCCTCGCCCCACGCGTCGACCCACATGCGCCAGCTCTCGCGGTCGTCGACGCCGACGAGCCGCAGGTAGGCGGCCAGGCGCGTCGGCGGGTCGGCGTGGCGCCGGGCGATGTCCTGGAGCGCGAGCATCTCCTCGCGCGCGGCCGCCGCGAAGGCCTCGACGACGACCTCGTCCTTCGAGGCGAAGTGGTAGTGCAGCAGGCCCAGGCTGGCGCCCGCCTCGCGGGTGATCTGGCCCACCGTGGTGTGGCCCAGGCCGGTGCGGCGGATGACCCGGCGCGCGGCGTCGAGCAGCTCCGCGCGCCGCTGGTCGGGCCGCGCCGAGGTCGTCCTGACGTTGGCGCGGGTCATGCGGTCGCGGCCTCCGCGGGCGCGTCGGCGTCGTCGTCGTCGTCGTCGGAGCGCAGGATGCGCAGGTGGCGCGCGGGCAGGTGGACGGTGACCGGGTCGCCCTGCTCGTGGGCGACGAGCTCGTCGTCGTTGGGGACGTCGGCCTTGATCAGTGCGCCGGTCGCCAGGCGCACCCGCACCTCCTGGTGGAAGCCGAGGTAGACGACCTCCTCGACCATCCCGGGCACGCAGTTGTCGCCGCGCTCGCCGTGGGCCTGCAGGCGCACGTTCTCAGGGCGGATCATCGCCAGGCACGCGTCGCCCAGCCCGTCGGCGCGCTGGTCGGCGCTCAGGGCGAACGAGCCGAGCGTCAGGCGGCAGCCGCCGGCGCCGTTGGGGCTCACCGCCACCGGGATGAGGTTCGACGCGCCGAGGAAGTTGGCGACGAACGCCGTCGCCGGGTCCTCGTAGAGCTCGCGCGGCACGCCGCACTGCTCGATGCGCCCGTTGCGCATCACCGCGACGCGATCGCTCATGGTCAGCGCCTCGTCCTGGTCGTGGGTGACGTAGACGAACGTGATCTCGAGCTGCTCCTGGATGCGCTTGAGCTCGACCTGGAGGTCGAGGCGCAGGCGCGCGTCGAGGGCGCCGAGCGGCTCGTCGAGGAGCAGGACGGGCGGCTCGAGGACCAGCGCCCGGGCGAGCGCGACGCGCTGCTGCTGGCCGCCGGAGAGCTGGGCCGGACGGCGCTCCTCGAAGCCCTCGAGGCGCACCAGCGCCATCGCCTCGGCCACGCGCCGGCGCACCTCGTCCTTGGTCGCGCGCTGATAGCGCAGGCCGAAGGCGACGTTGTCGACCACCGACTTGTGCGGGAAGAGCGCGTAGCTCTGGAAGACCGTGTTCACCCGCCGCCGGTGGGCCGGCGTGTGCGAGACGTCGGTGCCGTCGAGCACGATGCGCCCCTCGTCCGGGCGCTCGAACCCGGCGATCAGCCGCAGCGTCGTCGTCTTGCCGCAGCCCGAGGGCCCGAGCATGGTGAAGAACTCGCCCGGCGGGATGTGCAGGTCGATGCCGTCGACCGCCACCACCTCGCGGTAGCGCTTGACCAGCGCGTCGAGCCGGATGTCGCCGTCGCTCATGTCCCGCCTCCCGCGTCGACCGCGGCGAGCTGCTCCAGCGCCGAGCCGCGGCCCTGCTCGCCGCGCGTGAGCAGGCGGAACGCCAGGTAGGCGAGCACGAGCGCCAGCAGCGAGACGACGAGCATGATCGTGGCCAGGGCGTTGAGCGCCGGCGTCGGCGCGCCGCGCGCCTGGGCGTAGATCCGCATCGGCACCGTGGTGGTGTCGGCGCCCGACGCGAGGTACTGGCTGACGACGAAGTCGTCGATCGACAGCGCGAAGGAGACGAGCAGGCTCGCGGCCATCGCCGGCACGAGCAGTGGCAGCAGCACGCGGCGCACGACCTCGTACGGCGGCGCCCCGAGGTCGGCCGCGGCCTCCTCGACGTCGCGTCCGATGGTGACGAGCCGGCCGCGGACGATGAGCACGACCCACGAGAGCGTGAACGTCACCTGCCCGATCGCCTGCGCCGTGGTGCCCAGGCCCACGAAGCCGAACGCGGTCGTGAAGAGCAGGAACATGCCGACCGCGAAGACGAGCTCGGGGGTCACCAGCGGCAGCAAGAGGACGATGTTCGCCGTCCCCGACCCGCGGCCCGTCCAGCGGCGCATGCCGAGCGCCAGCGCCGTGCCCAGCGGCGTCGCGATCACCATGACCAGGGCCGCGAGCACGAGGCTGTGCTTCAGCGCGGCCAGCAGCGTCGGGTCGTGGGCGACGCTGAGCGTCGGGTCCTGCCAGAACCAGCGCAGCGACCAGCCCTGCAGCGACGTGCGCGAGCGCCCGCTGTTGAACGCGAAGCGGATCGCGAGCAGCACCGGGACGAGCGACCACAGGACGTACAGCCACGTCGTGAGCGCCAGGAAGCGCGGGCGCCCCCACGGATTGGCCAGCCGGCCCAGCGCCGACGGTCGCCGCACCGTCGCCGCCGGCACCGAGGAGGCCGCGCCGCTCACGCGCCCACCGCCTCGCGCTGGTCGGCGCGCACGACGCGCAGGTAGTAGAGCATCACGACGAGCAGGAACGCGGCGAGCAGGAGCGTGAGCGCCGCGCCCAGCGGCTTGTCGGGACCGCCCTGCACGTAGCCGTTGATCGCGTTGCCGAACATGCTCGTCTTGGGCGAGCCCGAGATCAGGTCCGGCGTGTAGTAGTCGCCGAACATCGGCAGCGCGATGAGGACGATCCCGGCCAGCGTCCCGGTGCGCGACAGCGGGACGACCACGCGCCAGAAGGCGCCGGCGGGCGAGGCGCCGAGGTCGCGCGCCGCCTCGATGAGGCGCCCGTCGATGCGGTCGAGCGTCGCGAACAGCGGCAGGATCAGGTACGGCACGTAGCCGTAGACGAGCGCCATGATCACCGACACGTGCTGGCCTCCGAGCCAGTCGTGGCCGTCGAGCAGCCCGACGGAGCTCAGCAGCGAGTCGATCGACAGCGCGTGCAGCGCGCGCGTCGCGTAGCCGCCGGTGTCGAGCAGGTTCGTCCACGCGAACATCCGCATCAGGTAGCTGATCCAGAACGGCAGGACGAGCAGCACCAGGATCGGCCCGCGCCAGCGCCCGGCGTGGCGGGCGGCGTACCACGCGACCGGGTAGCCGATCGCCAGCGAGAGCACGACGGCGACGACGACGTAGACGAGCGTCCGCAGGAACGTGTCCCACGTCTGGCCGCCGGGCACGACCGCCTGCATCGCCTGCCACAGGTAGCCGACGTTCCAGTCCAGCGGGTTCCAGTGCGGGACCGGCTCGTACAGCGTCGTGACGTTCCCCAGCCCCACGCTGATGATCGCGTAGAAGGCCACGACGAAGAACAGCCCCAGCCAGGCGAGGCCGGGCAGGGCGAGCGCGCGCCAGATCCACCGCGAGGTCACGTCACCCGTTGCGGAACGACGCCCACGTGCGGTCCCAGAGCTGCTGGCCGGTGGACGAGAGCGTCAGGTAGGCGTTGCCGTTGGCGTAGGCCTCGCGGGTGACGACCGCCTGGCGCAGCGACTTCGGGAGCAGGCCCTTGTCGAACAGCCCGGCGGCGTCGATCGCGTTCTGCGGCGGCTGGTAGCCGACGAAGCCCGCGAAGTTGGCGTAGGCGACCTTGGTGTCGAGCAGGTAGTTCAGGAAGCGGTGCGCGAGCACCGGCTTGGACGCCTTGGCGGCGACGGCGATGATGTCGTTGAAGATCGGGCCGCCCTGCGCCTGGTACCAGTACGAGAGCACGTCGGCCTTGGTGCCCTTGGGCAGGTAGGAGATGACTGCGCTGATCATGTCCCCCGACCAGCCCTGGTGCAGCAGCACGCGCCCGGCGGGCACGGTCTCGTAGTCGGCGATCGAGACCTTCACCCGGGCGATCGAGTTGAGCTCCTTGAGGTCGGTCAGCGCCTGGGCGAGCAGGTCGGGCCGCTCGGTGTTGAGGTCGGTCACGCCGCGGCGCATGAGCGCCATGCCCGGCGCCTCGCGCGAGTCGTCGAGGATCGCCACCCGGCCGCGGTAGCGCCCCGACTGCCAGAACGCGTCCCAGGGCTGGTCGAGCTTGCTCGGGTCGAACCCGAGCCGGTCGTTGCGCCAGGCGATCCCGGTCGTGTACGTCGTGTACGGCACCGAGTAGCGCGGGCCGACGTCGTAGAACGGGCTGTGCAGCTCGGGCCAGACGTTCTTGCGCAGGTTGGGGATCAGGTCGAGGTTCAGCGGCTGCACGAGCTGGCGGCCGACGAGGCGCGACAGGTAGTCCGGCGACGAGAAGATCACGTCGAACTGCAGGCGCCCCGAGCTGAGCTTGGAGAGCTGCTCGTCGAGCGTGTCGAACGTCGTCACGCGGACGTTGACGCCCTCCTGCTTGCCGAAGGCCTTGATCACGTCAGGGCTCACGTAGTCGGCGTAGTTGTAGATGCGCAGCTCGCCCCCGCGCTCGGGCTTGACCGACGTCTTCACCGGGTCGCCGAGCCGGGGCAGCACGACGGCGTAGTCGCGACGGGCGAGCGGGATGCCGGCGGCGTCGACCGGGCCCCCGGCGGTGGGGTCGCCGAGGATGCCCTTCCCGCCGCCGGCTCCCTTGGGACCGACCGGCGTCGTGGTGTTCTCGCACCCCGCGAGCGCGGCGCCCGCGCCCGCGGCGAGGGCGGCGGCGCCGCCGCGACGCAAGAGCGAGCGGCGCGAGATCCCAGGCTTTGAAGGCTCGTTCAAAGCAGGGGTACCCCTATCCGATCCCGGCTCGCGCTGTCAAGGTCTACACCTCGCCTGGCTCGCTCGCTGACTGGTTGAACAGAGGTTCAGCCCGCGGCCGCCGCGGGTGCGCGCCGGCGCCGTCCGGGGCGCCGCCGGGCCGCTCGCAGGTCGCGCAGCGCGCGATGCGCCGCGTTGTGGCCCGAGGCCGCGATCACCCCGCCGCCGGGGTGCGTGCCCGCCCCGCACAGGTAGAGGCCGTGCACGGGCGTGGCGTAGCGCGCGAGGTCGGGCGTCGGGCGCATGAACGCCATCTGGTCGAGTCCCTGCTCGCCCTGGAAGATCGATCCCCCCTCCAGGCCGAAGATCCGCTCGAGGTCGGGCGGCGCGAGGACCTCGTAGTGGAGGATCGCCCCGGGGACGTTCGGCGCGTGCTCGGCGAGCATCGCGAAGCAGCGCTCGGCGTAGGCCTCGCGCGCGCCGTCGGGCCAGTCGCCCGCGGCGTGCGGCCCGTACTGGGTGAACATGGTCAGCACCGTCGTCCCGTCGTCGGTCAGGCTCGGGTCGACGGCCGTCGGCACCTCGACCTCGATGTACGGACCGGCGGCCGGCACGCCGCGCTGGGCGTCCTGCCAGGCGCGCTCGAGGTAGGGCACCGAGGGACAGATGGCGACGCTGGCGTGCAGGAGCTGCTCGCTGACGTCGTCCGGCGCGTTGACGTAGCGCGGGGGCTCGGACAGGACCGCGTTGATCTTCACCGAGGCGCCGCGCGTTCGGTAGCGGCGCATGTCCTCGGCGACGTGGGCCGGGAAGTGCTCGGCGCCGACGAGATCGAGGACAGTCCGCTTGGGATGCGCGCCCGACAGCACGAGCGACGCGTGGAGCTGCTCGCCGCCGGCGAGCGTCACGCCGGTGACGCGGCCGCCGGCGACGTCGATCGACACGACCGGGGCGCTGGTGCGGATCGTCGCCCCGGCGGCGCGCGCGCTGGCGGCGATCGCCTCGGAGATCGCGCCCATCCCGCCCTTCACGTGGCCCCACGCGCCCTGCACGCCGTCGATCTCGCCGAGCGCGTGGTGCAGGAGGTTGTAGGCGGTGCCCGGCGTGTACGGCCCGGCCCAGACGCCGACGACGCCGCTGGAGGCGTAGGCGCCCTTGAGCTCGTCGGTCTCGAAGTGGTCGTCGAGCAGGTCGCCGACGGACATCGTCATCAGCCGGAAGACGTCGGACAGGTCGCGGCGACTGAGGCCGGCGGCGCGGCCGGCCTCGCGCAGCAGCTCGAAGACGTCGCCGGGGCGCTTGGAGCCGACCGCCGGGGGCGGACGCAGCATCAGCGGCTTGAGGAAGCGCGCCGCCTTGTCGAACAGCGCGTCGAAGGGCGCCAGCGCGTCGGCGTCCCGGTGCGAGACGCGCCCGACCTGCTCGTAGGTGATCCGGTCGTCGTTGGGCAGCAGCATCGGCCGGCCGTCGGCGGCGAACGTCGCGAACTCGGGGTCGAGCGGGATCGGCTGATAGCCGAAGTCGTGCAGGCGCAGGTCGGCGACGATCTTCGGCGCCAGCATCGAGACGACGTACGACGCGCGCGAGACCCGCTGGCCGGGCCACAGCTCCTCGGTGACGCACGCGCCGCCGAGCACCTCGCGCGACTCCACCACGCAGACGCGCAGCCCCGCGCGCGCCAGGTACGCCGCGGCGGTCAGGCCGTTGTGACCGGCGCCGACCACGATCGCGTCGTAGCTCGGACCGCTGCCGTTGGTGCTCATCGTCCCACCGTCACGGGCGCCGCGAGCGCGTCCAGGTAGCGCTCGGCGACCATGACGTCGAAGGCGTGCACGTCGGTCTCCTGCGACGTGTAGCGGCCGGGCTCGAAGCCCCGCGACGCCATCCCGCGCTGCGTCAGCGCGCACACGCGCCAGTCCTCGCGGTTGACCTGGTCCCAGAACCCGACGGCGTCGGAGGGGTCGAAGCCGGCGGCCGCGATCGTCGCGGGCTCGAAGAGCCAGTCGCAGACGACCTCGGTGCGGTCGACGGCGCGCGGCCACAGCGTGTGCAGCATCACGTAGTCGGGGTGCAGCGAGACGAGCGCGTTGGGGAAGAGCAGGAAGTAGAGGATCGAGCGCACGTCGTCGTCGTCGAGGCCGGCGATCGGCGGGCGTGCGGCGCCGCCGTCGACGCCCATCGTCTGGGCGCCCTCGCTGAGGACCATCGACCCGCCGCACCAGGCGCCGGCGCCGCTGATCGTGTCGCCGGAGAGGTAGTGGCTGAGGCGGTTGAGCTCGGGGTGCACGCCGGGGCAGTGCAGGCACTCGTTGTAGTTCTCGACGATCGCCTTCCAGTTCGCGTCGACCTCGTACGTGACCCGGGTCGTCCTCTCCAGCGCGCCCAGCCGGTACCGCGCCAGGTGGGTGGCGAGGTCGCCGAGGTGGTCTTCCGGGGGCGGGGCGTGGCCGGACGGGTCGATCAACACGAGTCCTTCGACCGTTGCCGCCCGGACCGGGTGGAGGCCCTGCTCCTTGTGGTCGAAGTTCGAGATGCCGGCGGTGTGGGGGGCATTCTTGAGGCTGCCGTCGAAGCCGTAGCACCAGGCGTGGTAGGGGCACTGGAGCCGGCCTGTCTTGCCCTCGGGCTGCTCGAGCAGGCGGGCACCGCGGTGGCGACAGACGTTGTGGAACGCGTGCGGCACGCCGTCGTCGTCGGCTATCACGAGGATGCTCTCGCCGCCGATCTCGACGGTCAGGTACTGGCCGCGCTGTTTCAGCTGGTCCGTGTGGCCGGCGCATACCCATCCGGCCCGGAAGATCGCCTCGAGCTCCCAGTCGAGCACCGAGGGCTCGGTGAAGGCGGCCCGCGGCAGCATCGTCGCCTCCTCCATCG